>NZ_VPCB01000001.1:0-355420 GCF_013418435.1 Acinetobacter sp. YH12142 | reverse complement strand
ATTGAATTTATTATTTCAGATGGAACTTCACATGATATTAAGGTTGCACCTGATCTTGTATCAAAATTAGATTTAACAGAGTCAGAAATGCTATGTGCAGATAAAGGCTATGATTCAGAAAGTTTCAGAAAGAAAATTAGAGAAAGTAATACGAAAGCAAACATTCCTCGAAGATCAAATGCCAAATCTAGCAATGATGATATGGACTGGTATATGTATAAAATCAGACATTTAGTTGAAAATGCATTTTGTAGATTAAAACAATTTAGAGGAATTGCCACAAGATACGATAAGCTAAAACGTAACTATCAAAGCGCTGTTGCTTTAGCTTGTATATTTATATGGTTGCCTCTTTAGCTCAATTTATCGGCTGTAAATGTCAACACACCCTAATCCTTAAACAACCAATTTTTTGCCTTCATGCATGGTTAAAAATGGATTCATTAACTTTGATGTTTTTCGCATTGCATGATGTAAGTCATGTTCAGGTTGGTCTCTAGCTTCATCAGTCAACTGAAACGTCCGATAATGCATTGCCAATGAACATTTTGACTGTAAATCTTTATGCGCCTGAAAAGCTTCTTCGGGATTCATGTGCAAATATTTCATTAAACGACGTGGCTCATAAGCTCCAATCGGTAATAACGCTACTCGTGGTGCACCTAGGCGTGTATGGATTTGTTTGAAATGCGCGGCATAGCCCGTATCTCCAGCAAAGAAGAAATGTCCTGTACTATGCACGATGGAAAAACCTCCCCATAAGGCATGATTTTGATCTCGCCAACCACGACCTGAACCATGCTGTGCAGGCGTATAAACGATACGCAAATCTTCAAACATTTCCGATTGCCACCAATCAAGTTCAATGACATTGAAATGTGTGGGTAAATAATAAGCATTGCCTAAACCAGTATAAATCGGCATAGCGAATTGTTCATGTAACCAATTCAAGGTTGCTAAATCCATATGATCATAATGATTATGGCTTAGTAAAACCCCATGAATTGTAGGTAATTCTTCTAAGGCAATTCCTGCAGGACAAGCACGTCGTGGTCCAGTCCCTTGACGTGGGCCTGCATACTCCGCCCATACAGGATCGGTCAAAAAATTATATGGCCCAATTTGAATCAAAACCGTCGCATGTCCGACAAACCAAACCAACCAATCATCCATTTTAGCCAATGGCCGATTGTGCGGAATGCTACGCGAAGAAGCAAAAAACTGTTGGTATTCTTGCTCACAATCTACTTTCCATGTATCGCTTTTACGCGTCATGATCCATTTCAGCATATCTTTACGCGTAAACGCATCTGGATTTCGAAGGGTATTAAAGAATTTTTCCCCATTAAAATGGTCAGTTGCCAGATAATCAAATACAGGCTTCGTCCACGTATGTTTCATACAGCTTTTAGTACTGATTTGAAACTGTGCTGATTGAGTTTTTTGATTCATGTGTATTTAAAATTCATTCACTATGCTGACAAACCTTGCAAAGTATTTAACCTCGCAGACCTATTGATCAAGACGACCTTTCATGCGCTCAAGCCAAACCTTCCGAGATTGAGGCTTGACAAAGAGTGCCACAATTTCAGGATGAAGCTGTTTAATTTGTGCTTCAATTCTGTTGACACAAGCTTCTATATCATCTGACGTTAAATTATCTTTAAATTCAAGACTCAAAGATGCCAAAACTTGATGTGCACCCATCTGCTCTGTTAACACCCCATTGGCAGAATGCACTGCTGGATCTTGCTCTGCAACCATCAAGACATTATGCCTCAATTGTGGATCAGCAGTTTCTCCCATGAGCAATCCTTTAGTCTCACGTGCAAGTAAAATTGCTGAAATAGCGAGTACAACCCCAATTAGAATTGATGCCAGACCATCAAGCATTGGCATATTCAGCGCGTGTGATAAATAGATACCGATCAGGGCAATAAACAGACCAATCAGCGCTGCTGAATCTTCAAATAACACGGTAAATGTCGTCGGATCTTTACTGCGTCGAAATGCTTCAAAATAGCCCTGTTTCCCTTTGATTTTACGAAATGCTTTCAATGCCACAAACCAAGAGGTCCCTTCACACAAAATCGCAATACCTAATACGATATAGTTAATCATCGGATTTTGCATTTCTTCGGGGTGATAAATATGACTAATCCCTTGATAAATCGACACGATCGCACCCAAAGCAAAGACCATCAACGCCACAATAAAAGCCCAAAAATACAGCTCTCTCCCATAGCCAAACGGATGGCGTGCATTTGCTGGCTGCTGCGATTTTTTCATACCGTAGAGCAGTAAGATTTCATTTAAAGTATCAACCACAGAGTGAATAGCTTCACTCAACATGGCCGAACTATTCGTGATATAGGCAGCGACAAACTTCACCAGTGCAATCGCTAAATTGCCGAAGAGCGCTGCATATACCACGATTTTGTTAGATTCAGACATTTAAAATTGTCCTAAATTTATTTTTATCAAACAGATCTATTTGATTTTATAGCTCATTCCATAGTACTCAAACTGACTGTAGCTGTTGTTTGTTATTTTGTTGTTTTTACACCAACTGTCGATTGTTTCGACAATGCCATCATGTTCAATGTGAAACACGCTCTTTAGCGCAAAGGTATAGAAAAAAAAGGAAGCCGCAGCTTCCTTATAATTCTGTAGATGTACACGGTTCAACGTACTTTATTAAAATATTGCTCGCGCCACTCTTTCCAAAAGTACATCACAATACCAAACATCACGACCACGATTCCAACAAAGGCATTGGAGCTAATATATTCACTGTTCAACGTCGCTCCCAAAACCAATGCTATGACAGGTGTCATCACATTACTGAGTGACACCGTTGATGCCGCCAAACGTTTGATCAGCCAGAAGTAACACAGCATTGCCACAATAGATGACATGATCATGGTAAAGACAAAACCTATCATGGCACGGCCACTTGGCAATTCGGTTGGAAAATGCTGCCAAATAAATGGAATAATGAGCATCGATCCTAAAGCAGAAACAATCAGGGAACCGGTTGCCTGTGACATCGGCTTTAACGGTGCATTAATCTGCTTCACCCAAAAAATCGAACTGATATACGACACCATGCTGATTAGCATCAGTACAACGCCAATTGGATTGACTTTACTATCTGCAGAATCTGCAAAGACAAAAGTTAAACCACCCACTGCAACCGCCATGCCCAACCACTGCAAAGCGACCAATTTATGTGTTTTTAAAATTACATGCCCAATCAAACCGGCAATTAAGGGTGAAAAACCAAAAATCAGTGCCATTAAACCAGAGGTGAGATAATTGGCTGCGAGATAAATAAACAACTGTGCGCCAATCAAATTCAAACTCCCTGCCACATAACTTTTTAATGAGGTTTCATCAAACGGCAAAGGATCACGCATCAATTTCAACAGAAACAGCGCAATAATAGATGCGCCGAAGTAACGGATAATCAACACCCACATCGGATGTATTTCCTGCACACTCCACACAATCGCGAGCGGCGTCGTCGCCCAAATCAGTACCAAAAGAGCATATATACTTGCCGTCAGCGGCAGTGAAGATTTCATTTCATTCTCAAATTTGATTGTTCTAACGACTTAACCTGAAACCCACTATTCAGATCTGGAACTACTCGTAAGACCATTAACTAATAAAGTTTAAGACCAATTATTGTTCTCCCCTTTATCAACTAAATTGGAGGCGGTATGAATGCCACCCGATCGTTTGGGGTATAAGGACTTCTCCTCAAACGATCAATAATCTCCCCTAGCCCCTCTTTAAAAAAGAGAGGGAACCATCCAAACGAAATCCATTCTTCACAAAGACTACTCCCTCCTTTGAAAAAGGAGGGCTGGGAGGATTAAAACCGTTGAATAGATCTATATAAGCTAAAACTGTATACATGGACTACAAAAATAGCTTTATAAGTGCGATGCTAAAACTAAAGACATAAAAAAACAGACCTACGTTACCGTAAGTCTGCTCCTCTTAGACATTCAGCTTACTTTACAAGTTTACGTAAATCTTGGCTTAAATCTAAATATTTATCCGCTTCAAACGCCGCATTCTTGCTAATCAATTTTTTCAAATGACGCATCTCTTTTGCAGCATTCACCGTAATACCACCAACAATGACACCGTCAGTTACACCAAACAATACAAATGAAGACTCAGCCGCCAATTCAGGTTTAATTTCACCACGAACGATCCATTCGCTTGCAGCCATATCACCTACAAATTGATAGTTGATATTCAATTGATCTGTCCAGAACCACGCTGGATTTGGGGTTGGATGTTCTACATCCATTACATGACGAGCAAAGATACCTGCTTGCAAGTTCGCATTTTCCCAAGTTTCGACACGACGGTGGTTACCACAGTCACGAAGCTGAGTCGCAACGTCACCCGCTGCATAAATATCTGGATGCGAAGTTTGGCAGTTATTATTCACTTTAATGGCAAAATCAACGTCTAAACCTGCATCAACCGCAAGTTGAGCATTTGGCACAATGCCAATACCATAGATCACTGCATCGGCACGAAGTTCTTCACCGCCTTCAAGCGTGATCACTACTTCTTCGCCATCAAGCTTACAGTCAGCAATAGAAGTCGAAAGACGAACATCTACACCTGCAAGACGTTGCTGTGCCAATAAGAATTCACTTAAAACACGTGGAGATGAACGACCCATGACCATCGGACCCATTTCAATCACGGTCACGATACAGTCTTTAGAACGTGCTGAAGATGCAAGCTCAAGACCAATCACACCACCGCCGATCAATACAATACGGCGACCCGCTTGTAATACAGGCACCAATGCTTGTGAATCTTCAAGGTTACGTAAGGTATAAACGTGTTTACCCAAAGCATCGAAATTCGGTAAACGGCGTGCTGCACCACCGGTTGCTAGAAGCAACTTGTCAAATGCAACAATTTCGCCATTTTTCAGTTCAACTGTTTTCGCATCGCTATGGATTTTCACAACGCCATTGCCACGAATATGTTCAACACCGAGTTCTGCCAATTTTTCTTCTGACAGAATTTCGATTTTGGTCTCTTCAGGTTTTAGAATTACGTCTTTAGACAAAGGCGGACGTTCATAAGGAAGATGTGTTTCATCACCCACCAAAATGATTTTGCCTTCATACTTGTTCGCACGGAGTTCTAAAATGGCGCTAGCACCAGCTTGACCAGCTCCAACAATAACGATGGTTTCGATACCATTTTGGCTCATGGGTTTGTTCCTTATTTCAATTCTGCAGATACGATGCCGAAGCCCGCAATCCACTCACTAATATCTTCGTAGCAATGTGTTGTCATGTCGTATTCGCCCACTTCATGTAGTGCAGCAAAAGCAGCCATCCAAGAACGAACTTCTTGACCGCCACGACCGCCTTCAACACGAATTTCAGCTTCAGTCATCGCTTCAATGGCAGCAAAGTCAGCTTTGGCGAAAGTATCAAGCAATGCACGATCCCATTCTGGGTTTAAAGGCACTGCGACAGAAGTATCACCCGCTGCGAGTTTTTGACCGACAGCAATGATTTTGCCTTGACGTGTATTACGTGCCTCTTCAGTTGGATTACGACCTGCAATCAGGAACTCTTCCACTTCTGGTGGAACTGAACCCATTTGCGGCGTTGGTGGATCATGAGACAAACCACCTGTACCCAAAACAAGTACACGTTCATTCTCTAAGTTCAATGATTTAATGAACTGACCGACTGCACGACCCAAAGCGACTGTACGCTTGGTTGTTGGCATCGGTGCAGCTGCACCATTGATAAAAATTGGAATCGTTGGATAACGATCAAGCTTGCCACCACAAAGGAAATGTAATGGTTGAGTCACACCGTGGTCTGCCTGCATACGATAAGAGTATGCAACATCGACACCTTCATCCAATACGCGACGAACCAGACTGATTGCTGTTTCTTCAGGCACATTGATGTGGTCATTGTCTTTACCATAATCCCAATCACCTGCTGCTTTGGCACGAATACCGACGCAGAAAGATGGCATGAGGTCATAGAAGAAACCATTGAAATGGTCTGGACCAAAAGTAATGATCAATGTTGGATTATAGTCTTCAACTTCTTTCGCAAGTTTGGCAAAAGTTTCGCGAACTTTTTCCTCTTTGTATTTCTCTTGCGGAGAAGCGAATTCCATTAGGGGACTGTGCGATGCACAAATAAGTTTAACGGCCATGGGTGACTCCTAAACGGAAGGCAGCCAAGACGGCTGCCGAGTAAGTCCTTTACGTATTTGGCGAATTAAATCTCGTCAAAGAAGCCAGCACGTGGTTGACGTAAACCACGGATACCCAGACCACATTCAGCATTAATTAAAACACCAGTTAATGGGCGGTTGTTTTGACGAGAAGCCAATAACACGTATGAACCAGTCATATCTTCAGGTTCGGGTAAGAAATTGAGCGGCATGCCGCGTGCAATCTTCTCAGGATCACGTGCATCGAGTAGACCGAGGTTTTCTTGGCCTAAAGAAGCAGCACCTTTGATGTTTACATTCATACCCGACGGAGCAACAGCGTTCACTCGTACTTTAGGCGCAAGCTCATAGGCTAATTCTTTCATAATCCCAACGCCAGCATGCTTAGACGCTGTGTATACAGGGCCTCCGCCTGCCGAATACAGTGCTGAGTTAGACAAAGTAAATATGATAGAACCTTCTGAAGCTATCAATGCATCAAGTGCAGCTTTGGCACCTAAGATGAGAGATTTGGTGTTAATACCCATAATCTCATCAAAAGCTTTCTCCAGCTGTTCACCCGATGTATTGACGATATCTGCGTAATGATCCCAGATACCTGCGTTTCCGACGAAACAGTCAAGTTTGCCATAATGTTCTACAGTTGCTTGAACTGCGCGAACATTATCTTCATAGCTGGCTACATCTCCTGCGATCGCAAGCACGCGGTCACCAAAATGTTCTTTCAATGCATCAACTTTCGATTGAGAACGTTGAAGAACGGCAACTTTTGCACCTTCTTCTAAGAAACGTTCAACCAATGCCCAGCCTAAGCCTGAACCACCACCGGTAATAAGTGCAACTTCGCCTTGTAGCCAACCCATGATTACTCTCCTGCCATCTCTACGTATAAAGCACCATCTTCAACAATCACAGGGAATGTCTTGATAGGATCTGTTGCTGGCAAGCATAATGCTTGACCAGTTTTCAAACAGAATCGAGCCGAATGAAGTGGACATTCAACAGTGCCATCATCTTCAAGGTAACCTTCAGACATTGAAGCATTACCATGTGAACAACGGTCGTTCATCGCGAAAAATTCGCCATTGTTGTTGAATACTGCAAGCGCATCGATACCGTTAACGCCGCAATCTACTTTCAATGCTTCGCCTTCGTCTAATTCGTCAACTTGGCAAACAAAAATCTTATTCATTAGAAGAACACGCTCAGGTTATGTGAGTTGTAAGTCACCTGATCAAGGGTAATCTTACGGTTGAAGATTTCGAAACCTTGCTCAGTGTCGACTTTGCGGATCTTGTCGTGACGCTTACCACAGTAGATTGTTACATCTTTCTCTTTCTGGGTACGGTACAACAAGTACGTTACGTAAACGTCGTATTCGCCTTCAACTTCAGTCGCTTCAACAATCACATTTGAAACCATGTGTGTTGTACGTGAAGGAGGTTCTTCAGCCCAAGCCATACCTGTCTCTAAACGAGCTACACGGCGTTCCAACAAATCTTTTGTATCGTTAAATACCCAAGTTGTTGGCGGCTCAATCGAACGTCGACGGTCACGTGTTTGCGCGTTTGGTGTTGTGCGTAACGTATAAGAAATATCTTCAGCTAATACAGCTAACCAATCGCGGAACTTCCAATCGTCAAGCAATTTTGCTTCACGATAAAGAAACTGACTAATTTGGTGATGGAGTTCTAAACTAATTTGACTCATTTCATAAGCTCCTTCTCATATTCGTCAGCCGCAGCTTCAACGTCTTCCCATTTTTCATGAATCAATAGGTCAGCCCAACGACGGTACATACCACGTGCAGCTGTTTCTGAGAAAATGTAGTTGGTGATACCAGGGATACCATCTTCACGTACTTTCTCGTTACCTTTACCCATTTCCATAATTAATTTGTTTTGACGGGCTTTATAACCACGTAAAACTTTTTGAATTTCAATCCAGTTCTCAGAGTCATCTTGCTCAAGGAAACCAGCAGGACCGAATGCACGTGTTGCAGAACGTTCGAATGCTTCTTTTACTTCTTGAGATGCTTCAGCGTCTGCAATACAGAATGCCCACACTTCAGTTTTATTTGGACCACGTGGGTGCCATACACGAAGCGTTGCAGTACCGTTCAACCAAGACAATGTTGGGAACATGGTGTTGTGACCAGCAAGACGAAGTGCACGTACTTCACCAAGACGCTCTTTAACTTCATCAAATGTTTCACGGAAGTAGTTCGCCACTTCACCGTCTACCCAAACGTTTGCATCTGGTTTTTCAGTAAAGAAGAAGCCTGAACCATGACCGCGTGAACCATATTGAATCGCGTCTTTCGCAGTTTCCCAAACAGGACGAGCGGTTTGTGCAGCACCTAATTTCTTAGATGATTCGTCATCTGGTTTTGCACCCAATACTTGGATCGCAGATGCGTGAGAGAACAATGCGTGGTATTGGTCAGATGCAAACTGTTCAGCTGCAAATTTCCAGTTACACTCGATTTCCCACTTGTGTACACCACCGATAATTTCTGTACCACCTGGACGACGGTCAAGAACACCATCTAAGTACCAAGCGATATCGCCCATGTATTCTTCTAGGTCAGGTGTAGTTTCATCCCAACAAGCGAATACTAAGCCTTTGTATGATTTAACACGGTTAACTTCAACAAGACCCCATTTCTCTTTGCAAGCACCGTGCGGGAACGCGCGGTCTTCAAGTGGGATATCTTTTAAAGAACCATCAATGCCGTAAGACCAGCCATGGTACGGGCAAGTAAATGCACGTGTATTACCACAGTCTGCGAAGCTCACACGCATAGAGCGGTGACGACATTGGTTTAAGAATGCTTTGATTGAGCCGTCTTTTTGGCGTGCCACGATAATCGGATCTTCACCCATGTAGGTATTGAAGAAATCGCCGGCTTTAGGAATTTGGCTCTCATGGCATAGGAATAACCATGTACGACCGAACACACGTTCTAATTCAAGTTCGTAAATGTCTGGATCGGTATAGATAGATGGCGTGATACGTCCATTTTGTGCATCGACCAAAGCATCGATTTCGCGCACATCAATTTTTCCACTCATGAAAAGCTCTCCTGTGACCAGTAAGGCACAAAGTAATAGACTCAACTTTTCAACGATGATGGATTTTAGAGCGATATTCGGGAAATATTTATTTTGTTTTAATTAAGAGATTTTATGGATTATTACGGTAGATTTTTTTTATGGCATTTTTTTTAAATTGCCGAGAACACCATTTATTTCGTGAATGGTAAAATAATCCTCACGCAATAGTTGTTTATAGATTATACTGAACGGACTTCTAAGTAAGACATTTTTTGGATTACTCCACGGGTTGATTATATGGAATTACGACACTTACGCTACTTTATTACTGTCGCTGAAGAACTCAATTTCAGTAAAGCTGCGTTAAAACTTTATACTGCTCAACCTTCTTTAAGCCAACAAATTAAAGATCTTGAAGAAGATGTCGGCGTAAAACTGTTGCACCGTACTAAACGTAAAGTTGAGCTCACAGAAGAAGGTGCCGTATTTCTAGAACAAGCACGTTTGACACTAGCTCAAGCAGACAAGGCCGTGGCGATGGCACGTCAGGTTTCACAAGCCAAACAGCAGATGCTGCGCATTGGTTTTGTCCCTGTCGCAGAGATGAAAATCTTCCCTTATGTGCTGCCAAATTTACGTGTTCAGAACCCAGAACTCAAGATTGAATTACTCAGTTTAAATAACCGTGATCAGATGAAATTGCTGCAAAAAGGTGAACTGGACATCACTTTTACCCGCAATAACTTCCACAGCGACGAAATTGAAAGTCAGTTTGTACTGCGTGAACCGCTGATCTTTATTTTACCCAAAGATCACCCTTTAGCGAAGTACGAGCGCATTCCAGTTAAAGCATTGAATGGGATTGATTTTATCATTCCTGCACGTGAACAATCTGGCACGTTGCATGAAGCCATTTTGGACTTTGCTTCGACCCATGATATTCAATTTAATATCGTGCAAAAAGCCGACAATATCCTGTTTAACATTAACTCCATCGGCATGGGCTTAGGCTGCACGATCCTACCGGGATACATCGCGCCATTGACCATGAACAATACGGTGATTCGTCCTTTAGATGTCGAATTACCGTATCTAGACTTGTATGTAAGTTACCGAAAAACGGCGAGTTCTGTGGCTGTAGATAAATTCCTTGAACTGCTAACCAAAGTTTTTTATCTCGATATTAATCGCGAACAGCGTTAATTTTCGCCAAGTCATAATTTATAGATATAGCACCATTATTTTTAAAATGAATAATGGTGCTTTTTTTATGGCTAAAAAGTCGCTTTTTTAATCGTTTAAATGTTTTAATCGACGCATTTTATCTATCATGCATATCGACTTGATGGAAAATAACTTATAAATTTTAGTTTAGACATTGATAAAAATTGCTAAAAATTGCCGATTTACAACTTAAGTCTAATAAATAATTCCCCTTCCCCAACCATTCAGATAAGCTTATTTTATGCCTTTTTACTGATTTAGACCGTACACTGTCGACCCATTAATGAGAATAATACTCATTTAAAGTATTTCTTTCAAAAGATTTATATAAAAAAAAGGATGGCAAAACCATCCTTTTTTTGAATTTCATGTCAGTGACAAGAAATTACACACCACGCGCTTTTAAATAATCTTTAATCACGGTGTTGAATTCTTCTGCTTTTTCAACTTGTGACCAGTGACCACATTGGCTAAAGATATGCGCATCCGCATTTGGAACTGTGTTCAAAATATCCCACGTACGAGATACTGGAATCACCACGTCTTGTACACCGTGAATCAACAATACTGGCACAGTAATGTCTTTCATTTTTTCAAAGTCGAGTGGGAATTCGAAACGGTCACGGTCGCGTGCGCCAACAACATCCATCAAACGATTTGATGCATAGTCATTTGCAGCAGAAGCGAAACGTACTTTTACTAATTCATCAGTAATCAAGTCTTTGTTTACAACAAACATAGACAAGGTTTTCTTGATGCCTTCTTCGGTTAATACAGGGTTTGCATGTGCTTTAAGTGCTGCAGTTTGTTTAGCACCGCCTGTACCCATAGACACGATACCCAATACACGTTCTGGATAGTCCAAAGCCATTTGGAATGCTAACCAGCCACCGAGTGAGTTACCCACTAACCAAGTTTTTTCAATACCTAGGGCATCTAACGTACGTACAGCGTGATCAACCCAAGCACGGATACCATAAGCAGTATTCGGTGCAACAACAGTTTGACCATAGCCAATCGTATCGATAGCGATACAACGTGCTTGTTCACCAATTTGAGGTAGGTTCAACCACCAGTTAGCAGCAGCAGATACACCTGTACCTGAACCGTGTAAAAATAGAATTGGTGTGCCTTCACCCACTTCGTGGTAATGCGTTAATTCGCCTTCAGCAGTTTCAATCCATTTATCTTCTAAACCAAAGAATGAATCAGTTGTATAGTCAGGAATCTGAACAGTGCTCATACATGCTCCTCGTATTGCGTAGAGCTTATGTTTCAATCCATAACGGATTTAAACACAAGGGGGACTCTTTTGGATTTTGTGGTTTTTACAGTCTCATATTACCTGTTCAGCCACTGCTAACTGATACATATTTACGATCATAAACAACAAATAGACTATAATTTAAGTTATTGTTTTTAAATACATAACTCAAAAATATATCCATAAAGTCTTTGAGGTATTTCTTTTTTAAATAAACCAGCGAATAAAAAGGGAAGCAATGAATCCACTTCCCTTTTTTTTATCCTGAGAAATTAGAACTTATAGGTATAAGTTGTCGCGACACGGTACTCTTGCAAGTCAGATTTGTAATCGAAATCGGCATCGATATACATTGCCTGGAAGCCTAAGCCCTTCAACTTACCTTCAGGCACGGTGTAGTTCACGATTAAGTTCAATTCATCTGACTTCTGATCTTTAAGACCAGCAATTTCTGCATCTGAACCTGTGAAATAAACAGCAGTTGTATTTAAGCCTTTCACACCCATTTCTGAGAAATCATAGCCATAAGTAAAGCCCCATGATTTTTCATTTTTTGCAGTAAATGTTGCTATACCCCAGTTGACTAAGTACGGCTGCGGCACCCATCCACCCAGTGTTGGGAATGCATTATCACCAAACATTTGTTGATAACCCAAACCAAAGGTATGCGAACCGTAATTCACTTTCGCACCAACCGATAACGCTTGGTTATCAATTTCGCCATACAGTTTGTCACCCGAATCTGAGTTGTCAAAATAACGGATATGGCTATCCAGTTTGGCTTTGTCACCTAACTTAGTTTTATAGTTCGCGCCGACATATTGCTGTGTGTAAATGTCTTGAACATCGGCATACCAATAGCTACCACCAATTTCAGGTGTAAATTGATGGTCAATACCCGCAATATACATACCATCAGAAGTTGGCCCAAGATCATAATGACCTATGGTGCCATCTGGTAATCTTTTACCTGGAGCGAACATTGATAAATCACGGAATTGGTTGTCATAACGGTTATTGATCCCGTCAATGTATGCCAAAGTTAACTTAGTATCTTTAATCTCTTTCGATTCTAACCATGCACCGCTATAAGTCGTCATTAACTGACGTGATGGATCGAAAACCAACACTGGAGACACTGGTAATAACTCACCCACTTTCAACTCAGTTTCAGATACTTTGGCTTTAAAGGTCACGCCCACTTTACCAAAGTTATCTTTTGATTCTTTACCATCGTGCGGCAAGATCCAGTCTGGGTTTTTATCACGTGCATTAAGTTTAAATGCATGTTGAACCAAAAGGTCAGCACCCACTTGAATACCTGCACCAATATCTTGATACCCTGACTTGGCATCCAAAGTCACACCCTGTGACCATGAACCCCAGTTACCCGCCGGATTTTCTTTAATTTGACGGTCTAAGTAGAAGTTTTTAAATTTCAATTGTACTTGGCTGTCGTCAACAAAGTCCGCATAAGTTGCAGATGTTCCTAATGTTGCTGTCGCAGCAAGAATTGCTATCCATAAATTTTGACGACGCATGGCTTATTCCCAGTGATCAAATTAAGCTATGACATCATCATGCTCAACAATACCTTGGAAAAAAATCCGACTACAGTATTAAGGTTTATCAGGCTTTTGTACGACTTGAACTTTGGAAGCTATTTCTGGTTATTTTCCTTAGAGATTAAAACAATAACTCTTTTTTATCATTTAGAACAACTGATTAAATTAACCTCATGTTTTATTAACATAAAATTTAAAGTTTTTTATTTTTTGCAATTACATGCGCTGTATTAATTGCTTTTAAGTTTAAACAAAGTTTTTTACTGAGATTTATCCTTATTTGAGTTATAAAATTTAGCTATGACATGATATTTAATTTATATAATCATCAATAACTTAAAGTTAAATTTTACTACTATGGCTGCTCGAAATCAGCCATTGGTTCGTAAGACATTTCTTATTTCAATCCACTTTTCATGCCTCAAATCAATCTCAACGTAATCTCAAGCCCATCTCAAACCAACACAGCCACTTCAGACATAAAAAAAGCGCCCATTTCGGGCGCTTTTTGATTTAAAGCAAATTAAGCATTGGCTTCTTTTGCTTTAGACATGGTCAATGCCAAATCTTCGATCATATCTTCTTGACCACCAACAGTACCACGACGACCAAGCTCAAGAAGAATTTCACGCGCAGAAACGCCATATTTCGCTTCAGCACGTTTCGCGAATAACAAGAATGATGAGTAAACACCGGCATAACCTAAAGTTGCTGCATCACGGTCAGCACGGATCTGATGTGTCATCATTGGAATGATTAAATCTTCCGCAACATCTTGAACTTTAAACAAGTCCACACCTGTCTCCATTTGCATACGGTTGGCAACCGCAACAAACAATTCAAGTGGAGTATTACCTGCACCTGCACCTAAACCTGCAGAAGCTAAATCGACACGCGTTGCACCAGCTTGAACCGCTGAAACAGAGTTCGCAACACCCATACCTAAGTTATGGTGACCGTGGAAACCGATTTCGATCTCTGAAGCCAGGTTGGCACGTAAAATACCCACGCGGTCAGTCACGTCTTGAGGCAACATATAACCAGCAGAGTCAGTCACATAAATACAGTTTGCACCGTATGACACCATTTTGCTGGCTTCTTCCAAAAGTTTTTCAGGAGTTGCCATGTGCGCCATCATCAAGAAGCCCACAGTGTCCATGCCAAGTTTACGTGCAGCAGTAATGTGCTGTTCAGAAACGTCAGCTTCAGTTGAGTGCGTTGCAACACGAATGGTTGCTACACCAACATCATGTGCCATTTTCAAATGGTCAACCGTACCAATACCAGGAAGTAAAAGTGCAGATACTTTCGCCTGTTTCAGGTTTGGAATCACCGCTTTTAGGTATTCTTCATCGGTTGCTGCTGCAAAACCGTAGTTCACAGAGTTACCGCCTAAGCCGTCACCATGCGTAACTTCGATTAAAGGTACACCTGCATCATCCAAAGCAGTTGCAATGGCAACCATTTGTTCAGGTGTAGTTTGATGGCGCATAGGATGCATACCATCACGTAAAGTCATATCATTAATAATAATCTTAGACATTTTGGTATTCCTTAAGCTTCAGCAGTGTTTAATACGCGTTCTGCAAACATTTCTGCAGTACGTGCAGCTGCCGCAGTCATAATGTCGAGGTTACCTGCATATTTAGGAAGATAATCACCTAAACCTTCAACTTCTAAGAAGATTGAAACACGGTTACCGTCAAATACAGGACCATTTACAAGTTTGTAACCTGGTACATATTTTTGAACTTCAAGAATCATCGCATGTACAGATTCAGTGATTGCTGCTTGATCTGGTTCACCTTCAACAAGACAGTGAACAGTATCACGCATCATCAGTGGTGGCTCAGCAGGGTTAATGATGATGATCGCTTTACCTTGTTTCGCACCGCCCACTTTTTCAATAGCGCCAGCAGTCGTACGAGTAAATTCATCAATGTTTTTACGTGTACCTGGACCCACAGATTTTGTTGATACTGTTGCAATGATTTCGCCATATTCAACAGGCTGAACTCGTGAAATCGCAGCAACCATAGGAATCGTTGCCTGACCACCACATGTCACCATATTGACGTTCGGAACTTCACCGGCATCCAATAACGCTTCTAAGTTTACTGGTGGTACGCAGAATGGACCGATTGCAGCAGGTGTTAAGTCAATCATTAACACGCCAAGTTCATTCAATTTACGGCTGTTTTCAGCATGAACATAGGCAGAAGTTGCATCAAATGCGATTTTAATGTCGTCTTCAATTACGTGTGCAAGTAAACCATCTACGCCTTCAGCAGTGGTTTTTAAACCCATTTTAGCAGCGCGAGCCAAACCTTCAGACGTCGGGTCAATACCAACCATCCATACTGGTTCTAAAAATTCGCTGCGTTGAAGTTTGTAAAGCAAGTCAGTACCAATGTTCCCTGGACCGATCAATGCACATTTAATCTTTTTCATGAATGTGTACTCTTAAAAATTCCGTAAAACCCAAGCTTATTTCGCTGCAAATGCTGCAGTCACAGAACCAAAGCCTTCAATTTCAACTTTGAATTCATCACCAGGATTTGCCACAACCATTGGGCCTAAGGCACCGGTCAATACGATGTCACCTGCAAGCAATGGACGACCACGACGAACCATTTCGTCAGCCAACCACACTGCTGCATTTAATGGGTTAGAAAGACACGCTTTACCCACACCTTGTGAAACCACTTCTTCACCACGAGTCATGACCATTTTGCAATTTACAAGGTCAAGATCTGCAAGTTTTACAGGCTTAGAACCCAGCACAAAACCTGCTGAAGATGCGTTATCTGCCACAGTATCAATCAACGAGATTTTCCAGTTTTCGATACGGCTATCGACCACTTCAATTGCAGGCAGTGCATATTCTGTTGCACTAATAATGTCTGCATAGGTGTGTTTTTCTTTGGTCAAGTCTTGGTTAATCACCAAAGCAATTTCTGCTTCAACTTTTGGCTGAATCAATAAACCAGCAGGGATTTCTTCACCATCGCCATACGCCATGTCAGCAAACAACATACCGAAGTCAGGTTGATCAACGCCTAACTGCGCTTGTACAACTTTTGAAGTTAAGCCAATTTTACGACCTACAAGGCGACGACCTTCTGCCACCGCACGTTTGGTATTCACTTCTTGAACGGCATAAGCAATATCTACATCAGCACTTTCACCACCAAGTTGTGGACGGATCGGTGCAATCGCAGCCTGATTTACTTCCGCATCGCGTAATGCTTGCGCAACTGATTCAACAACAGCAGAATTCGACATCAATGTTTCCTTAAACTGCAAAAATTGGATGCACAACGTGTTTCATCCCGATCACCATCAAAATCAAAGTGATGAAAGTCATGTCAGGATTCGCCTAAAGCATTTCACTTGACATACTACACGTTATGTTTAGATGCATTTAGCATCGAGATTTTAGAAAGTGAATACCAATACTTATTTTATTTATGACTATAGCTATTAGCTATAAATTAATCATTATTTATTATTAATATTCAAAAACTTAAGTCAAAATAATTAAATAAAATGCACTATTTTTTTCGCCCTTAAATCTGAATCTCTACTAAAAAACTTGGCTTATACGACTAAAAGATAAGATTAAAAGATTATTTTAGCGTCAGGCCAACTTTTACGCATAGGTGTTCAATTTCATCTGATTTAGTTTAATAAATTGAAAATTTAAAAATAAATCAATAAACAACAATAAGATAAAACCAAAAATTCAAACAAAAAATCTATTCCAGCTTGTGGTAAAAGGCCAAATAGTTGCACTCAACTTTTTAAGGTAAATTTGCTAGAAGACTGCTTGTTATTGTAGAAAAATCTAGTGTTATTACTTTTTTAAATAATTGAATTTACTCATTTCATCAAGTAGAGCTTGCGTTACTATTCATTTGGTAACAAAAAAGGTGAAAACAAATTTCACCCTTTTTACTCGTTTGTATCTAAAACTATACAGCTAGACGTAATTTCACGTGTTCTAGTAGAAATTCAGTCAAATCACCTACGCTATGTGCAATATGTAAGGGTTGAAAATACTGGAGTGTTTCTACAGTATGCACTCCATAGCTCACGCCTACACGTGGCATCTGAATATTGAGGGCCATTTCTAAATCATACGACGTATCACCAACCATAATGGCTTGATCGGCACGTAGTCCTGTTTCCGCCAAAATTTCTGCCAACATTAATGGATCTGGCTTAGATTTGGTTTCACTGGCTGCACGTGTCGCACGAAACAACTCATGACTTTGCGTTTGAGCCAAGACACGGTCTAGACCTTTACGACTTTTTCCTGTTGCAACAGCCAATTGTAGACCGGCATCGCGTAATTCCTGCAACATATCCGCGACACCATCAAACCACATATCCCCTTTGGAATGGGCCACATAGTGATCGGCATAACTTTGCAAAATGTCGCTGTGCAATTCAGGAACCGTCGGAAATAACCGCTGTGCGACTTCCGGCAGACCTAAACCAATAATACTTTTCGCATCAGCATCGGTCAGCGGCTGTGAATATTGATCTGCTGCAAATTTTAAACTCGCTACAATTTGACCCACAGAATCAAATAAAGTGCCATCCCAATCGAAAATGACTAGTTTTACAGCTGAGTTCATACGTTTTCCTAGATTTGATTCAGTGTTTGGTAATTCAGATTCTGGAGTGCATCAATTTATTTACCTCACCCCGGCCCTCTCCTTAAAGGAGAGGGAGAAAGAAAACTTACGAAGCAGTCCTGCTCAGGGAGAGAAGTCTCGTATTTAAAACTTACTCGTCATCTTCCGAAGACTTCACCACTTTGTCAGCTTTTTGCGCGCGTAGCTGCGCCACAAGGCTTTGCATATCTTCTGGCAATGGCGCTTCAATGGTTTGGTAACCCGGAATTTCTAAACGCATAGCATGCAGACATAAACGACGTGGCTTTGGACCACGGTATTCAGTTTCATGACCATATTTTTCATCGCCCACCAATGGATGACCAATACTTAAACCATGTACACGGATCTGATGTGTACGGCCCGAAAGTGGAGACGCATACACCAATGTGGCATGCATAAAACGCTCTTTCACGTTCCACAGCGTCTTCGACTCTTTACCTTCTTTAGGTGATACACGAACACGACGCTCGCCATTTGCCAGTTCGTAACGATGCAAAGGCTGATCAATCAGCTGCTTATCCAAACTCACCACGCCTTTCACCACAGCAGCATAAGTTTTTTGGATTTTGTGCTCACGTAACATGTCTTGCAGGCTTTTTAACACACTACGTTTTTTCGAAATCATCACCAACCCAGAAGTGTCGCGGTCAATTCGGTGAATCAGCTCTAGGTATTTCTTCCCTGTTGCGGCACGTAAACCTTCGATCAAGCCATACGCCACACCACTACCGCCGTGAACAGCAATACCAGAAGGTTTGTTTACCACCATTAAGCCTTCATCTTCATACACCACACGGCTCAGTAAGCTTTGCGCGACTTTATCCGATACAGGAACCGCAGACTCATCTTTTTGCTCATAACGAATTGGAGCAACTCGAACTTGGTCACCAATATTGAGTTTGGTTTCCGCTTTGACGCGTTTTTTATTGACGCGGACTTGGCTTTCACGAATCAGACGATAAATGCGACTTTTAGGCACACCTTTCAGACGACTAAACAGGAAATTATCAATACGTTGACCCGCCTGATGCTCGTCCACTTCAAACCAGGTGACGCTTTGCCATTCTTGCGTAGAATTCATACAGTTACTGTAACCTAAAAAAATACTAAAATTGATTAAAAATTGATCATTTAAGCTATACTTTTCGCAAGAAACATAAGCTTAGCCCATAGGCAGATGATGCAAGGTTTGATATAGTCAGCGCACGGAAACCACCGTAACTGAGTAAAAGTTGATTCATTTCAGTATTTACTGTCATTGAGCTTTCAAGCAATTACTCATTTAGCTCGGAAAGGTCCCAAAAGAATTATGCCGACGCCGAAGGCTTATTATATCGGCAAAACTGCAAACTGTTGCGTTTAATTGTGCCGTAGGTACATAAAACAGTTTGCCCCAAAAAAATATGTGCCAACCAAGGTTGGTTTTTAAACGTAAACTGATACACATCAGACCAGTCGCTCCCTGGAAATCGTGTTCAGGCCACAACGTTTGATGCATTGGATCTGCACAGTTTGTAAAGGTACGATGATAATTCCGTATCAAGACGCTCTATCAGATATGAATGGATGCTCTTCGAGCAATGTGACAGTGAAAGTTACTCACATCCAATGCACCGTTTGTCCGCCAGTGAAACGCGTTCAGGTGACTTTAATCGTTTAAAAGATTGAAGCCGTATTGCCATCATCAATACGTGAATCAAAAATCGTTGCCCACCCAAAGAAGGTCGGTACACATGCACAGATGATGTTTTTCGATCTGTGCAACTTGATCCATGCTATCTGATGCTCGCTACGAGTCAGGCGATGTTCTTCTGTGTATCACTATTAGGTGTTACACCCATGAAACGTATGTTGATTAATGCAACACATGCCGAAGAAATTCGCGTTGCACTTGTCACTGGTCAGCGTCTTTACGATTTTGACTTAGAGAATCGTACCCGTGAACAAAAAAAATCGAATATCTATAAAGGTCATGTGACTCGCGTAGAGCCATCTTTAGAAGCTGTATTTGTTGAATACGGTGCAGGTCGTCAAGGCTTCTTGTCGATGCGCGAAATTGCTAACTCTTATTACAAAGCTGATCCTCGCCAAACTTCAAACATCCGCGAATTGATCACTGAAGGCACTGAGCTTTTAGTTCAAGTGGAAAAAGAAGAACGTGGTAATAAAGGTGCTGCCCTTTCTACATTTATCTCACTTGCTGGTCGTTATTTGGTCTTAATGCCAAACAACCCGAAAGGTGGCGGTATTAGCCGTCAAATTTCAGGTTCAGTTCGTGAAGAATTGAAAGAAATGTTGGCGTCTTTAAATGTCCCTCGTGGAATGAGCGTAATTGTACGTACTGCAGGTATTGGTCGTTCTCAAGAAGAACTGCAACTTGACCTTCAACACTTGCTTGACCTTTGGGCACAAATCCAAAGCACATCAAGTTCAGGTCCATCACCAATGTTGGTTCACCAAGAAGCTGGTGTGGTTACACGTGCGATTCGTGACTATTTACGTGATGATGTTGCTGAAATTCTGATTGACTCTGAGCAAGCGTATAACGAAGCGTATAACTTTGTTAAAGCAGTGATGCCACGTCAAATCGACAAATTAAAAACCTATACGTTAAATGAACCGTTATTCGCTCATTTTGGTATCGAAAGTCAAATCCAAACTGCCTATGAACGTGAAGTAAAACTTCCTTCTGGTGGTTCAATTGTGATTGACCAAACTGAAGCATTGGTTTCAATTGATATTAACTCTGCAAAATCAACACGTGGTAGCGACGTAGAAGATACAGCGCTCAATACCAACCTTGAAGCTGCTGAAGAAATCGCTCGCCAATTACGTTTACGTGATATCGGTGGTTTGGTTGTGATCGACTTCATCGACATGACCAAAGACCGTAACCAACGTATGGTTGAAGCTAAACTTCGTGAAGCAACACAAAGTGACCGTGCACGTATCCAATTCGGTCAATTGTCACGCTTTGGTTTGATGGAAATGAGCCGTCAACGCTTACGTCCATCGCTTGAAGAAGCCACTGGTTATGTGTGCCCACGCTGTCATGGTACAGGTATGGTACGTGACTTACGTTCTTTATCACTTTCAATTATGCGTAAAGTGGAAGAAATTGCGCTACGCGAACGCCATGGTGAAGTTCAAGTTGAAGTGCCTGTTGAAATTGCTGCATTCTTATTGAATGAAAAGCGTCACAGCCTTGTATATCTTGAACAAACTTCAAATGTTCGTGTGACTGTACTTCCACACCCTCACCTAGAAACACCACATTACGAAATTTCGTATAACCCTGAAGGTTTTGCACCTACTAGCTATGAACGCACTGAAGCGACACGTTCTAGCGAAAAAGAATTGGGTTACGAAGCATCTGAATGGCATTTAGGTGAAGAACAGGCCGCTGCTGCTCAGCAACAAGCACCTGTACAACAACAAGAAAAAGGCCACAAAAAGAATAAGCAACAACCCGTTGCTGCTCAACAAGCACCTGCACAAGTTGCCGCTCCTGCAGCATCATCTAGTCCATGTGCATGGTTAGAAAACTTATTTGTTCAAAAACAAGCTGCAACCGTTGACCAGTCGCGTACTGCAAACAATGCCGCTGCTGCAATTGAACAAATGGTAAATAGCGGTGCTGCAAGCCGTGGCCAGTTTGGTCAAATTACGCCTGCATCGGCAGCGCCTGTTGTTGTCGTAGACAATAATGCTTACCTTGCGCCTTCTTCTGTTGTGCACAAACAAGAACGTGACAGCCATTCAGAAAAAGCTGACCGTGAAGAAAAACGTCACAACAAAAAGCGTACTAAGCATAAAGAACCACGTGAACAAGAAGCTCAACCGCATCAAGTTCATGAAGAAGTGTTACAACCTTCACGTCAAGATCGTCAAGAGCAGCGCAATAACGAAGCACGTCAAAACGAACGCCAAGAGCAACGTTCTGAACGTCTAGAACCGCGCCAAGACAACCGTCAAGACCAACGTGAAAACCGTCGTAACTCACGCCGTCAACATAACAATGAACAAGTACAGCACGATGTTCAAAACAATGAACAACCGCAGTCTGTTCCACGTCGTGACCGCAACAACCAACAACGTCCAAATCGCCCAAATCGCCACCGCGATCAAAGCGTATTGAACGAGCAAGTGATTGCTCAGGAAGTTGCAACTGAGCAACAATCTGAAAACCGCAATCAACGTCAACCTAAAGTTGAAGTTGTTGATGCACCACGTCAAGACGTGATGCCAACAGCACTTGTAGTAAATGTTGATCAAGCTCAAAGCGAAATCGTAGCGCTAAATACTGCTCCAGCAGTTGAAAAACCTGTAGAAACCCCAGTGGTCGAAAAGGCCGCTGTCGTTGAAGCAGTAAAAGTGGAAAAACCTGCGACTGAAACAAAAGAAGCAGCGCATAAACCACAGCATGCGCAGCAAAAACCGTCTCGTGCAAGCAATGACCCTCGTCAGCGCCGCCGCGAACAGCGTGAAGCTCGTGCTCAACAAGCACAGGCTCCGAAAATTTCGCCATCTCAAGTGCCGACACTAGGTCAATACACTATAAGCAGCTTGATTAAGCATGTATACGGTGAAGACTGCTCAGTACTGATTGAGCAATTTGGCTTAATTCCAACATTCAACCGTGCATTGCAAAAATTCACGGAAGAATATGCCGCGACTTTGACTGCACCTGCAGCTGAAGCAGCTGTAGAGAAAAAGCCTGTCACTCGTGATGTTCAAGTTACAAAAGCTGCACCTGAAGCTGAACCAGCGCCAATGTTGGATTTGACACCACCAAAGCCTGTGTCAGATAAACGTGTTGCTAATGACCCACGTGAGCGTCGTCGCCTTGCTAAACTTGCCGCTGAACAAGCGAAACAAGACCAAGCAAAAGCACATGCTGAGGTGGAAGCTACGCCTGTCGCAGACACTGCTATTGAGGCGCCTGTAGTTGCAGAAGCTAAAGCTGCTACAGTTGAAGCCAATGTATCCGACGTTGCAGGTCAAACTGAAGCACCTGAACACGTTCAAGCTGAAGTACCGACACCCGTTCAAGCTGAACTCGATGTGAGTGCGCAGCCTGAAAAGACGGAAGAAGTGTCTGAAGCTCCTACTAAACCAGTAGAAGAAAAAGCTCAAGCCGTTGAAGCGGAAAAGAAAGTTGAGGTTCCTGTAGACGAGAACTCGGCCGCTGAAGGTGAAAAACCTGCACGCCCTCGTCGTCCTCGCGGTCGTCCACCGAAAAAAGCAAACACCGCAACTGAGCAGTAATTTGCTATTTTGCAGGTGAATAAAAAAATCCAGTCATTTCGGTGACTGGTTTTTTTTTGATACTTTTGTCAAATTAGGTTGATTGCACTAGATCTAAACGATTAAAAGACAATTGTAGAATTTGCTGCAAATTTCATTGCAAAGAAATAGACCGTATCGGATTACGAAAAATAAATAGGATTCACATGAGCCAAACTACACAACACGACCTTATTGGGATTGCTGATGTTGCAGCAAAAATTCCCGCGTTCATTAGCAAAGTACCCAACCTGTTGAGTGGTCTAAAGCAAGCCTATTTACGTACCCCAAATACTTCCGCAGGCTTAGGGATTGCATTTGAAAAAGCCGTAAAGCGTAATCCCAAAGGCTATGCGCTATATTTTGAAGAGCAAAAATATACCTATAACGAACTCAATGAATGGGCCAATCAAATTGGTCACTATTACCTAGCACTCGGTGCAAAAAAAGGTGATGTGATTGCGGTGATGATCGAGAACCGATCTGAACTCGTGGCAACCATCGTGGCACTAGCCAAAATTGGCGTCACCAGTGCCTTGGTCAACACCTCACAAGTTGGCAAAGTCCTGACACACAGCATCAACTTAGTAAACCCAATTGCGGTGATTGTGGGCGAAGAATGCCGTCAAGCCGTAGAAGAGATTCGTAATGATCTCAGTGTGGCTACAGATCGTTTACATTGGTTCGCAGATCAAGCCACTCGTGTAGATGCTGGTCAAGCACCGAAAGGCTTCTTAAACCTTGCAGAAGCGATTGATGAATTTCCAAAGTTCAACACACCCACCACTGCAAGTGTTAAAGGCAAAGACGGCCTATTTTATATCTACACCTCTGGGACAACAGGCTTACCTAAAGCGGTGATTTTCACCAACAGCCGTTGGACTTTGGCTTATGGAACTTATGGTCACGTTCTCAATCTAAATAAAGATGATGTGATGTATGTAACTTTGCCGCTCTATCACGCTACAGGCACTGTGGTTTGTTGGTGTGGGGTGATTGCAGGTAGCGCCACCCTTGCCCTGCGTCGCAAGTTTTCAACTTCTTCATTTTGGAAAGATGTACAAAAATTTGATGCATCAGCCATTGGCTATGTGGGTGAACTTTGCCGCTATTTGATGGATGCTCCACATTCAGACCTTGAAAAAGGCCATCGTGTGAAAAAAATGATTGGTAACGGCATGCGACCAAACATTTGGGATAAGTTTAAAGAACGCTTTGGGGTTGAAGAAGTCCTTGAACTTTATGCTTCAAGTGAAGGCAACGTCGGCTTTAGTAATGTGTTTAACTTTGACAACACTGTTGGTTTTTCACCAACGCCTTATGCGATTATTCAGTTTGATAAAGAAAAAAATGAAGCTGTACATGATGCTAAAGGTCGCTGCATTAAAGTTAAAAAAGGCGAAGTTGGCTTACTCATCGGTAAAATTACCCGTCGCTCACCTTTTGATGGCTATACCGACACGGAAAAAAACAAATCCGTCATTATGAAAGATGTATTTAAGCATGGTGATTCATACTTCAACACTGGTGACTTGGTTCGTGACATTGGCTTCCGCCATGCACAATTTGTCGACCGTCTAGGTGATACTTTCCGCTGGAAAGGTGAAAACGTTTCAACCACTGAAGTTGAAAACATGGTGAGTGAGTACGATAAAATTGCTGAAGCTGTGGTTTATGGCGTAGAAATTCCAGATACCAATGGCCGTGCAGGCATGGCTGCCATCACGCTCACCGATGGTGCCGAACTCAACGAACAAGATTGTAGTGAAATGGTTCTGCAATTTAAAAAATGCTTACCAGCTTATGCCGTGCCAGTATTTTTACGTGTACAGAAAAAAGTCGAAACCACAGGCACATTTAAATACCAAAAAAACAAGCTGAAAGAACAAGCTTTTGATCCTAAGCAAACTGATGAACGTTTATTGGTATTGCTGCCAAATGCAACTGCTTACTGTGATTTAACTCCTGAAATTTATGCCAATATTCAGGCATATAAATACCGTTTTTAAGCAAATAGCGCTCATTTTAGCGACAGATATCCGCTAAAATGAGCTACTTTGTTGTATTTATAATCAAACACAAGCAAGTTTATGAATTTTTACTTGCGCTTGAAGCAGATCTTGCTACAATACGCACCATCAAGCGAAATGGGTCGTTAGCTCAGTTGGTAGAGCAGTAGACTTTTAATCTATTGGTCCCGCGTTCGAGTCGCGGACGACCCACCATTTCCTTCGATACCACAAGATGGGTCGTTAGCTCAGTTGGTAGAGCAGTAGACTTTTAATCTATTGGTCCCGCGTTCGAGTCGCGGACGACCCACCATCTTTCTAAAATGCCAGTTTTAGATTACAATCTTGTGCATACCCCCTAAGGGTCGTTAGCTCAGTTGGTAGAGCAGTAGACTTTTAATCTATTGGTCCCGCGTTCGAGTCGCGGACGACCCACCATTCTTTCTTAGGGCTTCTTTCTTCCGGCAGTTGAAGAAAAAGAAACCTGCAGGTTCCGACCAAGACAAACCATTACCATTATTGGTTTTGATTCGCCATTCTCGAAATTTTGCTATAGCGATGTTGCGAAGTATCATTCTTGTCTTGCTAGATGAAGTATTTGACCTGAAAAATTTTAGATAACAAATATTCCCTAGTATTCAAAACTACGCGCTTCGTTTATCTTGCTAAAATTTTAAAATGCTCTTTTAAAATTTTCTCAGGGTTGTTAGCTCAGTTGGTAGAGCAGTAGACTCTTAATCTATTGGTCGTGGGTTCGAACCCCACACAACCCACCAATTCTGTTTAGTCTTAACTATGTCGTATTAATAATTCAATTTTTTATTTGCTAGTAACATTTGATCCACCAAGATATGCGAATTTCACGCCGACACTCAAACGCAATTTATAATTTTATTTACTTCATTCGCAGTATTTAATTTGGATCTTTCACCAAGGTATAGGCATGTTGCGGCTGAGGATAACCCTTGGAAAATAATTCCTGATTTCGGTCGACTTCACCTTGACGAATTTTGTCTAAATCCATGGTGATTTTATTTTCGTTAATCACGTGATAATAAAAATTCACGCCTTCTTTTCGATGAACCACCAGCTCGGTATGTGCTTCATTAACACTCCACGTATCCTTACGGTATTTCACATTAATGCCTGGCGTATTGGTTTTTTCAGCAAACACTTTACCAATTTGAATAATACTGCGGTGTACCGTGCCATCTGGCAATAAGTTAAGAATGAACTCCGCATCGCCTTCTGGGCATGGAATAAAACTGTCATCGCATTTTACTTTGGCATGAAAACGTCCAATAAAAATTTTGGCATGCTCAGGAACAGGAGCTGACTTTATGTCCTCGTCATTCGGCAATGTCGCCTGCCCTGCCACTTGGGTTAATTTTTTTCCATGATCTTGCTTCGCTTGAACTTCCGATGCGACAGTTGATGCTGAACTTTCACCCTTTTCCGCTGCGGGTTGATGCGTTGGACTACAACCAATAAAAGAGAGGCTGAACACTCCTGCAAACACTGAAAGATATGCAAATTTCATCAAAAAAGGTGAAGCCGATGTTTTCATATAATGTGCCAAGACCAATCATTCATTGGTTTTTTCAGTTCTTGCTGACTTAATATTGTAATCAAAAAATCAACGCTGTATACATATATTTGCGATATATGTTAATCATATCTCATTGTTATCGTTGTTATTTAATTAATACTCAAGCTATTTTAAAGGCAAACTAATCAAACTAATTCTTCAAATTACATAACTTTACTTATTTTTTTTTCTGCACCCTTTAAATCGTAAAGCTTGTCACCATTTCTATAATATGAATTTGGAAATATTCAAATTTATTCTTTTTTGAAGGAGACCTGAATGGCCAATGTTGGTTTATATCGCTCAAACCGCTCTAACATGATTGCTGGTGTGATGGGGGGGTATTGCTGAACGTTTTGGTTGGAACGCAAATTTACTGCGTATTATTTTTATCTTTGTATCATGCTTAAGCGCAGCCTTTCCCGGTATTTTGGTGTACTTGGTTTTATGGTTAGTCATGCCTAAAGCACAAGATAACTTTTTCCGTACCAATGGCTATTCAGACCCTATTCGTACTGTGAATGATGACAGACGTTAAAATCCTTTGACCCAGTTTGGTCGCTACGGTTTCTCCCCCAAGATTCCGTAGCTTTTTTTTGCCTACATATTGGCAAAACCATATTTAAGTCTAATGAATTTAAATCAAAGTTTAAGGCTTAAGATTTTGTTTGCTGATTTAGCTGTTGATATAAGGCAGCAATCATATCGGCACGGCTAATCATTCCCACCAACCGTTTTTGTTCGACGACTGGAATATAATTAAAAGATCTTTCCACAAAATAGGGCACCAAGTCTTCAATCGGCTGATCCGGCTGCACGGTCACCACTTTGGGATTCATAATTTGATAAACGTGATTTTCCCAACTGGCTTTGGGGTCTGCGGCACGTTTAAACCATTCCACTACATCATATAAAGCCAAATTTCCCACCAAGCGATCTAAATCACTCACCACAGGCAAACTCATCAAATTGACTTGTTTAAACTTTTCCAATGCTGACTGAATATCATCTTCTGCACGCAGGGTAATCACTTGCTGACTCATGATGTCACGACAATGAAACTGGCTTAGGCCACGACGACTGGCTAATTGCTGTGCTTCTAAAATAATTTTTTGTAAGTCATATTCACTAATATCAAGCAACTGACTTTGCTGTTCTAAGACTTGCTGAATATCCGCTGGCTGAATCGACACTTTTTGTGTCGGTGTTGGATCTGTCGTCCGAGTATTGACTTGTGCTTTTTGTGGATACTGCTTGCCTAGTAATCGGTTATAAATGATAGCAACCACCATCAAGAGGACCGAATTTAAAAGGACTGGATAAAAAAGAAAGGCATAGCCTAAATCATGGACTGCCTCTCCGCCCAATACCGCTGTAATCGCCACGGCTCCACTTGGTGGATGCAATGAGTCTGTGGTCATCATTAAGATAATCGCTAATGCAACCGCGATACTAAATGCTTCGGTTAAATTAGGAATAAACATCGCACACGTCACGCCAATCAAAGCCGCAAGACTATTACCGACCACCATATTCCACGGCTGTGCCAAAGGACTAGCAGGTACAGCAAAGAGCAGCACAGACGATGCGCCCATCGGGGCGATATACCATGCATTTAAGTCACCTAGCGCTAACCAACTAATCAGCGAAGAAATACTCAAGCCAAGCAAAGCACCTACCCCACATAGGATGCGATCTTTTAATGGTAAAACTTTAAAGTTGGGTTTAAGTGTATTAAGCCAAGCTGATTTTGCGTGAAACACGAGATGCCTGATTGATTATTCGAACAGATGGGCGATTATAAAACGAAGTCTCTTATAAGATGTATTTATTTTATACCTTTATCTTATAAAATTTTCTACTGAACAATATCTAATCCAAATTAAAGCCGAAAGAACTGAATAATGCTCACGAGTCAGTCACCTGCTCATCTCTCTTATTTCATTAACGTTTTACAACAAAACCTAGACAGGCTAGCTGTTTAAAATTCCCTATAGTCAAAAGACCTATAAAAATATTTGAAAAAAGGATGTTCTGAATGAATAAAAATATCTTCGCAATGTGTGCCCTCTGTGTGCTTGGCTTGGGTTTATCGGCCTGCTCCAAAGAACCTCAACAAGCCAATCCGCCAGCCAATGATAATACACCTCAAGAAATGGCCCCAACTGAAACTGCAAAAAATGGGGATAATCTTATTCGAGAACCAGCACCACAAGTTGAAGCACCAGCGCCTCAACCTACTTTAGCTGAAATCCCCATGAGTAAAGGCACTTTAGGTTTACAAAGCGTCAAGGTGATTGGAAAAATTTTAACTGTAAAAGTGATAGCTCAACCTAACCCTGCCCCAAATGGAAACACTGAATTTATGAGCACATCCATCAATTTGGAACAAACCAATTATATTGATGATGACACAGCCAAAAAAGTAGGACTGCTGCAAGATGATGCTGGCATTTGGATGGCAGCACCTTTAAATGCAACAAATAAAGCTATCCAAAAAGCCAGTTATGAACCTATTTTACTCACCTTTAAATTCCCTGCGCCGCCTGAAAGCACCAAGACCATTAGCATCAATTTAGGTAATGCAGGTTCTTTTGACGGCATACCGGTTGAACGCTAATGAGAACATTACTGTATAGCGCAAGTTTGAGCTTATTGATTGCAGGATGTGCAGATTCCAAAACTGATCCACCGCCTACTCAGACTGAACAGAACGTCACGGAAATAGACAACTCTCAGACTGTGCCAGAACAGCAGCCGAAGTCATATGAACCAAGTCAACCTCAGGCAGAAGCCAGTAATTTATCGGCTGTCGGTTCAGATTTAAGTGCCAATCATAATGAATTTAATATTCAGGTGAATTTAAGTTCGGATGTGCTGTTTGATTTTGGCAAAGCCAATTTAAAACCCGAAGCTGAACCTGAGTTGCAGCAAGCAGCCCAGACCTTAAAAAGCAAAGGTAAAGGCATTATTGCCATTGTTGGCCATACCGATAATATTGGTTCAGATGCCGCCAACCAAAAACTGTCGTTACAGCGGGCTGAAGCGGTGCGTGATTATTTTAAAGCGCAAGGTATTGATTTAAATTATCAAATCAGCGGAATGGGAGAAAGTCAGCCGCTTAAACCGAATACCCTATCTAATGGTGAGGACAATCCTGAAGGTCGTCAGAAAAATCGACGGGTTGAAATTGTAATTAATAAAACCAAAAGCTTATCTGAGTCATAAAGCCTTGATAAAAAATGAGTCTAAATGGCTCATTTTTTATTTTACGACTAAATTTTTAGTGGTGAATTTTGATTCTTTTTTTGAGAATATCTCTAAACGATAGACGCGCCAAAGTCATATAGCAAACGTTCATTGAGCGGCGATATTTTTTATTCGATTTTCGTATGCTGTACCAAGCCACCTAAGTTGCAAAAGACGTTATAAAAGACCGATTACCCTGTTGGTTATTTGGGATTTTTTTGAAAATGACAGGCTGAATTTTCTTAAAGATATTAATTTTATCTATCAAATTTAATCGATTACGCATCCAATACTTAATACATAGCGTGAGCTGCCCTGCACTTCTGTAACCTCATGCCGATACAAATCCGGTCTAAATAATTTAACTCTTGGTAAATCAATGATGCTTCGCTCACATATAAATTCACCACCTGCTTTCGATTTTTTAATCACGATATTCAACCTAAAATGCTGCCCATATTGTACAGAGTCTTGACGTGGTGGAATCATTGAACCCACAGGAAAACGAAGAAAATAGGCATCACATTTAAGTCCTAAATGGTTTTGTAATAACAACATTTTATCTGAACCCGAATGCTGTCTTCCTTTTTTCAATGCAACCATTTAAAACCCATAAGTCTTTGAATAATTTTATTATTCCTAAATTTTATTGTATTTTTATAGCATGATCATCGTTAACAACAGTATCACTGATGAAGCTTTCTTATTGCTACCATTCTTACCAATAAATACTCAGCTTCATTTAAAACCCGCAGTGCCTTTATTCTATCTGGCATTAAAAGCCCACTTGTTCACGCGAAACCTTTGCCACACACCCCCAAAATCCTTATAATTGAGCACAATTTTTATCTAATTTTAAGTGGATGACCATGAGTCGCGCCATATCGCATATTGATACCTTCCAAGGCTTAATTCTTGCCTTACAAAACTACTGGGCTGAACAAGGCTGTGTAATTCTTCAACCATACGATATGGAAATGGGTGCGGGTACATTCCACACTGCAACTTTCCTACGTGCCTTAGGCCCTGAAACTTGGAATGCTGCTTATGTTCAGCCATCTCGCCGTCCGAAAGATGGCCGTTATGGTGAGAACCCAAACCGCCTACAACACTACTACCAATTCCAAGTGGTGCTGAAACCAAACCCAGACAACATCCAACAGTTGTACTTAGATTCATTAAAAGCCATTGGTATTGATACCCTTGTTCACGACATTCGTTTCGTGGAAGACAACTGGGAATCTCCAACACTTGGCGCATGGGGCTTAGGTTGGGAAGTTTGGTTAAACGGCATGGAAGTGACTCAGTTCACTTACTTCCAACAAGTCGGTGGTGTTGAGTGCTACCCTGTGACAGGTGAAATCACTTACGGTCTAGAACGTCTAGCGATGTACCTCCAAGGTGTAGACTCTGTTTACGATTTGGTTTGGACCAAAGGTCAGTTTGGTACAGTGACCTATGGCGACGTGTTCCACCAAAACGAAGTTGAACAATCAACCTATAACTTCGAATATGCCAACGTTGAAAAAATGTTTGAACTCTTCGACTTCTATGAAGCGGAAGCGACTCGTTTAATGGAAGCGGAACTTCCACTTCCTGCTTACGAGCAAGTGATTAAAGCATCGCATAGCTTTAACTTGCTTGATGCACGTGGCGCAATTTCAGTAACTGAACGTCAACGTTATATTTTACGTGTACGTACATTGGCTCGTGCTATTGCACAAAGCTATGTCGCTGCGCGTGCGAAGCTTGGCTTCCCGATGGCAGAACCTGCTTTACGTGACGAAGTCCTTGCTCAACTCAAAGCTCAAGTTGAAGCGGAAGCAAAAGTAGAATCTAAGGAGAGCAAATAATGTCTAAACATACAGTATTGTTCGAATTAGGCTGCGAAGAACTTCCACCAAAAAGCTTAAAAAAATTACGTGATGCGCTACATGCAGAAACGGTAAAAGGTTTAAAAGACACAGGTCTAGCATTCGATTCAATCGAAGCTTATGCAGCACCACGCCGCCTTGCACTTAAAATTGTGAATGTCGATGCTGCGCAAGCCGACACACAAAAACGTTTTGATGGCCCTGCGAAACAAGCAGCGTTTGATGCCGAAGGCAAACCGACTAAAGCACTTGAAGGCTTTATGCGCGGTCAAGGCATCACGGTTGATCAAGTATCAACTTTCCAAGCAGGTAAAGTTGAAAAAGTGTGCTACTTAAAAGATGTAAAAGGTCAAAGCCTTGATGTTTTACTTCCACAAATTTTACAAGCCGCTTTAGACAACTTACCAATTGCAAAGCGCATGCGTTCTGCTGCAAGCCGTACTGAATTTGTACGTCCTGTTAAATGGGTTGTGTTGTTGAAAGACAGTGATGTGATTGAAGCAACGATTCAGGATCACCAAGCAGGTAACGTGACTTATGGTCACCGTTTCCATGCTCCTGAAGCAATTACACTTGCAAATGCCGATGCTTATCTTGATGCCCTTCGTACTGCAAAAGTGATTGCAAACTTTGAAGAGCGCCAAGCGATCATCGACCAACAAGTGAAAGCTTTGGCGGATGAAGTGAATGCCATTGCGATTGTCCCTAGCGACCTTCGTGACGAAGTAACTGCTTTGGTTGAATGGCCTGTTGCTCTTCGTGCAAGCTTCGAAGAACGTTTCCTTGCTGTTCCTCAAGAAGCACTCATCACGACGATGCAGGACAACCAAAAGTACTTCTGCTTAGTGAATAGCGACAATAAACTTCAACCTTACTTCATTACCGTGTCAAACATTGAGTCGAAAGATCCGTCTCAAATTATTGAAGGTAATGAAAAAGTTGTACGTCCGCGTTTGTCAGATGCTGAATTCTTCTTCTTACAAGACCAAAAGCAACCACTTGCATCTCGTAAAGAGAAACTTGCAAATATGGTATTCCAAGCTGAATTGGGTACCCTTTGGAACAAGTCTGAACGTATTGCTAAATTGGCTGTGGCTTTGTCGGCTATCACAGGTGCGAACCCTGCAGATGCTGAAAAAGCTGCACTCCTTGCAAAATGCGACTTAACTTCTGAACTTGTGGGTGAGTTCCCTGAGCTTCAAGGTATTGCGGGTACTTACTACGCACGTATTGAAGGCGAAAATGATGAAGTTGCTGAATCTTTAGGTGAACAATACTTACCTAAATTTGCAGGTGACGTTTTACCAAAAACCAAGACCGGTACAACGCTTGCGCTTGCTGACCGTTTAGATACATTGACAGGTATTTTTGGTATTGGTCAGGCGCCTACAGGTTCTAAAGACCCGTTTGCACTACGCCGTTCAGCCATTGGTATCTTGCGTCTTGTGACTGAAAATGATTTAGATGTTTCGATTGAAGATCTAATCAAACTTGCACTTGCTGCTTATGGCGATGTGATTAAAGATCACGATAAAACTTTGGCGGATGCAGTTGCATTCCTTGAAGGTCGTTACCGTGCGAAATACGAAGACCAAGGCGTGGCTGTAGATGTGATTCAAGCTGTTCAAGCACTTTCTCCAAAATCGCCACTTGATTTTGATAAACGTGTAAATGCGGTAAATCATTTCCGTGACTTACCTGAAGCTGCTGCGCTTGCTGCTGCAAACAAACGTGTTGCAAACATTCTTGCAAAAGAAGCTGCTCCTGAAGGAAATGTCGTTGAAGCAAACTTAGTTGAAGATGCTGAAAAAGCATTGTTCGCTGAACTTGCAAAAATCACACCTGTAGTTGAGCCATTATTTGCTGCGAAGGACTACACTGCTGCCCTTTCTGCACTTGCTGCACTTCGTGCGCCAGTCAATGCGTTCTTTGACGGTGTGATGGTGATGGCAGATGATGCAGACCTGAAAGCAAACCGTTTATGTATGCTTGCACAGTTGCGTGGCTTATTTACAGCAGTTGCGGATATTTCAGTGTTACAGCACTAATATGACAATCTATAGCGATTCTCCAATTGCTCTAGCAATTTTCGAGCTCTTCTCAGAGCTCGAAAATTGGATCCTAGAAAACCATTCTGATTTACCTCATGGTGCAGTCAAAGCATTTATTTTTGGTGGATGTGCTTTTCATATTCACACTAATGCTCGAGGTAGTAATGATATTGATGCACACATAGAAGCTATCAAAGAGTTAAAGAAAGATGAAATTTATTTATTCCTAGAAGGAAATGATATCGAATATTTAGATAACCATAATCTTGAAACCAATTTAGAATTTGACCGCGGATTCAATACTAGCTTAGCTTCTATTGATCCTGACTACGATGAACGTATAATTCCTCTCGTAACAGAACATGTGGTTGAGGTTTACTTAGTTTCTGGTCTAGACCTAGCCGTTTCCAAGTTAGCTCGTCTATCTGATCGCGATATAGAAGATATTAAAGAGCTATTTCTTAGAAATAAATTCACTCTTGAAGAATTTGAAAAATCAGCGAATAATGCTATGGATTACTATGCAACTCCGCAACAGTTAGAATCCAACATCAGATACATGATTTCGATCTTGTCAGAACTCAGAGATTAATTGTATGGATCAAGTAGAATTTGAAAATGCTTTGAAAAAACTATTAAAGCAGCCCCTAACCTCTGCCACATTTGAGGAGGTTCGACCTGTGGCTGAAGCATTACTGTATTCAGAATTTCTACCGTCCGTTACATTACATCTAAATAGACTAGAGAAACGCCGTCTTGTTTTCTTACTAGAAAAATTTAGACGCTATTCTTGTTCCAGCGTATCTAGAAGACAACAACTCAAATCCTTTTCGCAATCAATGAATGTTCAGCATACTTATAGAGTTCATGATGTCAGAACATTAGTTGATCCTTTAGCTAAAAAATATGGATTAAATGAGGATTTAAATCATCTAAAACCCCAATTGCTCAGCTTACAAACACGACATTATTCTCACGTTTAAATAAATCAATCAAAACCCTTTAAATAAAAATTACTCACTTAAGATTTGAAAATACAAAAACCTTTAGAGCAGTAAGCACAAAACAAGCTCAATATAAAAACAAAGAACCTCTCTCCGTCATCGAATACATCATGATTGCTATGCTCCCGCCAATCATAGCTGAATTTTTAATATTTTCAGGAGCTGAGCGCAACTTTTGATTTTATTTTTCTACCTATACAATCATCATTCTGGCATTACTATACATCCAATATAAAAAACAAAATCAGATAGATCTACCGATCCGTAAAATCGAATAGCATGAATATCTTAGACTAGAACCTTAAGCCTATAGCCAATAATTCACCAATTCCCTATACTCAATCCAACAACACTCAACAAGAATGAAACTTATGAAATTGAAAGCATTCCTTTTGACTGGTCTTGCGGGTCTAACACTTTCTGCATGTACATCTGCACCAACGATTCCACAACTTGAAACAGGTGTATTACAAGAGGTTCAAAACATTGATGTCTACCCAGATACCACAGATAACAAAGCAAAACTGACTAAATTTGTAGATAAATGCGTGATTGAATTTACAGGCAATTTAGAAGAAGCAAAATCGGTTGAACAATGGTCATTTAAAGGCTTAACCCTGATTTCAGGTGGTACAGCAACCTTTGCTAAAGACGGCACAAGTTCAGCACACAATTTTGATTTAAATGCTGCGGATGTACAAAAGAACTTCCTTGCATTACGCGGTCATTTTGCAAAAGATGCACTTACACAATGTGAATAAATGATAAAAACCATATCTCCAAATGGGGGTATGGTTTCATTTTTCCTTGAATCTTGAACTATAATCCGTTCAAACCCATTATTTTTTATGATGAAAATCGTAACTAGAACCACACCACAGCAACGCGCAAATCACATATAAGCCACTGTATTTTCATAAAATTACAATACTACGTTAACTTAACTAAGTTTCCACATTTCAAACTTCCGCGTATCTGAGCTGTTATCGCATTGTGTGACTTATCGCACAAAACCACTTTTTGCTTTTTTTTACTCTTAAGATGTCCTCTGCTCCAAAAGCGCAAATGCTGAGTGCAACAGCAGCGTTCAATAAAAGAGGACAAATGCAAAGATGAAACCTTTATTTAAAACAACACTGATCACCGCAGCATTATTCGCAACCACCCCACTATTTGCGAACACCGCAGTAGAAGCCAATGCGAAAGTTGAAACACAACAACCGTCTGTACTGCAAAATCTAAAACAAGACATTAATCAGTCTGCGCATACAGCCGGTGACAAAATTGAAAAAGGCGTCGATAAGACCAAAACATTCACCCAAGAAAAATGGCAAGACACCAAAGAATTCAGTGCTGACAAAAAGCAAGATGCAAAAAATAAATGGGCTGACCTAAAACAGTCTAAAGATGAAAAGTCAGATGCAGCGAAAGCCAAGATCGATGCCAAGGCTGAGCAAAATAAAGCTAAGCTTGATGAGCGCAAAGCACAGCTCGATAAAAAAGCTGCAAAAGACAAAGCAAAACTTGATGAACGTAAAAGCAATGTCGACAACAAAGTTGATCAAACCAAGAGCTATTTAGGTGAAAAAGCTCAGGAAGGTCGCCAATTTTCCAGTGAAAAATGGCAACAAACCAAAGCGAATTTCCAAAAAGGTCAAGAAGCCAATGTGAGTGGCAGTAGCAATGTGCAGTTGCAAACGCCTGTGGCACAAGCTGAAGTACATAGCTCACACGAGGCCAGCTTAGGCGCTCACAAATAAGTAAACTGGCTTTCATACCCTCTCCTCCAGAGAGTAGGCTCACCCTTCGGTGGGCCTTTTTTTGCCTTCATCAAAATACAACCGTGTACAAAGCTGTCATTTGCTGTATTGATTTTGCTACGGCAAGTTTTTTTCGCTGCAATTTTTCCTATAATGCATTAAAACCATTCATCAGATAGAAAATCTATAAAATTCAGAGGTGAAGCTGTGAAGATTTCATTAAAAGCAACGTTATGCATAAGCTTAATATTCATGACACCCATGCTTTGGGCACAAGAAAAAACAGCAGCGCAAAGTACTGAGCAACAAGCGAAAAAGCCTGTGAGCCCTTATGGCGACAATCCAAATTTATTGCATGTGTGGGCCTATAAAGCCCAAGAAGGCGTGGTCGGTGCTGCTAAAAATATTGGTGAAATGACTGAACGTGGAATTTCTAAAATTAAGCCTTCGGTTGACCAAGCTTGGGACAATACGAAAACAGCTACACAAAATACAGTACAACAGGTTGATCAGGGCGCACAGCAAGCCACCCAAAACGTCAATGAAAAATTGAAGCAAACCCGTGAAAATATCACAGGCAAAACCAGCCAACCTGCGCCCATCAGCCAACAGTCGTTGAGTGAACCGTCTTCAGGCAACACGATTAATACGGCTCCAAGCAACAATGCGGGACAAAATAACAATCAATATCCACAAAGTAGTTATCCATCGAGTTCGACGTCTACGACGTATCCAGTGACTGATTTATAATTTAACACCACATTTAAAAGCTCAACTTTGGTTGGGCTTTTTTAAAACCAAAATTGAATGCTGTTGGTCTTTGACCTATGCCTATAAAAACAATGAATTAATGAGAAAAAAATGCGAATTTTATTTGGTATCTTGCTTGGTATTCTGCTCTGCGTTGGCTCTTTGATTGGCTTACAACGTTTTCCACAATTGTTAAAAAGTTATCCACAGTTGCAGGCCATTTTTCCCCAATTGTACAATTCTCACCAATATAACCATGATGCCGAAGGTAAATTATTACAAACCTTAGAGATGCTAGATGACGAAGAATACAAATCGACTGAAGGCAATGAAGCGACACTGTATCAACTCGATGGTCAATGCAAAATAAACCTCTATGTTTTTGGTGAATCCAATCAATCCCTAACAAGTTTCTATTTTCACAATGATCAGATTTTACGTGCCTATGAGACAAATTTGATCTACCCAAATGGAGGCTTTAATCCTGTACCCAATACCAAAGATCCTTTTAAACTCGAAAAAAGTTATTTACGAATCATGATGCCAAACAGTATCAAGACTGAACTTGAATTTGAGCGGATCAAACATCACTTCAATGCTAAATTTTTGAAAAAATGCTGAAATTTAACTATTAAATTAAGCATTAATGCATTAAGCAGTAGGCTTGAGATATCCCCTACGTACAAACGATGCTGTACAAATTTGAATAAGCATCAACAGGCAAAATGGATAGTCAACCCAGACTGATAAACGATCAATATGCGCAACCTCTCCAAAGACAGAAAAATAGACCTGTCCCACAATAATAGGCACTACAACAAGCCATAGCCCCCAATACCAATAGAGATTCAAAAAATCAATAAGCGCTAAGACGAAATGCGCAATAAAAAATACCGAAACCAGCACAACTTGTAAGGTCGGCATGAATTTATGAACTTCAAAATCAGGATTCTGGAATAAATAATTTTCACTGATATTTAGTACATAACTGCACCATGCCCAAGTGATGCATGCGGTAAAAAGAATCAGCATGCAAAATATTCTTAAACTTTTTTTATTGGCAAGATCGACCTGCATAGACATTCCTATTTATACGGAGCTTTGTTCAAAAATAATATTCCTTAAACTCGATTTTAATTGACCTGTCGAATAACCATCCCCGCTTTAAAGGCCTCTACATTTTCCACCAATTGCTGCACAATGCGTTGTCGCGCATCGACGCTTCCCCATGCACTATGTGGGGTAATGATTAAATTTGGAATACTTGGGTCGAGCAACACATTGCCCTGCTTTGGTGGCTCAACCGTCAAGACATCGGTTGCTGCGCCTGCGATCCTCCCTAATTTTAATGCCTCAGCTAATGCCGATTCATTGACAACACCACCTCGTGCACAATTGATCACAAAGGCCGATGCTTTCATTTGAGCCAAGCTTTCATGATTGAGTAAATCACGAGTTTCCTCGGTTAAAGGACAATGCAAACTCAGAAAATCGACCTGCGCTAGCATCTCAGAAAATACCACTCGCTCAGCCGCCATGGGGCGATTCGGTAGCGCACCAATCATAATTTTCATGCCAAAAGCTTTAGCCAAATGTGCCACGGCTTGCCCCAATTCGCCATAGCCGACAATCCCCAAAGTCTTACCAGCCAACTCAATAATTGGAAAATCCAGTAAGCAGAACTGATCCGCTTTTTGCCAATCTCCCTGTTGGACCGCCCGATCATACTGTCGAAATGATGTCGCCAAGTTCAACATTAACATCAAGGTATGCTGTGCGACCGCAGCGGTGCCATAAGCTTGGCAATTACACACCACGATGTCTTGTTGCTGTGCGTGTACAAGGTCAACATTATTGGTGCCAGTAGCAGAAATCAAGATCAGTTTTAATTGCGGATTGAGCTGCATGTGCTCAGCATTGATGTGTACTTTATTGCTGATAATCACATCAGCCCCTTGTATGCGCTGAGCAACCTCTGCAGCCGTTGTTGCGGGATAGAGTATCAATTCATCAAACTGTGCTTCTAGTCCGCTAAAATCTAAGTCCTGTTTATCTAGAGACTGATAATCTAGAAATACCGCTTTCATGGCTGCTTCCCTTCTGGCCGATTATAAAGATTTGATTGTGAGTGATTAAAACCTGTGATGCACCAAAGTACAATCGAACAGCATATAAAAAACCCGCTATTTCGCGGGTTTATCGAGATGATGTTGCAGTGAATTTCGAATTTTGAGTATGACATAAATGGTCAGTATCGTAAGTAACAACATACTGCTGCTAAAAATCAGTATGCTTGAACTAACCCCCTGTACATAGGCTGAACCCATGGTCAGCACTAAGATGAATAATACAGCAAGCATCTGTGTTGAATGCATACTGATACCCCTCATATTCCTTATGATGTTTTGGGCAGTATGATTGTTTTTTATACTGCCTTTCTCTCATCATAATCTCTTCCTACAAATTAGCAAGCTTTGGATTTTCAACCCAATGTCGAGCTTAAATTTGTTCGGGTTGCACCACGAACTGACAAGATGCATCGGCATTTTCCACAAAGAAGACTTGACCAAATTCATCACTACTCAAACGCAGTTCTTTATAGTTCAGCGTGTAATAGCCCACATATTTCTGCATTAAAATCGGATGCATACCAGTCGCAAGCTCATCTTGAGCTAAGACCAATTTCATTACCTGACGGTCATTCATCACCACCATGTAACGCTCATCTTGGACTTGTACGTATACCAGGCCTGTGCCCTTCGGCTGCAAAGGAATCAAAAACTTGTGATTCAGCGCAATCACACCGGCTGCATAGCTTTCAATTTTTTGGCTAATCACGTTAAACACTAAACCATGATCAAACTGGTCGAGTAACAGGCTACGATTTTCCTGAGGTAAAAAGGTCGTGATTCCCAACTTTTGCAGATCTTGCTCACTGACTTGTTTGTTATTAAACAATACCCGTAATAAGGTCTGTTTTTGTTTGGCATCAAAAAATTGTGGATCAAGCTGAAACGAATTGCTTTTTAAAATTTCACCCAAGGCATCTCGATGGCGAGTCAGTAAATTTTCGATAACTTTTCGATAATAAAATTTGCTGTTTTTCTTAACCCGACGCATTTTTTGATAAAAATACGGCGCATCAAAAGGATGTCTCAAGAAATCATTTAACAGTTCAGAACTCGCCAACACTGCAATGGCATCATGCCCTGTAAACGGCAGATGTAACACATGCACATGCGGAATTAAAGCCTGTAGTTTTTCAAAGTGAGCGCGATCTTCTGGACAATAAGGATCATACACCACGATATATTCACGTGTAGTCGATACGTCTTCAGCAAGCACCCGCATATTGGCATGCAGATTAGGTTGAAAGAACATGCCATAGCGTGTATCGACAATGTCTTCAGGGTCTATGGAGTACTGCGGCACCATACTGACCACACGATGGAATCCAAATAAATTGGCATACTTAATGGCAGCATAGCCGCCCATGGAACCACCATAGGCAATACGCATCTCAAATTGTTCGAGGATCGGCTTGATGGCTTGATACATCGGTTGCATTGACGATGCTGGAAACCACGATTTTTGTTTCGGCATCACACCGATCACATTAAAATCATATTTTTGCAAAGACTTCTCGGCATTGATGCTCAAACCCTTGGCACGGGTAATCAAATCACCGAAGGAGAAAATAAGCTCACGAGAATTGCCAGGCTGAAAAATGACACGAATTTGATCATCTTCAAAAATGATGTGCTTTTCCATTGTGCTTTGCTCCAGTCCTTGTTGCGTCACGCTTTTCCTTCCTTGTTGCATTCAAAGTTTATCTTGTTCCGAATATGCTATTTTATAGAGGCCATACAGATTAAAAAGTGCAGAATATGACACATTCAATACATCCTGCCGCACAACAAGGCTTTAGCTCTGCAGCTGAACTCTATCAACAAGCCCGTCCTGACTACCCGATTGAAATCAGTGCGTGGCTACAACAACATTTAGCTTTAGCCCCTCAAGCCCATCTGGTGGACTTAGGCTCAGGTACAGGCAAATTTCTCGAGTATATTCGCCCACTCAGTGAAAATATCACCGCGATCGAACCTGTGCATGAAATGCTGCAACAATTGCAGAAAAAACATCCGCATATTGCAACTTTAGCCGCCCAAAGTGATCAGATTCCACTGCATGATCATTCTGTGGCAGCGGTATTTTGTGCCCAATCTTTTCATTGGTTTGCCACCCCTGAAACCCTCAATGAAATCAGTCGTATCTTAGTTCCCAATGGGGATCTTGTATTGATTTGGAACCAACGTGATATTCAAGTCAATTGGGTCAAACAACTCGCTGATGTCTTGAGTGAGCTCGAAGGTGACACACCACGTTATCATAGTGGGCAATGGCAAAAAGTGTTTGCACAGCAGCAAACATTTAAATTAATTGCCGAAACCACCTTTCAACAATTGCATCATGGTACAGTGGAACACGTGGTTTCCAAACGATTATTGTCCACCAGTTTTATTGCAGCATTAAGCCCGGATGAACAACAAAAACTGAAACAACAATTTGAAAATATCGTGGCTGAATCAACCCAAAAGACTGCACAGGATTTCATTGATTTCCCCTATATCACGCATGTCTATATCTTTAGAAAAACATATTAGGACACGATTATGCTCTTGCCAATCTCTTTAAAGAAACTCAGTGTCATCTTCCTCATGGGTACGGTGCTAGGACTCACTGCATGTGAAAAATCATCAAAAACGGTGGAACAAAATAGTGAAATCAGTTCCGATGATCAAATCATGAAAGAGCTGAATAGTGATCCTATTAAAAACTTTGCCAAGACCCCAGATGATCTACACGACTTAACGCTACTGACACAATATGACGAGAGCTTTAGTCAAATTAGCGATGAGATGGAAGATGAGCTGATGAAACTGCGTGAGGAAGGAAAACTCACCGATGAATTTGCTACACAGCGTAAGCGTGACAACATCCAGTCGGCGCTGAATATGCTCAAAGAACTCGAAATGAAAACTGAGCAAGGCCGTTATATTCAAGGCTTGATGTATCAGTACTGGGACAATCAATCACAAATTTATCGTGAGAAAAATCAAGCAGCCGATGGCGAGTTAAAAAATCCTAGTGATAGTGTCAAAGGTCTCGGTCAGTTTATTCATGCTCAAGAACAATTGGGACATTGGCAGGAACAATATCCTGAACTACAAAAAACTCGACAGCCTTAATCTTCCAACCCTGTTGCAATCTATTCACCCAAATTCAACTTGGATGAATGAGAGAGCGATACGAGCTTATTACTTAACATCAAGGGTGCAAACCTGCCCTTGATGTGATTGCTCAATCTTGATTTTCGCTATGGTCGTTCAGCATATTGTGGTAAATCACCTGCGATATCATCCCATTCTGCTTTGGATGCGACAAAGATATGACAGGTTGGTTTCTGCGTCAGAGGTGTATCTAAGGTGCCTATACGTAAGCGGTAATAATCAGGCGTTTCAGCCTTTATACTGATGATCGGCGAACCACACTCACTACAAAAACAGCGCTGTGTGGTAGCGGTAGACGCATACTGTTTCAGAAACTGCTCACCGGCTACAATTTTAAAATCTGCTTTAGCAATCGGGGCATTGGTCGCAAATGCTGTACCATTGGCTTTGCGGCACCGAGAACAATGGCATTGCATGATCTCACCGACCGGACCATTGATCTCATAACAAACCGCTCCACACAAGCAGCTTCCGGTATATTGTTCTTGTACGCGCATAGTGGTCTTTCTTAGAAGAATTTCATCTCAAAATATCACAACTCCTCAGCAAGATTGTGACAATTTGAAGCGCTTAGTTCTGCAAAGAAACCAGATAGTTTTGAACCCCTTCACCCGCTGCTCGACCGGTTGCAAGGCAGGCTGTTAGTAAATAGCCTCCAGTAGGCGCATCCCAATCCAACATTTCACCGCAAGCAAATACTGCAGGATTGCTCTTCAATTGTAAGCCATCATTTAGGACTGAACGCTTCACACCACCTGCGCAGCTAATCGCCTCATCTATCGGGCGAAATCCGTCAAGTTGAATATCTAAATGTTTAATTTTCGCTGCTAGTAAGGCCGGCTCATGCCAAAAAGATTTATCCACCAGTTCACGGACCAGCGCAGCTTTCGCCGCATCTAAACCGGCTTTACGCCAAACATTGGTTAAAGACTGCTTTTTCGAAGGCTGTAGTTTCTTTGCCAATTGCTCAACACTTTGATCTGGCAATAAGTCCAAAGTCAGCTGCATGGGCTGAGCAGATTTCACCTGTTGACGCAGTGCTCGAACTTGTTTGTAGATCAATCCACTTTCCAGCCCATAGTGTGAAATGATGATATCGCCTTGGGTCGGCTCGGCTTGATCGACCCATGCATTGACTCGCTTTAAGGGCTGTCCAAACACAGGCTGCATAAACTTCGACCAAGCGCGTTCCACGCCAGCATTACTGGCTTGAAAAGTTTCAATGCTCTCAGGCTGCAGCCATTTTTGCCATGCGCCATCACTGCCTAAACGTGACCAAGACACTGCGCCACATGCCATAATAATCGCATCAAAGCCAAGCACTTGACTTGATTCATCAACAAGGTTTTGAATCGTTAGCTGATTGGACTGTAAGTCCAAAACTTGATGTCGATAATGAAACTGCACCCCGTCTAGACTAAGACGTTTTAACCAGGCTCGCAGCAAAGGCGCAGCTTTCATTTCAATAGGAAAGACCCGACCTGATGAACCAATATAGGTTTCAATGCCCAGCCCCATCATCCACTGTTGAATCCATGCTGCATCCCACTGCTTAACCCATGGGCTCAGCCATTCCACTTGATCATAGCGCTGCACAAATTGTTCAACGGGTTCTGCATGCGAAATATTCAGCCCCGTCTTGCCAGCCATTAAAAATTTACGGGCTGCCGATGGTTTTTGCTCATAAACATGAATGTCATAGTCAAATTGGCTAAGCACTTCCGCCGCCATCAATCCCGCAGGACCTGCCCCAATGATTGCAATACGCTGAGTCATGCCCAATTATTCCGCAGATGCTTCGGTGGGTTGCTTGCCTTGTAGCGGCTGAAAATCATCAAAACGTGTGGTATAGCCAGCGGGTTTAGTCACCAATAATTGTTGGCACAACTCACCACGTTCTAGATATTTAATCTCAAAGTGTGTACGTGCTGAAGTCTCTGCAATGCGTTCTTTGACAAAAGGTAGCTTCCAAACATCGATTAACTGCTGCTGCGCTTCCTCAATATATTCAGGAATATTACTGGCCAAGGTAATCTGACCACCCGGCTGCAAACGCGACAATAAAAATTCAAAAAACGGCATATTTAACCAGCGCTGTGCAGGATTATGCGGTTCAGGGTTTGGATACAAAATAAAGAATTGCTGTACTTGCGCAGGATGTAAGGCATGTACTACCCAAGGCAATGCATCAGCATGAATTGGAGCTAAATTGCTTTGCCCTTCAAGTTGATGCTGCTTTTGCATTGCCACAAATTTTTCACGTGTCCGCTCAACAGCAATCAATTGAAATTCAGGGTGATTGGCTGAAAACAATAATGCATGTTTACCTTTACCAGCCCCAATTTCCACACAAATCGGCGTGGAATCAATCGGCTGAAAATCACGGGGAGCTCGCATACGCTGCGCTTGAAATTGACGAATAGGCATAAACAGATCAAACTAAACAGAACGGCATAAGTCTAACAACTGCGACTGTATTTGCCTAATTGAATCATCCGTTTTTGCTGGAGTTAAGCATGCCCACCACCATGAATTGTCCACGCTGCGGCGCATTGACGACTTGGGAAAATAATGAATATCGCCCGTTTTGCTCAGATCGTTGTAAATTGATTGATCTCGGTGCATGGGCCAATGATGAATATCGTCTGCCGACACAAGATGCACCTCAGGCCGATGGTGGCCGTGAAGAAGACCAATTCTAAGGACTCAAGTGCATAACCCTATTATTTAGGTAAATAAAACAGGAATCCGTTTGGATTCCTGTTTTGTTAATTTAAGTTTCTCAATCTAGTTGCTTAACCCGCTTTACCAGCAACGAAAGGATTATGTTGTTTTTCATAACCAATGGTACTCATTGGACCATGCCCTGAAATAAACTGCGTGTCATCCGGCAAGCTAAAACATTCACGCTGAATGGAGTCGAGTAATTGTTGATGGTTACCGCGTGGAAAATCTGTCCGGCCTATCGAGCCTTTAAATAACACATCCCCCGTCCAAAGCACGGCATATTTTGCGTTATAGAACATGACATGACCTGGTGTATGCCCCGGTGCAAAACGAACTTCAAACTCTTCTGCACCCAGCTTCAAGGTTTCGCCGCCTTCCAACCATTGGGTCACATGGACATTGTCAGGGATCGGGAAACCGTATTTCGCAGAAACCTCCTGAATCATGTCCAACCAAAACGCATCTTCTTTATGCGGGCCAATCACTGGAACATTCCAAGCTTGGGTTAATGCCCCAACCGCACCTGCATGGTCTAAATGGCCATGCGTTAACCACAAGGCTTTGACCGTTAAACCGAGCGCTTCAACTTCGGCTTTTAATTTTTCAGGCTCTCCCCCTGCATCAATCAAGACCGCTTCTTTCGACTCAGAGTCCCAAACAATGGAACAGTTTTGTTGAAATGCCGTAACGGGCACGATTTTAACTTGCAACATAGGGCGAAAACCTCAAGGCGATGAATGGGCTAATGTTTGCTTTAAGGCATCAAGATTAGCTTGAAGTAATAAATTGAGCAATGCGACATGATCATCCCGCGCGTTTAATGCAGGAATATAACCATATTCACCACCGCCTGCAGCTTGGAAAATTTCAGCATTTTGCAGCGCCAACTCTTCTAGCGTTTCCAAACAATCCGCTGAAAATGCAGGGCTCATAACCTGTACCGATTTCACGCCTTGTTTGCCCCATGCGTCCAAAGTGGCATCAGTATAAGGTTTCACCCATTCTTGCTTACCAAAGCGAGATTGGAAACTGATTTCATATTGATCTTCAGTTAAACCAAGCGCTTGCGCGACTAAATGTCCTGTTACACGGCAACGGTCAGCATAGGGATCACCCTTGTCTGCATAAGGCTGTGGAATGCCATGAAAAGACATCAATAACTTATCCGCGACCCCATGCTCCGCTTGATAATCACGCACACTTTGCGCTAAAGCTTGAATAAATAGCGGGTGCTGATAGTAATCACGAATAATACTCAAGCCCGGCAAATTGCGTTGCTGCGGAATCCATTGTGCGATCGCATCATATAGCGGTGCAGTCGATGTTGCTGAATATTGTGGGAATAGTGGAAACAGGACGATGTGGTCTTGTGGCTGCTGTGCCAATTGATCTAAAGCTGCTTGAATGCCTGGATTGCCATAGGTCATGGCAGGAACCACCTTCAGTTCAAATTCTGGATACGCTTGAGTTAAATGTGCTTTTACAGCGTCAACTTGCGCCAACAATATTTCACGCATAGGCGAATCATTGCCCCAAACCATTTCATAGGCATGCGCCACACGCTTTGGTCGAAATGGCAAAATGAACAAACGCAAAATCAATTGCCAAATCGGTTTTGGAATTTCAATCACCCGCTGATCTGACAAAAACTGTTGCAGAAAACGACGCACTGCGGGCACAGTTGGCGCATCAGGCGTGCCTAAGTTCGCCAGAATAATGGTGACTTTAGCTTTTTCGGCAGACAACATTACACTTTTTCCATCAATTTGAATGACGCTAATGTAGCAGCTTTTTATCTATTTTATAAAACAGATTAATATACAGTTTTAAATTGGAAAACCCGATCATTATCCAACAAATTACTTTCCAGTAGTTTTTGACCTTTCGAGGTCACTTGCCACAACATGCGTTGACGGTCATCACGTCCATTTGGAATGATCCAATCATTTTGACGCATTTGACTCTTGATACTATGCAAAGCCCGAATATTCACCTGAGCACGAGCAACCGCATGCGCACGAGGCATTTCAACGCGGGCATCTTCCAAACCTGTTTCGTTTAGAAATTCATTCATGCGTTTAGAGAAGAATTCTTCAGGGGTCGGATTGACAAAAGTTGAACCTAAAATCGAAAGTAACTGTGCCCACGTCATTTTTTTCTGAACTTTCAGCTCTTTAAAATTGCCGTCTTGATAGGCATGCATGCGATATTCAAAAGAGAACACTTCATGCATAGACACTTTCGGTAAGCTCAGGAATGGGTCGACTTCTCGTTTTCCTGATTCTGTTTCGAGTTGAACTAACTGGGCTTTTAAGCGATCAATTTCATCATGCAAAGCTTGGGTATTTTGCGGACGAACCCAACCTGAAACAGGATAGCGCTCTAGCATTTGCGGCATGTTCAATCGCACTGCCATTTCTAAATCACGCAAGGTTCGATAGCTAAAGACTTGATCCACTTCATTTTGCAATAGCTTACGAAAGTCTTTGAATTTTTCACGTAGCTCAGGCTTTTCATCATGCAAAGAAAGATCACGTGAATTTGGATCTTCATGCATAAACACAATGACCGGCTTTTGTTTCGTCACTGCATAAATATATTCAAGGTGCATATAACCCACACCTGAAACAGACTGCTCGCCATACTGACTACCCAGTAAGATCACCACATAATCACAGTCATCAATTTGACGACGCGCAAAAGCCGTACTTAATGGTGTGCGCTGTTCCAACCCCCAAGAGAAAAAACCCATCCCTACAAGCGTCTGAGCCAAAATGATCCGTTCTGGCTGCATTTCACTGCCAGATGTGGAAATGAATACTTGATAACGCTTATCGAGCATTAGAGATCCTCTTCCCGTTGCACGCTATATCCAGCACTCAAAAAAGTGGTTGCTGAAACATACAGCATGACTACCCCAAATAGATTTAAATTGTTTTATCTAAAATCGTTCAATCACAATGATTAAAATTCTAAACTTGCCGCCTGAATATTGCAGATTTTCCAAGTGATTTGATCATCTTGAATTAAGCGTGCTACCACAGGTGTTAAGTTTTCCGCATTATTTCCACTGACATAACATTCGATACGCAGTGAATCTTGGCGGTTATGCTCAAATAATAACTCATTTTTAATCAAAATTTGGGCTGTTTGTCGTGCAACCGCAAATCCTGAGTCAATTAATGTCAGCTTCTGACCAAAAATATACTGAATTGCCGATTTTAGGAAGGGGTAATGCGTACATCCAAGCACTAAATAATCTGCACCTGCATCTACAACTGGCTGTAATATCTCAGTTAATGTCTGCAGGCAAGGCTCAGTCATTTGCGCCCCCGCTTCAACAAAGGGCACCAATTCCAAAGAAGTCACTGACAAAACTTGCACCCCTGCAGGTTCAGCAAATCGCTGCATGACATCTTTGATTAATTTACCCCGAAAAGTCGCAGGCGTTGCGAGGACAGCCACAGTTTTACTTTTGGTCTGTAATACCGCAGGTTTTAAGGCTGGAACCAAGCCAATAATCGGAAAATTTTCACCGTAGTGTTCACGCAAATAATCCAAACTAAATGCCGATGCCGTATTGCATGCCACCACCGCGACTTTACACCCCTGACGGTATAACCACTCAATCGCATGTGCAGTCAGTTCACGGATGTCCTGATCTTGACGCGGGCCATAAGGGACATGTGCCGTATCTGCAAAATAAACAATCCGTTCATTCGGTAAATAACGTGCAATTTCCAACGCAACAGACAAACCACCAATACCTGAGTCAAATACCCCAATAGGCGCATCAGCAGTCGCTTTTGGCATGGGTACATTTAAGGGGTAAATGGGATGAATGGCGGTCATAGGGTCACTTTAATTTAGATTCAGAATGACAAGGTGGAAAGCTTAAACCTCAGGTGCCTAATTGCAAGTGCAAATCACCACTTTGTAACACTAAAATGGACTCCCCTTGCTCATTTTCAAGCAGCTCACCCATCTCGACTAAATGAAAAAATGCAGCACGTTGAATTAAGGCATTTATACCAAAACGAACATGCACATAAGGACGTAGTTCACCCTGATATTCACGCATAAAAATCGGATGTTCCTGATCAACAATAATCAGGTCTTGGGTGGTTGTGGTGAATTGAATATAGTTTTTAGCGTCAATCTCAACGTGATCCACCTGATTGACAAATAAAGGCTCATCTTCCACCTGTATTTCAATTTGTTCCACAGGGGTTTTTAAATAGAATTTCCCATCTTCTTTCCAAAGCACGGTTGAGAACAGATCAATGAGTGCTTGCCGCTTGATCAATTGACCATCGTGCCACCATTCTCCATTGGCTAAAACCTTCAAATCCATTGCACCACAATGCTTTGGATGCCATTGATCTAATGGAGGGATTGACCTTTTGTGACCGGACTGTCCATCTTTTAAGTATTGTGCAATGTTCATTAAATTTCTATCATCCCTATTAATGAATTTTTTCGTCGGGTTTTCGTTCAATTGCTGCTTCATCCGCCTAATAAATACCTTAGTGACGGAAAAATAATATGATTCAGCCAATTGGCTAGAACTCGGTTTAAAACTATACTAGCCCACAATATCAAAGACACGATAGAAAAATTGTGTCTGGGCATTAAGAACACTCATGGCAGCACCATTTAAATGAATTGAATGGATGCCACCTTCCGAAATATGAGGAGTCCTACATGGAACACATCGAACGTGAATCGATGGAGTTTGACGTAGTTATCGTCGGTGCAGGTCCTGCCGGCCTATCTGCTGCGATTAAAATTCGTCAACTTGCAATTGAAAATAACCTAAACGATCTGTCCGTTTGTGTCGTGGAAAAGGGCTCCGAAGTGGGTGCGCATATTCTATCGGGTGCTGTGCTTGAACCCCGCGCGATGAATGAATTGTTCCCAGATTGGAAAGAACAAGGCGCACCGTTAAATGTGCCTGTGACTGAAGATAAAACCTTCTTCTTATTGTCTGATGAAAAATCACAAGAAGCACCGCATTGGATGGTGCCTAAAACCATGCATAACGATGGCAACTATGTTATTTCGTTAGGTAACGTTGTTCGTTGGTTGGGCGCTAAAGCTGAAGAATTAGAAGTGTCTATTTTCCCAGGTTTTGCCGCTTCTGAAATCCTTTACCATGAAGACGGGACTGTGAAAGGTATTCAGACTGGCGACATGGGTATTGGTAAAGATGGCGAACCAACGCACAACTTTACCCCTGGCTATGAACTTCATGCGAAATACACATTATTTGCTGAAGGCTGTCGTGGTCATTTAGGTAAACGTCTGATTGCTCAGTTCAACTTAGATAAAGATGCTGATCCGCAACATTACGGTATTGGTATTAAAGAACTTTGGGAAATCGATCCTGCTAAGCACAAACCAGGTTTGGTGATGCACGGTGCAGGTTGGCCTTTAAGCGAAACAGGTTCTTCAGGTGGTTGGTGGTTATACCACGCTGAAAACAACCAAGTGACGTTGGGTATGATTGTTGACTTGTCATACACAAATCCACACATGTATCCATTTATGGAAATGCAGCGTTGGAAAACACATCCACTGATCAAGCAATATCTTGAAGGTGGTAAACGTATTTCTTATGGCGCACGTGCGGTTGTAAAAGGTGGTTTCAACTCATTACCTAAATTCACTTTCCCTGGTGGTAGCTTAATTGGTGATGACGCAGGTTTCCTAAACTTTGCGAAAATCAAAGGCTCTCATACAGCAATGAAATCAGGTATGCTGTGCGGTGAAGCTGTATTTGAAGCGATTGCTGCGGGTGTGGAAAAAGGTGGTGACCTTGCCATTGCACGTGTGACTGAAGGTGAAGACTTCTTCACTAAAGAGTTAACTGCGTATACTGACAAGTTTAACAACAGTTGGTTGAAAGAAGAGTTATATAACTCTCGTAACTTCGGCCCTGCTATGCATAAGTTTGGTCAATGGATGGGTGGTGCGTTCAACTTTGTTGATCAAAACATCTTTAAAGTGCCATTTACACTACATGACTTACAGCCCGACTTCAGCGCTTTAAAAACTGTCGATGCTGCGAACTTCAAACCGAATTATCCAAAACCAGATGGTAAAATTACATTTGACCGTTTGTCTTCAGTATTCGTATCAAATACGGTACATGAAGAAAATCAGCCTGCGCATTTAAAACTGACAGATGCTTCTATTCCTGTAAATGTGAACTTACCAAAATGGGATGAGCCTGCTCAGCGCTACTGCCCTGCTGGTGTTTATGAAATTATGGAAGAAAACGACGGTTCTAAGCGTTTCCAAATTAACGCGGCAAACTGTGTTCACTGTAAGACGTGTGATATTAAAGATCCATCTCAAAACATTACTTGGGTAACACCTGAGGGTGGTGGTGGTCCTAATTATCCTAATATGTAATCTCTTTTGAGATTGAAATAAACCCGCTTAATGCGGGTTTATTTTTTAATATACAATCACACTCTTTAAATAAATATTATTACAAAAAAAATAATTCCTATAAAAAATTAATTTCATAATTAGTTTATTTTAAATAATTATCAATGTGTCATTTTATATTCATTAGATTTAGATATTTTATAAATAATTAAAAGAAATAATTTCACTAAGCCTAAAAGGCTTTGTTGCATAAATATGTAAGCATCTGATTTAAATAAATTTAATTTTGGATCAAAAAATAATCAAAACCTTTAAAATCATATAGTTATGAAATCTTTGTGCAACAAAGCCCATCTATATTTAAGTATTATTTTTTTAAAACAAGTAATTTAATTTCACCAAAAATTTAAAATGATAGCTTTAAACCCAATATCTTTATTTAATAAACTTATAAGCCTATAAAATATTGAGTTTGCTTGAGACAACAAACCCGCTTAGGCGGGTTAATTTTAAATTATTATAAAAAAATCAACTACCTTCTTATTTCAAACGCTTGAAAGTTATTAGGATACTTCTGTTTTCTATATTGTTCAGATTTTACAATAAATATAACATCAAACAATCCCTCATAAGAATATATATACCTATAATTACTTAATCTTGAGTCAAAATCAATTTTCTTAAAATTTAAAGAATTATTATTTTCAAAAAAATTGTCATTAAAATTTGGGATAAATTTAGTATAAAATACATTTTTACTATGTAATTTAATAACACTCCATTCAGAATCACCAACATTTTTAATTAAATTAACTTGCAAGTCTGGAAAGTTCGGGATATTAAAATATACTCCTTGCTCCTTCTTAAAGTTATTATTTTTGTGGGCTAAAATTTCTAACTTACCAAGCATTAAATCTGATTTATTAAAATCTCCATTTTTTACACAAAAAATAATTCTTTCAATTAATAATTGGTAATTAATATTATTTTTTGAAATAAATTCATTATTCATATTCAATCCATTTATCGACTTATCATTAACACTATTATTTGCATAACAGCCGAAAAAACTAGTACTTACCCATACGATTACTAGTAAAAAAATACGCATTCCATATCCCTTACAAGTATGATTTGAAATTAATTTTCGTAATAGCCATTCTCAAACAAAGGATCAAGTTGACCATTTTCCAACTTCCACGATGATACACTGAAATCATGCTCACCATCAGCATCAAATAAATCGACACCTTTACCATCCTCGGGATATTCAGGATAAATGTAAGCATTATCTCCATATTTTTTATAAAATTGACTACACCACATATATGGATTTACCACCCTAAAAGGGGGAATTTTTCCATCAATTTCAATGTATCCTTTTCCATTTGGCAAGTCATCAATGACATCATCTAAAATATCTTCTGCTTCTTCAGCACAGGTATCATTCAAAATTACATTATAAGGTTTTCCTTTAAGCACTGCCGCTTCAACTTTTGCTACTTTTTGTTTAATTTTATGAAATTTTTTTTCCGTGATATTTATTTTAAATATTTGAACAACTTCATAAATTAAATAAGAAGTTGTACTTGGCCTTTTATTTACGTATCCATTTGCATAAATTTTTTCATTTCCGTCTATCTCTTCTTCACCTTTTTTATATTCTATATCTCCCAACTCTTCTGTTGGGCCAAAACTAAAAAAGGCCTCCACAACATTATTTTTGGTTATGTAAAAGAAAGCATGGCCATAATCACTACCCTCCCCTTGCAAAATTTGAACTTTTTCAACTTTATTTTTTAAAATACCTACTTTGCGTTCAACAAAAGCTATTTCTGCTAAATTTGCTTCAAATCCAACCAACAAAGAATAATTATCAATTTTAATTTCAGTTTCAGGCTTTCCTTCTTGTGTATCAACCATTTGACTCATTTAATTATTATCCTTTAAAAAATCTTCAGCATCTTGACCAACCAAAATTCTTAATTTTTCCTTCTGCTGAGTAAAAATACGTTTTGTCATTGCGTTAATGTCACTTATTCCAGCCAAGTATTCTCCATTTGGTTTTACAATCACATATTTTTCATTTGGCATTATTTTTTGAGTATGATCTATGACCTTAATTTGTTGACTGAAGCTTTTCAGTTCATTTGGCAAGGTTGTGATTGGAACATTTACTTGTTGAGGCCCCACAAACTGATGCTGCCCTGCCTTAACTTCAAACTTACCGCTAGTTGTCGGTAATACACCCGCACTACTAATTTCAATCTGACTACCACCAGCAACTAAAACAATTTTTTTGCTCGCTTTGATTTCAACTTTATCTTCCGTAGAAATAATTTGAATACCCTTTCGTGCAATCAGATCCGCCCCATCTCCTTGCGCTTGGATTTCAACTTTGCCTTTACCAGCATAAGCTCTTAAGCCTTCTTGTGCTGCAAATAGACTGATCTTGTTTTGTGCATGGGCAATCAAGGATTTTTGGCTACTGAGGTTGATGCTATCGCCTGCACTTTGGCTGATCTGCCCATCCGCTGAAAGATGAATATCTTCCTGACTACTCACAGCAATGGAGTTTGGTGCAGATAAAATCATTAAGGCTTGTTTAAAGGCATCAGCTTTTTCTTTACTGCCTTTTTCGATTTGGCCAAGGAAGTTTTTCAGATTATCTAAGACTTCAAGCGGGTCAGTTTGCTGGTTTTTCGCCACTTCACTTAAGGCTTTACTGCTGTTTAAGTTGGCTTCGATTTGTTCTTTCGCCGCTTGTGCGTCGAGGTGCATTGCTGCTGCTTGTTGTTGTGGGTGTGTACTAACAAGTAGCCCCTGTCCTGCACGCACTGCACCCCATTGGTCGGTTCTCAGTTCAAAGCCTTCGCCTCTTCCCTCACTTTCTGCGGTTTCTTTGGGATGACTGAGGTTCCCTAGGTTGAGCTGAGTGGCGCCATGGGTACTTTGTAATTGTGTTGAGATTTGTCCAGTCGTGTCATCAAAGCGAAGTTGTCCAAAGCCTTCACCTTGGACTTCCTTACTTTTTATTCCAGCCAGTTTTTTGGTCTCAGGTAGTTTGCCTTTACTATCAAATTGGGTTGGACTGCGCTTTGCTTCATGTATGCGCCCCACCACAAATGGTCGGTCGATATTGCCGTCAAAGAAATCGATGACCACGATTTCATTAATACGTGGTAAGAAACGTGCACCATAGCCTTCACCGGCCCATGGGGTAAGCACATCTACCCATGCAGAATCCGTATCATTGTCATTACTGCCTGCACCGCCATCATGGCTGTGGTCATCACCACGGGTAAATAAGAAGCGGACTTTGATACGCCCCCATTCATCGACATGTATTTCTTCACCGCTTGGCCCAACGACTTTGGCGCGTTGCGGATGGGTGCTTGGACGGTGTTCGAGTGGGTTATATTCAGGAACGGTCGCAATATTGCGGCGTTGCAATGTGAGCTGATTGGCCTGACGCTCGGCCTGTTCATGGATGGGTTTAATATTCCACTGGCTTTGTTCAATCAGTTGATTGACCTGTTCAGTGAGATCTTTGGGTAAGTTATTTTGGTTATAGAATTTCTTTTCTGTGATTAAAAATTGTTTGTCTGCACCACTGTGTTGATCAATTTCAGGGTGTTCATTCAGTTCAAACCAATAACCGACTTGTGTATCACGCACAGTCGATTGTGCATTGAATTTTTTCGATTGTAGCTCATGATAGCGCGTTAGGTTTTGATTCAATTTTTCAATTTGACTGTTGGATGAAGCGGTAGCTTGGTCTTCACCTTTTAAATCTTGCATCCATGCAGGGCTGATATGCCATGCTTGTTCGAGACTTAAGCTAGCATTGTCTTGGCTTTGGCTATGCTGATGTTTGCTTTGAACTGAACCTGCGCCTTCTTCTTGGCTGAGTCCATCGGCTTGCCAGCGCTGTACGTGTACCGCAGTCGGCTGAATGCTACGTTCACCAATCAAGCTGGTGATGCTGTCTTGTTTTTCAGTGGCGCTAGAACGATGAAAGCGGATACTACGACGGCTGAGTGCTTGATATTGGCTATTGTCATCAATCAGGCGGAGTTTTTGTTTTTCAATTGGCGCTGAGGAATGTGGTGCTTTCAGCTGCGCTTCATCGATGAGCCAATTGATGCCTTCACTGCGCCAAAGACGCGTTAAAAAGTCATAATCGCTTTCATTCGACTGCATGATGAAAGGTCGTACATCATAGTTCTGACTTAAACCGCTTAGATCTAGCGTTAGACTGGCAGCAAAGAGCGGACTTTTGCTTTGCCATTCTTTAAAGAGAGTTTCACTGACATCGCGAACAGATTTGTTCATAAACACACGGCTGTTCCTGCGTTTATGCCACAGCGATGTTGCATCTTCTAAAGTGAGTTTATACAGCGTGAGTGAACCGTCACTCTGGCCTTGGGTGGCTTCGGTAATAATACCCGTGGTGCGGAAGAGTTCGCCCTGATCGGTCACTTGATCAACGGCGACTTGTACGCCAATAAATTGTTTTAGTGGAATAAGTGCATTAGTAGATAGGCAAATCAAAGTCGCTTGCAGGCCTTGGTTTAAGACATGCTCCCCATCAATACGTTGAATAAAAAGCTCTTCATTCAACGCAGGATTGGAAAATTGCAAATGAATGGCACGTTTTTGGGCGGATAAGCCTAATTTTTCAAGTATAAGAGCAATCGAATTTAACATTTTAAAAGTCTGTTTTTTAAACTTTGTATAATTATGCTGCGAATGATATAGGCTAGCCATCAGACTTGACCAGCCTATTTTATTAATAAAAATGTAACATCTTAATAATTATTATTTTTTACAATCTCTTAAATTAACCTTTCTGAACCAAATAATGGAATTCTTTATTTCCATTTTCATCAAGACGTTCTTCTTGAAGCAAAAGCTCATGACCTAAATGCATACAAAATTTCGGAATATCCCAAGAGGTCGAATTATCTGTTGCAAAAACCTCAACAATATCACCCGATTTTGATTTACGAATGGCTTGATGCAACATCATCACAGGCTCAGGGCAACGTAAGCCACGGGTGTTTAATTGAATTGATGGGGGCACAGAAGGCTCAGACATTAGAAAACTCAGCATTAAAATCTAACGCTATTTTAGCATAATCCTAACGACCGAATGTTAGCTTGAAAAATGCAGATGATAACGTCTTAAAATGACTTGATCGCTCATCATCTAGATCAACATTAACAATAGACAACTGTATTTTCTACGGTATGATAAAATCATCATTTATTAGATATTAAGAGTCTTTAGGAAAGATCATGCAAGAGGAATCCGGCCCGTCGTGGGGCATGCGCGGCTTACGTAAATGGCTGGGCACTGCACCAGAAACCCGTGACGAACTGTTGAAATTGGTACAAGATTCACGTCGCTTCTTAGAACCCGATACAGTTGCCATGCTCGAAGGGGTACTCGACTTACCTGCAACTAAAATCCGCGAGGTCATGACCCCCCGTACTGCGATGATCAGCTTGCAAGAAGATGATGAGCTATTAGATATTTTGCATGTACTTGTTGAATCTGCACACTCACGTTTCCCAGTCTTTTCCTCAGACCAGCCAGACAATGTTGTCGGTATTTTGTTGGCCAAAGATTTGTTGCCATTTTTGACAGAACCGACCACCAAAGTCGATATTCGTGCATTAATGCGTCAACCCTTATTTGTACCCGAGAGCGCGCGTTCTGACCAAGTTTTACGTATGTTGAAAAATACCCAAACCCATATCGCTGTAGTGATTGATGAATATGGCACAACTTCAGGCTTAGTCACTTTAGAGGACATTCTTGAAGAAATTGTGGGTGAAATTGAAGATGAACACGACAAAGTCGATGAAGAAGCTCAATTTATCATTCCAGATGAAGACCCACTAAGTGCAAATACATGGTTGGTTCAAGCACTTACACCAATTGAACACTTTAACAATCTTTTAGATGCTGATTTTTCAGATGATGAAGTAGAAACTGTGGGCGGCTTACTGCTACAAGAAATGGGCTTGGTCAGTGATTTACAAGGTCAAGTGATTGAACTTGAAAACTGGGAGTTTACCATTTTGGAGGCAGATGCACGTACCATTCATCTGATCCGAGCTGTCCGTAAATGAGAACCTACTTTGATAAGCTGCTAAACCACTCACAACAAAAAAAACAGCTACCTTTCATCTATCCTTTGCTGATTGCATTATTTTCAGGTGCCATCTTCAGCTTGTCGCTGGCACCTTATCATTATTGGTGGTTGGCAATTTTATCTCCAGCCCTGTTGTATGCCTGCCTAAGTCAACGTGCACCTAAACAATCGTTTTTCATTGGTCTAGCTTATGGCTTCGGCTTATGGTTTGTCGGGGCTTTTTGGCTGTATACCTCGATCCATGTCTATGGTGATACCAATTCAGCACTCAGTGTTTTGATGATTGCCATTATGGCGATTGTGATGGGGCTGTTTACCGCAGTTCAGAGTTGGCTCTACCGCCGCTTCTTTCCAGAAACCCCACTGACCTTTGCGCCACTGTGGGTGTTTTTCGAGTGGAGTAAAACTTGGGTCTTTACCGGTTTTCCATGGCTTTTTGCAGGTTATGCATTTACTGAACGATTCCTCGATGGCTATGCGCCATTATTCGGGATCTTTGGGGTATCTTTTGCGGTCATTGTATTGGCCTGTGCCTTGGTTGAAATCCTGCGTAAACGCATCTTTTGGATTGTTCCCTCTGTCCTTGTTTTGCTCGGCGCATGGGGTGCAGCACAACTGCAATTTGTTCAGCCTAAAAATGAAAAACCGCTGAGTGTTTCCTTAATTCAAGGCAATATTCCACAAGATTTAAAATGGTTAACAGAATACCAAGCTCAAACCTTAATGAAATATGCATCATTAAGTCGGACAGAATGGGGCCGTGATGTCATTGTTTGGCCAGAATCCTCCATTCCAATGTTCCAAACCGATATTGAGCCGTTTTTGGATGCGATGAAAGTCCAAGCCAATAAAACAGGTACGGCTTGGGTGACAGGTATTCCCTATTGGGATTTGGCAGAATCACAGCAAAACCAACACCCTATGTATTACAACACCATCATGGCAACTGGTGATGAGTCTTTTGGCCTATACAAGAAGCAACGTCTAGTTCCCTTTGGTGAATACATTCCGCTTTCAGGGATGCTAAGTTGGGTACTGCCTGCCCTACAAAATGACCCGTCGATGAGTGGCTTTTCACGTGGTGCAAACAACCAAAAGCCTTTGAATGTTAAAGGTCATGATTTAGGTGCGGCGATTTGCTATGAAGTGGCTTATCCCAACTTAACCCGTCGTAATGCCAGTCAAAGTGACTACTTAGTGACTATTTCCAATGATGCATGGTTTACTGGAACAGCGAGCCCGCATCAGCACCTACAAATGGTTCAAATGCGTGCCAAAGAAAATGGCCGTTGGTTTATTCGTGCAACCAATACGGGGATTACCGCCTTTATTGATCATAATGGTCACATTGTGAAACAGGCACCGATGGATAAAGATGCAGTACTGCGTGGTGATTTACCTGCCATGCAAGGCGAAACGCTTTACACTCGCTTAAGTGATTGGCCTGTGTTGATTTTCTCATTCTTGCTATTGGTTCTCGGTTGGATTTATCGCCCGCGTAAAGTTGATATTTCTTTTAAATCACGCCGTTAATTCTGCTACAAAAGATCAAAAAACCGAGCTTTGGCTCGGTTTTTTATTGATAAACGTTCAACGTGCCAGCTCATCTTACTTTTTCAAAGCAACTTAGTGCCGAGGGGAATCTCTGCATCAGGCACACAAAGAGCAACATGCCCCTCTGCATTATGAAAACCTGTGACCAAACACTCTGACTGGATCGGCCCAATTTGTTTTTTTGGAAAATTCACGACGGCAACGACCAATTTTCCCACTAGATTTTCCGGCTGATACAGCTGTGTAATTTGTGCACTGGACTTTTTAATGCCCAGTTCCTCTCCAAAATCCACATGGAGAATGTACGCGGGTTTACGTGCTTGCTCAAAGACTTCAGCCTGCACAATTTTCCCTACACGTAATTCAACTTTCATAAAATCTTGCCAATCGATCTGTTGCATTTTTCCCTCTTTCTTTTCTTTGTTGTACTTCATCTGGCTATCTATGCATTATAAAAATTTCATTCAGGCTGACGATATGTGAAACAGACATTCGATGCGTCTAAACGGACAAAGTAAGGTCATCTTAGAACACGTATCACATTAATGTACGCTTTGATGTAGGCTAACTATTCATTAGCATGAGACATAAAAAAACTGGAGCAAGCTCCAGTTTGGAAGGTTAATTTTGGGGTTATAACTGCGTAACTAAATAGGAAAGCATGGCAGCTAAAGATACCATTGGAATATATCGATAAAGACGAACAACCATATGTTCGATGGCAGATGCATGTTCTTGTTTTAAATTTGCCACAGTCGCTTTTAATGCAGACCAAAAACTTAAAGCCAGTAATGAACTCATTAAGCTCATGGCAAAGAAGCCCACCATAATTTGGCTACTGCCCTCAGTGCTTTGCCATAAATACACAATGCCTTGACTGATCGGCAGAATACTTAAAATCAAAAGAACAGATTTCAGCATAGACCAATGAAATTGGTTAATTTCATCCGTTAATAATAATGCTTTCATGCTATCCTCCATGGCTAAAAAAGTACCATAAAAGATATTATGCGCGGTTTTATTTAAATGAAAAGCCTATATTTATTCATATTTTGCGATTATTGTAATCAATAAAATTGGGAATAATTCTTATTATAAATATCACATATTTTGCATTATGTAATTTAAATTAAATTCAATAACTTAATATTAATTTTATAATTAAGATTTATTATCACTTCACTCAATATTGAAACACCCTATTAAGTGAAGTGATTAATTCCATTAAAACTGAATTTATAATTATTCTCAGTTAGTGTTTATAGTAAATATCAGCATCATTTTCTTCACCACCAGACTGACCGTCCGCACCAAATGAATAAAGATCATAAGGACGGCCTTCAGAACCGGGAATCACATATTGAATGTCATTGTCCCAACTGTCTTTTGGATAGCCACCTTTGATGTAGCCACCTGGCAACCAGTTTTTAGCAGACTCAGGTTTAGTGACCAAAGCATTTAATCCGCCGTCTTGCATTGAAGGGAATTTACCATTGTCCATTTTGTATTGATCTAATGAGCCAGCGACACTTTTTAAAGTAATCGCCGTAGTATCGACTTTGGCTTTTTCACCACGGCCCATCACGTTCGGTACAATCAGCGCTGCCAAAACACCTAAAATGACAATGACCACCATCACTTCAATTAAAGTAAAACCTTGTTGCTTCATATTTTTTGTCTTCACTTGCATGTTACAAATCTCTGTTCACATCATTGTTCGAATGTCTTAAATCATATTATTCATATTCACGATTGGCAGCATCACAGCAATCACGATCACCAGTACAATGCTCGCCATAAATACCAACATCAGCGGTTCAAGCAACGCCAATAAAGTTGAAATTAAAGTCGTCACTTCTCGGTCTTGCATCGTCGACGCACGTTCGAGCATCCGATCTAATTCGCCTGAACTTTCACCACTTTTGATCATTTGTACCATCATCGGTGGGAAATAACCACTTCGCTCAAGCTGTGTTGCTAAATTACCACCTTCTGTTACTTTCTCTGCCGCAAGGTTGACCGAATCTCGAATCACCCAATTATTACTGACCGCTGCGCCAATTTTTAAAGCATCGACCAAAGGCACGCCAGACTTGGTTAAAATCGACAAGGTACTGGCAAAACGAGCGGCATTAATGCCTTTAGACAGTTTGGAAAATAACGGTAATTTCAAGGTCAATCGGTCAAAGGCATAATGTCCCGCCGCTGTTCTGAGGAATCGAACCAAGAGAAAAATCGAAACTACGCTACCGACCAATAAAAATGGCCAGGCCATTCGAATAAAATCACTGGCTTTCATTAAAGCGACCGTTATCCACGGCAAGGCATCTTTGCTTTGGTCAAAGGTTTTGACAATATCTGGGACCACATAGGTCATGAGTCCCATCACAATACCGAAAGACATTAACATCAGGATGATGGGATAAATCATCGCACCCTGCACTTTTTTTTGCATGGCGAAGCGGTTTTCGGTGTAATCAGCAAGTTGGTCGAGAATGAGATCGAGATGACCTGAACGCTCACCTGCTGCAATCGTGGCAATATACAGTTCAGGAAAGCGTCCCGCTTGTTGTAGTGCGTTGGCTAAAGAATGTCCTTCCAAAACTTTAGAACGCACCGACATCAACAGGTTTTGCACATGGGCTTTTTCGTTTTGTTTTCCCACAGCACGAATCGCTTCTTCTAATGGTATTGCAGCGGCAACCAAAACTGAAAGTTGGCGAGTCAATAAAGCCAAGTCATAGGCATTCAGCCCTTTTTGAAACCAGCGCTGCTGCGCGTGTTTGTCTTTTTGCTCTATCGGATCGACAGCAACTGGAATGAGTGACTGATCTCTGAGCTGTTGACGAATTTGACGCGCAGAATCACCCTCAAGTACACCCTTCTGCTGCTTCCCTGAAGCGTCTATGGCAGTAAACTGATATGCAGGCATTGTAATGCTCTAATTTTCCAAAATTTCTATCAGCGCAGTTGCGTCTGACCATCAAAATCATTCATATTCTTAGATATAAAATATGAGCTCACTCTAACACAACTCCTTTACGATCACGACGAAATTTAATCAGGAACTTATCCACGTTTTATGGCAAATTCAGCGAGCATTGCAACACCTATTTACCGCGTTCGAGTCGCCGTTCCGGTATATTTATACGACTGCTTCGATTACAGCTTAAGCCAAGAGCAATACCAACAAGCTGAAGTAGGTGCACGCGTTGCTGTATCTTTTGGTCGGCAAAATTTGACCGGCATCATCGTGGAAAAAATTGCACCCGATGCACCACTCAATTCAAGCTTTAAACTCAAGGCCATTACCGAACTACTTGATGATCGCGCCATTTTAGATGAGAAAGTTTTAAATTTATTGACATGGTCTGCACAGTATTACCAATTTCCGATTGGCGAAGTGATGCAAAGTGCCCTTCCAACGCTGTTACGCCAAGGGAAACCCTATAATTTATTGGCACGTACATGGAATCTCCTCGACCTCCATGCCGATGACAAAATTAAGCGCTCGGAACGACAGCAAGAAGCCTATAAAATTTTAAAATTACACCCAACTGGAACTGGGGAAAATTTACTCAATTTAGCAGGTGTGGAAACCGCGACACTCAAAGCATTAGAGAAAAAAGGCATCTGCCAATGTGTCTTGGCGGAACAGGACTTTAGCCCAATGCCCATAAGCATGGCGCAAATGCCGCTCACAGCGAATCCGGAGCAAAAGAAAGCCATTGATCGGGTGTTAAAAGCGCGGAATCAATATCAGGCATTTTTACTTGATGGTCTGACCGGCAGTGGTAAAACCGAAGTCTATTTACAAATCATGCAAGAGATTCTAAAGCAAGGCAAACAAGTCTTGGTTTTAGTGCCTGAAATTGGACTTACCCCACAGACCATCAGCCGTTTCCAATCACGCTTTCATTGCAATATTGCTCTACTACATTCGGGTTTGAACGATTCAAAACGTATGCAAGCTTGGCAAGCAGCGCAAACGGGCAAGGCGTCTATTATCTTAGGCACGCGTTCTGCGATTTATACCCCACTGCCGAATCTAGGTTTAATTGTGATTGATGAAGAGCATGATCTGTCCTTTAAACAACAAGAAGGCTTTCGCTATCACGCTCGGGATGTCGCACTTTACCGTGGGCATCTGGAACAATGCCCTGTCATTTTAGGTTCTGCCACGCCTAGTATCGAGTGCTATGCACTGGCGAAACAAGGCAAAATGACCGTACTGGAATTGAACCAACGTGCGGGCACTGCGGTCATGCCGAAAATGCACATCCTTGATCTGAAAGTGGCACAGAAACAGCATGGAATCAGCCAATTATTAATTGGTGAAATCCGTAAGCGCCTTGAAAAAAAAGAACAAGTGTTAGTGTTCTTAAACCGTCGTGGATATGCCCCGGTTTTAATTTGTGAAAGCTGTGCATGGCAGGCCAAATGTCCGCACTGTGATGCCAATTTCACGGTACACCGCACACCCTATCAACACCTACATTGTCACCACTGCGGCACCATTCACCGTATGCCAGAGCATTGTCCACAGTGTAATCACCAAGAACTGAAATCCGTGGGTATGGGTACAGCGAAGGTTGAAGAAAGCCTAAATGAGCTATTTCCGCAGCATGACGTTATACGGGTCGATCGTGATTCCACCAGTCGAGTCGGCAGTTGGCAAAAAATCTATGACAAGATTCAAAAAAGCGAACCTGCCATTTTACTCGGTACACAAATGCTGGCCAAAGGACATCATTTCCCTTACGTCACCTTGGTGGCGATTTTAGATATCGATTCAGGTCTACTGAGTGTGGACTTCCGTGCCATCGAGCGTACTGCACAGCTCATTGTACAAGTCACTGGGCGTGCCGGCCGTGGTGAACGTAAAGGCGATGTGTTTTTACAAACCCTAAGACCCGACCATCCGCTTTTGAATATCTTGGTCAATGAGGACTATCGAAAATTTGCCAAAGAAACCATGAAAGAACGGGAAATGGCACAAATGCCACCGTTTCGCTATGCCGCATTGGTGCGCTGTGAGTCCAAAAACCAAGAACTCAATACTGAATTTTTACAGCAACATGCCCAATTGCTGCGTCAGGACTCTGCTGGAATTATTGACATTTGGGGGCCGATTCCTGCCCCGATAGAGCGCAAAGCCGGACGTTATCAATCCCACATGGTTTTACTGTCTACAGATCGTGCGCGCTTACATTATTATCTGCGTTATTGGTGGCAAAACATCTTGCATAACAAGCCATCAAATATGAAATTGAGCCTCGATATAGACCCACAGGAACTCAGTTAAACGCGTACAATTCAGTCTGAAAAAACAGTCATACTGAATTGCAACTTTCGACCAAAAATACAACTCTAGGACGAGTAAATGTCACTACTGTTACAGATCACAATTTTCCTTGGCGCATCCTTATTGCTTGTCCCTTTGCTCAAGCGCTTTGGTATTGCAACGGTTTTGGGATATCTGTTCACTGGTATTTTGCTCGGCCCCGATGTCTTTAACATTGCCAGTGATCCCGAAGCGATCCAAGAGCTCGCTGAGTTTGGCGTGATCTTACTGATGTTCCTGATAGGCCTCGAACTCCGTCCACAGCGTCTATGGAGTATGCGTAGTTCTATTTTCGGCATGGGGAGTTTACAAGTCGGTCTGACCGGTCTTGTTTTAGCGCTAGGCAGTTTTTTTGCCTTACAACAAGGCATTGCAGCCAGTATCGTTATCGGTTTCGCTCTCGCTCTTTCTTCTACTGCCTTTGTCTTGCAGATGCTGAGTGAAAAGCAGCAATTGAACACCACCTATGGGCAGCAATCCTTTTCGATTTTGCTGTTTCAAGATATGGCTGCAATTCCGCTGATTGCAGTCATTCCCCTGCTCGCAGGGACAGAATCATCACATCACGGAATCGCCTATTTCGCTGCAATCATTGCGACTTTTTCAGGCTTATTTTTATTTAGTCGATACTTAATGCGACCGTTTTTCCGCTTCGTCGCGAAAAGTGGCGCGCATGAACTGATCACCGCTGTCGGCTTATTTATTGTGCTGGGTGTCGTGGTATTGATGGATGTACTCGGCATCAGTACCACACTCGGTGCATTTCTAACAGGCGTGCTACTAGCAGACTCAGAATTCCGCCATGAACTCGAAGCCAGTATTGCTCCGTTTAAAGGACTTTTACTTGGTTTGTTCTTTATGACCGTGGGCATGACCACGGAACTTTCATTATTCGTTGAAATGCCATGGTTCATTATCGGTGGTGCATTGGCACTGATGCTCATCAAAATGGCGTCACTTACCGCGATTGCGCGTTATCTTAAAAATTCATGGCGCAACAGTATTTTACTGGCGACCTGTTTGGCTCAAGGCGGTGAATTTGCCTTTGTGGTCTTTAGTGTGGCGAAAAGTGAAAATGTCGTACAGCAAGCCATTTTGGAGCCATTAACCCTCATCGTCACTTTGTCGATGGTGTTGACCCCTATGTTGTACTGGTTAATACAATCACAAATTTTGCCACGTTTTAATCCAAAAACCATCCCCGAATATGACGACATTCCGAATGAACATAATCCTGTGATTATTGCGGGCTTTGGACGTTTTGGACAAATCATTGCTCGTGTGGCGCATTTACAGCATTTGTCTTTTACCGCCATTGATAGCAACTTAGACAAAGTCGATTTCGTACGTAATTATGGTGGTCATCTATATTATGGCGATGCCACACAACCAGATATTTTACGCGCTGCGGGCATTGAACATGCCAAAGTGTTCGTCCTTGCCATAGATGATATTGAAGACTCGATGAACGTGGCGCGTCATATTCGCCTGAATTACCCTCAGTTAAAATTATTGGTCCGTGCGCGTGACCGTCATCAGGTGCATCTGCTGCGTGATTTGGGGATTGAGCATATTTGGCGTGAAACCTATTTATCGTCTTTAGGAATGGCCTATCACATGCTGTGCGACTTAGGCATCAGCGATGAAGATGCCTATAAAAGTATCGAATTGTTCCGTGATTATGATGAAAAACTGCTGACTCAACAGCAGCAAATCTATACCGATGAACAAAAAATTTATGAAACGCATCGTAACGCTTTAGCTGAACTGGAACATTTGTTTGAAAGCGATGCGCAAGCCCTTGAAAAACCTACAGGTGTTGATTTACAACGCAGTCTACAACGTCATCGTATTGATGTCACAAGAGATGATAATGAATGACTTGTGTTTTACAATATCGTCACCATTAAAGCAGGGTTATGGAGAATTTTATGTCAGATTTACGCCAACGCTTTTTTATTGAAGATAGCCCTGTTCGTGGAGAAGTGGTTCATCTTGAAGAAGCCCTACAAACGATTCTTGCACAGCGTGACTATGCACCTGCTGTACAAATTCTCTTGGGTGAAATGCTCAGCGCGACTGCCTTGTTGGCCAGCACCTTAAAAATTAAAGGTCGTATTAGCTTACAAATTCAGGCTGCAGGCACTTTTAAATGGGCAATGGCGGAATGTAATCATCTCGGTGAAGTTCGCGCACTTGCAGATTATGAAGAAGACCCGCACTTTCAAACCGCTGAAGACAGCAGCACGGTACTCAAAGCCTTGGTAAACCCAGTACTTTTCATTAATATCGAGCCTGAATTTGGTGAGCGTTATCAAGGGATTGTACCTTTAGACAAACCGACTTTAGCGGGTTGCTTGATGCAATATTATGATCTATCTGCACAGATCCCGACACGCATCGTCTTAGCAAGCAGCAACAGCCGTTCAGGTGGTTTACTGATCCAGTTATTGCCGCGTAACAGCGAAGAAGAACAACGCCGAGTTGATGAAGATCTATGGCCACGTTTAACCATGCTGACCGAGACATTAAAAGCAGAAGAGTTAACGTCTTTATCTGCAAACGAAATTTTATATCGTTTATATAACGAAGAAGAAGTTCGTCTACCTGAAACTGAAGCCTTAAAATTTGGCTGCACATGTTCAAAAGAACGCTGTGCGACAGCACTTGAACAAATTGGTGTTGCTGCAGTTCGTGAAACTCTAGAGTTTCAAAACCCAATTGAAATGGACTGCCAATTCTGTAATACAAAATATACTTTTACGGCAGAAGAAGCTCTATCCCTTTTTGGTCAACACCTCAGCTAAATCATTGCATGATTAAAAGCCTAAATCTAAGCATCCCTCGGGGTGCTTTTTTGTTGTCCCCGCAAAATTTAGACCTACTACTTTCTTCCGCTTAGTCGAATGGTTGCGAACTTTAGAACCTCAATATGATCAGCTGTATTTGCGATCAATTTTTTTTAGAGTAGAATCGCGCCAGAAATAAAGTCAAAAAAACCAACAAAGCTTTATTTTTTAATAGAAAAATAATGTAAAAAACTGGATAAAATATGAAACTCAAAACACTCGCTATTCCCTTAGCCATGTTCTGCTTTGGCCCAATGACAGCACATGCAGCAGACCTCGTCGGGACATGGAAAACCATAGATGATAAAACAGGCTATGCTCGTGCTGAAGTCAAAATCACTAAATTAAAAGACGGCAGCTATAGCGGTAAAATCACCAAAGTGCATGCCATCCCCAACCGCCCTGTCACCACGATTTGTGAAAAATGCGAAGGTAAACTCAAAAATGCACCCTTAATTGGTTTACCGATATTCTCTGGCTTTAAACATAATGCAAAAGAGAATGCGTACACCGATGGCAAGGTGATCGACCCACTTTCAGGCAATACTTATCAAGGTAAAGGGCAATTGAATGCGCGCGGCAATGTCCTGACACTTCGAGGTTATGTTGGAACCACGCTTCTCGGCCGGACGGTATCTTGGATCCGCGTCAACTAAAGTCGCCATTTGGCTTTCATTGGCATGATGAACTCAACTCCAGACGAGTTCATCATGCCGATAATAATCTACTTTGAGATGAATTCCGACTATTTTACTAGTGCGTAGACGTTCAGCATAAACCTCATTTAGCGCCAACTCGTTCATGTTTTGGCTCAAAATATAAATACCAATTCTTAAAAAATCACTAGAATATTCATATTATTTCAGGCTACATTAAACCCATAATATTTTTATGCCTTTAAGTTTTAGGCATCCGCTTTTTGTGTAATGTGGGTAATTATATGGCTGTTAAATTCCTCCCTTCTATCCTGTTCGGCATGTTCTCCATCTGCAGTTTATCCTCTGCTTTTGCAGCGATTGACCCCTTAGTGGGGACATGGAAAACCATTGATGATCGAACAGGATATTCCCTTGCCGATGTGGTGATTCGTAAAGATAAGCATGACCTGTATTCGGCCACCATTATCCAAAGCCGAAGCGTACCCGGAACAGCAAATGTTTCGACATGCACGCAATGCACCGGTGCTCAGAAAAATAAACCCATGGTCGGTTTAACCACTTTAAGCGGCTTAAGCGCTGATCCAGAAAAGCCCAATGAATTTGTGGGTGGAGTGATGCTCGATCCCAAATCAGGCAAGCACTACAATGCACGCGCTCGTTTGATGAATAATGGCAAGCATTTGATCATCAATGGTCGTACTGAAGGCTCTGCAATTGGACGCAATGTCACTTGGGTCAAAAACTAAGCACGAGGCCTTTAAATCATTAAAGGCCTTTTTTAACTTAAAAATTAGAGTAAAAACTCCATATTAAAGCAGTGTTTTAAAAAAATCTGCCAAATACATCACAAACCATCACATTGATTTTGTAGGGCTTTATATATAAATTAGGCAACTTACTCTAAAAACACAATTCTGAATTTTCAGGGGATGAAATGAAAAAAATATATCAACAATTATTTGCCGGAATAGTACTTAGCACTTTGTCAGGATTGTCAATCGCTGCGGAAACCGATCCGCTAGTGGGTAAGTGGAAAACTGTCGATGACCGCACCGGATATTCACGTGCAGACGTTGAAATTCGCAAAAAAGCCGATGGAAGCTATGAAGGCATCATTGTCACCACACGCAATGTCCCTGGCACTGAAAAAATGGGCGTCTGCTCGAACTGCCCAGGTGAATTGAAAAATAAACCTTTTATCGGCTTGCCATTTATTTGGGACTTTAAACAAGATCCAAAAAATCCACGTGAATTCCAAAACGGTAAAGTTCTGGACCCGATTGGTGGAAAAATCTATAAAGGCAAAGCAAGACTTAGTGCTTCAGGAAAACATTTAACTATACGTGGGTATGTTGGTGTATCTGTGATTGGTCGTAGTGTCACTTGGATAAAATATTAATTTTAAATGTGTTTTTAAAAGCCTCCTCGTGAGGCTTTTTTATTGTCATGTTTTGAAACAATATGCTGCAGTTTGCCCCTATGACAGTTTGATGAACCCTTCTATATTGATTAAAACATGATTAATATTTATACAGAGAGTATGCCAGACAATCACTATCAAACTTTAGGGATCGCCCGAGATGCTTCGGCAGATCAAATTAAAAAAGCCTATCGAAAATTGGCGCGTAAATATCACCCTGACGTCAGCAAAGAAGCTGATGCCGAAACGCGTATGCAAGCGATTAATGTTGCATACGACACTTTAAGTGATGCCGAAAAGAAAAAACAATACGATTTTGAACTCGATCATCCTCAAGGATTTGCTGGGTTTAATGCTGGCAACCAAGGTGGTTTTGACCAATCTCAGTTTTATCGCCAATCGACGAGTGATGGTCAGCATGCGGACTTTAGTGGATTTGAAGACTTGTTTGGTCGTTTTGGGCAAGGCTTTGGTGGCGGTGACTATCAGTATCAACGTGCAAACCGCCAAACCAAGAGCTTCCGTGGTGAAGACCAACACGCCAGTTTAGAAGTGGATTTAGAAATCGCATTTCATGGTGCAACGCAGAATATCACCTTGCAGATTCCGAGCTTAAATGCCCATGGTGAGCCTGAAGTTCAACGTAAAACCCTACAAGTCAAAATTCCTGCAGGCATGAAATCAGGTCAACAAATTCGACTCTCGGGCCAAGGGCAAGCTGGCTATAACGGTGGAGCTGCTGGTAATTTATACATTGAAATTTTGTATAAACAAACCGAGCAAACCCGTGTAGAAGGTGCTGATATTTTCCAACAACTGAATATCAGTCCTTGGGAAGCAGCATTGGGTCAAAAAATTGCATTTACCAGTCCTGATGGCAAAACATTAGAGCTACAGATTCCTAAAAATGCGCGTACTGGACAGCAGCTACGATTAAAGGACAAAGGGATACCAAACAAAACACCCGGACAGCTTTACCTGGTTTTAAATATAGTGATACCAGCTGCACAAACAGAACAAGAGCAACAAGCTTATGCGGCTTTTGCTCAAGCTTTTCCGTCATTTAATCCACGACAGTCTTAAGGAGAGCACCATGACAACAATTCATTATCGTGAAATTGTCTGTGACGGATGTAAACAGACTGAAATCGTAGACGAAAAAAGTAGTTTTGATCTACAACACTTTGCCTCTGCCTGTGGGCAAAGTCCAGAATGGGTTCTGCAACTACTCGAATACGATATTCTGCCTAGCCGTTCAGAAGACAGGATTCATCAATTTTTTGGCGATGATATATCTCGCGCACGGCGTGCCTATCGGCTTCAACGAGATTTCGATGCCAGTTTTACTGCGGTCGCCATGATGCTCGACCTGATTGATGAAGTCCAACAACTACGTCGCCAAGTGAAACACCAACAGCTTCATTCGCACTAAATGTATTCGTGAACGCTCTGTCCTGCAGGGCGTTTTTCTTTTTTCTTGTAGAGGAAATGATCGACAACCATGAAAACACGAGATTGCAATAAAAAAGTCAAAAACATGTTTCCTGAGTACCGTGATTTGGTCACTCAGTTACGTGATGAAAATCCGCATTTTGCGCGGATCTTTGAAGAACATGATGAGTTGGATCGCGAAATCATTCAATTGGAATTAGATCCTGTTAATCACTACAACACGGATATTGAGACCATTAAGCGTAAGAAATTAAAGCTAAAAGATGAAATTTATCGCTTACTGAAAAGTAATGAAAATGATGATATCTCTTGAGATATCGACTCGTATAGGGGAATTTTCATGATGCATGTCGTTCGCAGTACAACCCACGAGGCTAAGCAATTGAATTGCTAAGACCATAAGGATCGGTCAAATCGCGTTGTACTGCAGATTCTTTAAAAAACAAAATGTAAAACAATTACATCATGACAAAGGATTCATCATGCACATGCATCATGTCCTATTGGGTGGCATTACTCAGTTTCAGTAGTCTATTACATGCCAGTGATAAACGAGTATTTGAAAAACCATGGATGACCAAACAGGATATTCACGCGGTGATGTGACCATCGTCAAAAATGCCGATGGGACGTATAGTGGAACACTTACTGCAATACGCCCAATGCCGTACAAGCCCTTGGTCGAAGTGTGCTTAAAACGCAAAGGCAAACTCAAATATGCACCCTTGGTGAGTCTCGAAGTTATCAAAGGATTTAAAGCAGACCCATCCATCAGAGAAGCTAACGCGAACTATTTGAGTTTCGTCAGCTTCTCAATTTCTTTCATAGTTTTAACCGTACCTTTGACTGTGCCCTTCACCGTTTGTTTAATTGGTTCATAATCCATAAACCAAAACAAATTCATGTGTTGATCGTCATGTTGCTGTGCCAGCATATCAATCACACTTTTTTCGCCACGCCCCACCAAATGCCGTCGATAAAAATAATACAGCAGTAAAATCGTGGTCATCAACATGATACCAAGCATGATCCAAAAACCGGTTGGCGATTTGAGTCCGGGAATAAACTCAAAGTTCATACCGTATATACCAGTTAATAAGGTTAATGGTGCGAAAATCGCCGTAATAATCGCTAAAATACGCATATTTTCATTGGTTTGGTTGGCAACGGCTGAAAAATGCAGATCAATGGCGGCCTGCACGGCACTGCGTAATCGTGTGGTGTGTTTTTGAATGCGTTCGATATGACTGGTTAAATCATCTACGCGAACCAGCATGATATCCTGCTTTTCACTGCGCTTTTTGCCTTTCAAATGCGGGTAATTATCCACAACTTCATCACGCAGTTCTTGCAAGGCTTCAATTTGCTCTTCACACAAGTTTTCCACTTGCTGAAAGGCCATATTTTCCTGCAACAGTTGATGCCACTTGGTAAACCGTCGATGCCCTTGTAATAACTCTTGCTGCCAAAACTCGACACGGCGCGTCAAAGGAACACGTAAATCCAAGTATCCATCCACCATATTATTCAGTAAGCGCAATGCCAAATCTAAGGGCGTCATGGCTAATTTTCGTGGTTTATTTTGTTCATCAATCGGACGAGAAATTAAGGTTTCAATCCGCTGGATATAACTTTCAATGGCTTTGTTGCCCTTTTCACGAACCGTAATCAGCACTTGGGGCGTGAGCAAAAAACTGATCGGGGTAGTCGCCAAACCAAAGACCCGCTCATGCTTTTCAAGCGCGTCGGCGCCTGCAACAATTTGGTCATCGGGGGTGACCATTTTTCTAAAAATTAATAAATCGTAATCATCGAGTGTGTCAAAGGCACACGGATGCTCTAGATTTAAAATATCCCACAGATGATATTCATTGACCCGTAGATCACACGCCTGAATAATCTCACGCTGCCATTGCTCAGGGCGGTTGACGACATCTTCACGGGTACAATCAATCCAAATAAACTCAGGCTCAAGTTCAGGATGATGCTCACATTGCACTTGGTCTTGCACATAGATATGCGCGGCTGTTGGATGCTAAAAAAAATAATAGGTTTGCATATCTCATTTATTATTGTGTTTACTTTTTGCATGATGCCATAAAAAAAGCCTTGAGCAAGTCAAAGTTCATACTCTGACTGCACTCAAGGCTTTTTAGAATCCATTCACAGAGCCGAAACCCTGTGAATCAACAAACCATTAAGCTTGTTCGATGTCTTTCATGGTTAATTTGATACGACCGCGGTTGTCGACATCAGCAACTTGTACTTTGATCTCTTGACCTTCAGATAATACGTCTGAAACGTTCGCAATGCGTTCGTTAGAAATTTGAGAGATGTGAAGTAAGCCATCAGTACCTGGAAGGATGTTTACAAACGCACCAAATTCAACGATACGAATCACTTTACCAGTGTAGATTGTACCTGGTTCGATTTCAGCAGTAAGCGCTTGGATTTTCGCAACAGCAGCAGAAGCAGCCGCTTTAGTTTCACCAAATACGCGAACTGTACCGTTATCTTCGATATCGATTGCTGCTTTAGTTTCTTCAGTGATCGCACGAATCGTTGCGCCGCCTTTACCAATCACATCACGGATCTTATCAGGGTTGATGTTGATCACTTGGAATGTAGGCGCGTGCATAGAGATTTCAGGACGAGCGCGTGAAATCACTTGGTTCATTGCATTTAAGATGTGCATACGACCTGCATACGCTTGGTTCAATGCAACTTCCATGATCTCTTCAGTAATACCTTCGATCTTGATGTCCATTTGAAGTGCAGTAATACCGTTTGCAGAACCTGCTACTTTAAAGTCCATGTCGCCAAGGTGGTCTTCGTCACCCAAGATGTCAGAAAGAACTGCGAAACGCTCGCCTTCTTTGACTAGACCCATTGCGATACCCGCAACTGGCGCTTTAAGTGGAACACCTGCGTCCATAAGTGATAGAGAAGCACCACATACAGAAGCCATTGAAGATGAACCGTTAGATTCAGTGATGTCCGATACGATACGGATCACGTACGGGAAGCGGTCAGCTGCTGGAAGTACAGCTTGTACACCACGACGCGCTAAACGACCGTGACCGATTTCACGACGTTTAGGACCAGATTCACGACCAGTTTCACCTACAGAGTATGCAGGGAAGTTGTAGTGCAACATGAAGTTGTCAGTTTTCGTACCCGCTAATGTATCTACCATTAACGCATCACGTGTATTACCCAAAGTTGTTGTTACCAACGCCTGAGTTTCACCACGTGTGAATAATGCAGAACCGTGAGCACGGTCTAACACGCCAACTTGTACGTCAAGCGCACGAACTGTTTTAGTATCACGGCCATCAATACGTGGTTTACCTGACAAGATGTTGTCACGTACTGTACGGTATTTCAGGTCTTCGAATAATTCAGCTAAGTCGTCAGCGATACCGTCAACGTCTTCTTCTGGAACGAATTGAGCAACAGCTTCAGCTTGAAGCGCATCAAGTGCTGCATAACGATCGTGTTTAACAGCGATTGTGTATGCTTCAGAGATTTTCGCTTCAAACGCTTCTTTTAATTTTGCACGAAGGTCTTCGTTTTTCGCAGGTGCAGTCCAAGTAGACTCTGTTGCACCAGCAGCCGCAGCAAATTCTTTAATCGCTTGGATCGCGATTTGCATTTCGTCATGACCGAACAATACAGCGCCAAGCATTTGGTCTTCAGAAAGTTCTTTCGCTTCTGATTCAACCATCAATACTGCAGATTCTGTACCTGCAACCACAAGGTCAAGGTCAGATTCTTTAAGCTGTTCGTGGTTCGGGTTAAGGATGTATTCACCGTTGATTAAACCAACGCGCGCACCACCGATTGGACCACGGAAAGGCGTACCCGCAATTGCAAGTGCAGCAGATGTACCTAACATTGCAGCAATGTCAGCATCCATCGTTTTGTCAGAAGAAATCACAGTCGCAGTCACTTGGATTTCGTTGTAGTAACCTTCTGGGAACAACGGACGGATTGGACGGTCGATTAAGCGTGAAATAAGAGTTTCAGCTTCAGACGCGCGGCCTTCACGTTTACCGTAACCGCCCGGGATACGACCTGCAGCATATTGTTTTTCTTGGTAGTTAACAGTCAATGGGAAGAAGTCTTGACCTGCTTTAGCTGTTGGTTGAGCAACAACGGCAACAAGAACTTGTACACCACCCATAGTGATGATTACAGTGTTCGCTTGACGCGCAACACGACCTGTTTCTAGGACAACTTGATGCTGACCGTATTGGAATTCTTTACGAATAATATTAAACATCGACATGTTTTATTTTTTCCTGATTTTATTCTAGTGGAGACCCCTAAGGTTTGGCATTCACTCAACGCCCCAAACGCTGCAACATAAATGACAAAGCTTAGAAGCCGACCTCACTAGATATTAAAAACATTAATTAAAAATGCTAATTTGAGACACAAAGAAGGAGCGAATCATCGCCCCTTCCCCATTATCCAACCAAGGTTGGATAGACTTTAGTTTTCAGTAATACAGCACTAAGCATGCAATAGTCCGAAAATAAAAGTTTAAATCGAATTAACGACGTAAACCTAAAGCAGCAATCAATGCGCTGTAACGAGTAGCGTCTTTACCTTTAAGGTAGTCAAGAAGCTTACGACGTTGGTTAACCATACGGATAAGACCGCGACGGCTATGGTGGTCGTGTTTGTGCTCTTTGAAGTGACCTTGTAAATCATTGATTTGAGCAGTTAAAAGAGCTACTTGAACTTCTGGTGAACCAGTGTCGTTTTCAGCGCGAGCGAATTTTGCAACGATCTCTGCGCGATCTGCGTTTGTTAAAGCCATTCGATTTCTCCGAGATGCTTATAAAGTTAACTTTTGATACGAATCAACTGATAAATCAGCTGACTGCCGTGCATCACTACAGCAAGTGCATTATATTAAGGGAAAATCGTCCCAATTGCAAAAAGAGATGGCCGACTTCGTCAGGTTTTCATGACGATAATAGCGCCTTTTTTTTCACATCGATTCCATTATAAATTTTTTATATGTTTCGATACTTTATGCGACACAAAACCGCATATTTCTAACATGTTGAATGCGATGTCATTGAATGAATTTTAAACTGATTTTTTGATATATTTTGCCACTCGATGTTTAGCATGCAAAACTCAAAGTGGAATGATTAAAAAAAAAGCCCGAGCTAGGCTCGGGCTTTTTTGCGCTGTAGTTTCTTCTTTTTTAGTTATTGTTTTATTATTTATTGTTTTATGTGGCGCTTTTCCGCGTCCTTATGTCAAACATTCCATGTTTTAACTTGCACTTCCTTATGTGGTAGATTTTGCCACAACGGCTATTAGATAAAAGTCGTATTTTTCGTATCTATATGTAAGCTTTTTCGTACATCAGTTAAGCTCTATTTCTTTTCTGTTACAGCGTATAGGCATTTCTTATTTTCCAGACATAAAAAAGCCCTGTAGTCTCTCCCAAAACTACAAGGCTTAGCGGCTGTAAGTTTCCTATTTCCTTACTTCACTGTAAGTTCGCTGTCTTTTGACGTTATTCTTATACTTTTGCGATTTTACTCAACCATCCGTGTTGAGTTCTTTTTCTGTGAAGTCATCTTCTCAAAAAGCTCTAAAAAGCTCTATGCGCAAATCTCCTGAATCGATGTAAGCCATTTCTTACAAAATACGGTACATTTTGCCTAGGCTTTACAAAGGTAGGTGATTGTTAATTTTTTCTAACAGACCACTAACTCGCGCTGTTCTTTTTATAAGCGCTTTTGCCAATGCATCTTTTGCAACAAGCAAACTCACCACTTTTTTGGCACGAGTGATGGCGGTATAAATCAGCTCTTTACTCATCATTTCGGTAGCATGATTTTCCAAAACTACCGCCGTATGGGTAAATTCAGAACCTTGAGACTTATGTATGGTCAAGGCATAGGCGGTTTCTATACTTTTAGGTAACCGTGTTGCCACCACCCATTTATCCAAACTTGGAAAATAAACCTCAAACTGCGACTTTTCCGTCATCGGTCGTTTTAAGCAAATCCCGATATCACCATTTGATAGTCCAAGTTGATAATCGTTATAGGTCATCATGACTGGACGACCGACATACCAATCCCCTTGTTTCAACACACCCAAGGTATTTAAGACCCGAAGTTCAATCTGCTGATTGAGTTCGTGTAAGCCTAATTTTCCATGTCGAATGGCCGATAGAATCCGATAATCATCAAAATAGCGAATCAATTGGGCTGACCAATTTGCATATTCAGCGGGTTGCTCTGGCCATTGTTTTAACCACGCCACATAGGGCTGAAAACCATACATCAGTTGATCATAATATTTTGCCCAATGTGCCGCACTGTTCGTAGCGTCGGGGAGATATTGCAACTGAATCACATCGCTCATATTCGGTGTCAGTTGAATCGGCTGAAGTTCGGATGCAGATACCACCTGATGTTCGAATTTCGCCAGAACTTCAGTGGTTGTTTGCTGTTGTTCTTGTTGTTGAATAAAACGAGCAAACTCACCAATGGCTGCACCCTGTACAAAACGGCGGCTGGTCTGTAAATGGGTACGGTTGGCTTGTAAGGCATCGACATCCTGAAGGTTGGCCAAAACAGCGCCAACATCGACCGAAGCCAACTGTTCTGCATCCCCTAAGAGAATCAGCTTGCTGTGTTGAGGGATTGCCGCGAATAGCATCTGCGCCAAACTTAAATCCAACATGGAGGCTTCATCGACCACAATGACGTCATAGGGTAAGCGTTGGCGCTCATTAAACCGCGGGATAGCGCGCGTCCCTAAACCCAATAGACGATGCAAAGTTACGGGTTTCAAATGTTTGTGAATAATCGAATAATGCTGCAATGCAGGATCTTTAAACGCTGCTTGTAAGGCTTCTTCCATTCGCTGCGCCGCTTTTCCTGTCGGCGCTGCCATCGCAATTCTTAAATTTGGATTTTGCTCATTCAACACGGCAATAATCCGAGCCAAGGTATAGGTTTTACCTGTCCCAGGCCCACCGGTAATGATATTAAAATTGTGCTGACACACCATGTGCAGTGCTTGGATCTGATGGGGATCGGTCAGTAAATCCTTTTCGATATTAAGCATCTGCGTTTGATTGAGATTTTGCTCTGTTTGCTGTTTTAAACGTGCAACTTGCTTGGCTAAAGCATTTTCTAATGCCCAATAGCGATAAAGATAAAGTCGCTGTGAATCAAAAATAAAAGGCGCAACAGGTGTTTTTTCAGCTTGCTCATGCTGAACCATCTGAGCCAAACATTGAATCTGCGCATCTTCGGCCAAAATACAACTATCGCCTTTTTCCACGGCTTGCATCAATTGTTGAATTAACTGATTTGCAGCAGGATGACTGGCCTGATTGGGTAAATAATGTTGGATTAAATAGTCAATCCAATCCGGCAAAACCGCATCTAAATCAGCTTTTTCTTGGGTATTTTGGGGAACTAAAACCTGTTTTTCTACAGTATTTTCTTGTCTCGCGTGCAAAGGCTGTGCTGATAAGGCTTTTTGATCATTTTCCACACAGTTATCCTCAAACTTATCCACAATGCAACTTATTGTTTCAGCGTGAATATTTTTATCTTTTTCGTGCTTATTCACGTTTTAGCCACAACCTTTTCGCTCAATATTGCATCGAGGTTTTGAATGAATGTATCCGCCGGCTTCCAGTGATATACCCCACGATCGGACTGTCCATCCATACCGCGAAGATACAAATAACTCGCCCCACCCAAATGCTGCTTCATGTCATAGTCTTTCATCACGGCTTTCAAATAACGATGTAGGGCCACCAAATATAAAGCCGCCTGCAACCAGTAACTAGAATGACTCATACTTTCTCGAATATAGGCATGATTATAATGTGCGGTCTGATCGCCTAAGAAATTACTTTTATAATCGGCAATGTGATAACGCTGACCATCATAATATACCAAGTCAATCGACCCCGTCAGATAGCGTGCTGTAAACACATCATTCAAATCTTGTATCCGTAAATCTGGCTCATTTAGGCTTTCAAATAGCATGCGTATTTTACGTATTGCCAATGCACGATCTGCCATACTTAAATGAAAGTCCATTTCTGAACGATATTCACCATCGTTTAACTGATGCAGGCTAAAACCATCATGCAACGGTGTATGAATGATTTGACTGTACCATTCCTGCATTTCTTCAATCAGTTCAGCTTCGTCTTGTTCAGGGTTCGCCGTTTGCCCAAACTGTTTAATCAAATTTTGCAATATTTGCGGCGAATCAAACTCAACATCACTATGAAAACGCGTTGCGATGGCTTTGGCCAACTTATCTTCTGGGGTGCTAAATCGAACTTTTTCCATCAACTTGTGCAAGAAACTTCCGGGCTTGGTTCCCTTTGGAAAGTGCCGTTTAATCCAACTAATTTTCTCTGCAGTTTCTGCTTCAATAATTTCAAGCTGTTCCACTTCATCGGCAGCACTGTCTTCTGGCTCGGTCACAACCGCTGCCAATTGGTCACGTTGTATATGTGTCTTATGTGCCGTACGCGTGAGCGCGGTAAAACTGGTGGTTTCCCGTGGATAAAAATGGCTGTTGGGAATTTCTTCCGCGTCTAATACAACAGTTTCAACCTGAGTCTGAGTCAAAATTGGTGGTGCTGCACGCAAAACATCAGCATCCACACTTTCTGTATGTTGGAACAGATCAGGTTCGCTTCCACGCCAAAAAGTCAGTCCTGAACGCGCTTCTGCCATTTGTTTCTTTTCTACTTCATGATGACGTAGCACGGCATAGACACGATAACTGGCACGGGTCAACGCCACGTACCACAAGCGATGATGCTCTGCTTCATTGCGCGCATCATTTTGTTGAATATCATCTTCGGGTAAGTCCGAAGACTTCACGGCAATCACACGTTCTAACCCAAGGCTTTTTTGCTGATTGTCTTTAAGGGAAAAATTCAAATTGCCTTTTTCACTTAAGCCTGCATTTGCTCCCAATAAAAATACACAACCAAACTCTAAGCCTTTGGATGCATGAATCGTCATCAGTTGCACCCCCAATTGCCCAGTCAATTTTCGCTCTTGGGTACTTTCATTATTGATGCCTAAATTGATTTGGCGAATAAACCATTGATAAAGCTTATGTGCACCTGTGTAATGTTCACTTTGCTGACTTAATAATTCTGCGATATGGCGTAAATTCACCACTGTGCGTTCATTATCTCGACTTTGCCTAGCCACCAAACGCGTCCACACCTGAAAGACCGTCATGCAGCTATTCCACGCGCTGCGGAATCCTTGCTCATTCCAAATTTGTCGGATCTGTTCGAGTTTTTCGATAATTTCGCTCAGCCCATCTGCCTGCTGTTCGAGTGCGACCAGTTGTTTCAGATCAAAACCCAATAAACGGCTCAGCAGCGCACGTTTCACCTTGGCTTCTTGATAAGGATTTAAAATTGCGGTCAGCAAAGCGGCAACGTCTTGTGCGACGGAACTTTTATAGACGCTGTCCCGTGATGCTTTATAACAAGGAACACCCAGTTGCAATAAACATTGTTGCACTTGCTCTAAGTCGAAATGGTTTTGCCCTAAGACCGCAATATCGTTTGTTGTCAGTGCTCGCTGGGTATTGTTGTCTTGAAAATATAAATGTCCTTGCTGCGCTTGGTTGAGCAATGACTGAATCTGCCAAGCCACTTGCTCAGCTTCATTCAGCGTTTCATCCAAAGCCAACCAACGCAGAGGTTGTGGATTGACTTGATCATGATCAATCAACGGCGGATGCTCACGCTCACCTGCTTGAATCGGGGTGTATTCAACTTGCTCACCAAAGTCCGTTTGCCGATGAAACAAGGCATCCACCACTTCAACCAAGTTTTTGACTGAACGATGGTTTTTGTTCAAGGTATAACAACGTCCACCCTTGGTTTGAATATCATGACGCGCTTTACGATAGGTCAGCATGTCACCGCCACGGAATCCATAAATCGCCTGTTTGGGGTCGCCAACCATAATCATACAGCCCTGATGTAAGCGCTCCTTGACCCGCCAAATACTGGATAGCATGTCATCTTGATCTTGGTTGGTGTCTTGAAATTCATCGACTAAAATCAGCGGATATCGTGCCAAAACATGAGCGGCAAAACTGTCTTTCCCTGCGGCTGAGCTTTGCTGTAAGGCTTCCGACAAGGTCCGAATTTGTTGTGAAAAGGTGGTTTCCCCAGCGTGGGACAACACTTGAGGCAAACGCTTTTTAACTTCCTGTGCCAAATAAAAGTTTAGAAATTGTTCTGCTTGATTGATATGTTCATAAGCATTGAGCACCGCTCGGAGTTGTTGAACAAAAGCATGTTGATAAAATTCTTTTGAGATATCCGGCTGTTCTTCAACGACTTTGTCTTTAAAGACACGTGGCTTAAATTCAGTTTTATTCGGATCATAAAACAATGAACGAATGGCTTTCATTGTCTGTTGTAACACATCGGACTGAGTCAAAACCCCTTGGCTACCCGCAGCTTCAAAGTGCTGTAAAAACTCGGGAATGCGTGTGTTAAAGGTGACAAAAAATGCCCCTTTATTAAAACGTCGAGCATCCACCAGGTTTTTATAATGACTTGTGGCATCAAAACACGCTGCAAGCTCTACACGAGCGGCAGGCAGCATTTGCGCAAGCTGATGACACATCGCTTCAAAATGCGCCAAGGCATTTTCGGGTAATTCAGGGACGCGCAAATCCACCGATGGGAAGTTTAGACTTTCCTTTACTGCGCCCAGATAGTATTCAGGGCCTTTCAACTGATGATTCAACATCAAATATTCAATCAAATGTGCAGGCTGCTGCTGGATCCAATCTCTTAATAAATCATGAATGATCCGTTCAATATGCAGGTCTTCATCATCACTGATTTGCACCTGTTCGATACGACCACTTTCAAAGGCAAATTCACGTAATAACTTTTGACTAAAGCTGTCTAAAGTTCCGACAAAGAGTTCTTCATATTGTTGTAAGACCACGTTCAGACGATTGTAGGCATAATCTAAGTGATGCCCATGATCTTTCAGCACTTGCTGATACAAGGGGTCACTCAAACTTTGCTGAAGTTCGGCCAACTCACCTTGAGATGCCGCGAGCAGGCCATAAATAAAGTCACGGGTTTCTTCAATCCGCAGTCGTACCCGCGCTTTGAGTTCCGCTGTGGCTTTACGTGTAAAGGTGGTGGCAATGACCTGATTTGGCATATAGCGATCGAGAAAAATCCGCACCATCAGACTGGAAAGCGTATAGGTTTTCCCAGTACCCGCAGAGGCTTCAATCCAGTGCAGTCCGGTAAAGCTCATGTCTGCAATCGGGTTGGTGGACATTTTCATCGCTTGCTGTGGCATATTCATTTTTTCACCTCAGGCTTGATGACATTAAGTTTTTTTAGGCCGTCATCCGCCTCGGTATCCATCACATGATATAAACGTTCTGCATAATAACGACAGGACAATGCCAGAAGTTCATCTGCCGCTTGTTGCTGTAAAATAAAGCTCCAATCACGATGGTGGCTATTGGCTTCATTCGACTCCAACTCCACTCCACCAAAACTATGATTTTTCAGCCATTCCTCTTGAAGCTTTGCAAAATTATCAGGCATGAGTTGGCCTGTTTCATTTTCCACCCAAGTGCATTTTTCTTGGCGAATTAAGGCAGCAGGCAGCACCACAGGACGTTTTTGTGCATGTTTCCACATCGCCACCCATTCACTGAGCTGCAGCTTGGCTTGTGCAGAGCTTAATCCACAACAGACTATGCTTTTATCATTACAAATCACTTCACGACGATACGTCGCGCCCTCATCGCCTAAGTCTAAATAGCTCAACCACAATAGATATTCGAGCCAGGTTTGCGTCTGACGCTTAGGCTTTGCCCCAGACGCCATACAGCTTAACCAATGCATACTCTGAGAGTCTTCAGGCACGGTGATACTCAGTATCAAATGCGGTTCAAGCTGTAAGTTTTGTAAGGTGGTCGCGGTTACACGGCGTCCATCCAAACGCTCTAATAACTGTGCCTGCTCTTGCAAACTGAGCTTCCAAGTCGCTATTTGGCTATGTCCCACAGGCAGTACATCTTGGAACAAGGCCATATCGGGTTCAGCTGAGGTCGTAGAGTTCTGATCCTCTGTTTGATCGACACGAGAGGCAGGCTGCACATAATGCTTTTGCAATAAGTCACGGACATGATATTGCTGTAAACGGTCCAGCAACAAAGGCTCTTGCTGCGGCAATTGGTCACCAGTATAGACACTGGCCACGCCAAGCGTTTTCAAATATGCACGGGCAGGAAACACCACATCTTTAATCCATTCCTGACCATCTAATACCCGTACTTCTTGCTCATCATGCACAGGATAATCACGGTTAATCCACGATTGGCGTTGTCCCGACTGATCTAAAATATGTTCCGCCACAGCAAACCATTGATCTTTATATCGTAAGTTTTTCGACTGCTGAAAACCCATCGGGTCAAAAGGCTGCAAAGGATAAATATGGTATAGCGGCTCGAGCTGCTGTGGAATGCGTAAGCCATCCAAATCCAGCATGGCATCATGGGGTTGGTTCAATTGCTGCGGCTGAATCATCCGTGCGAGGAACTGGCTAAATTCATATATCACGGATGATGGCTCCCGACTTTCACCATCATTGACATCAAAGCCATTATAGAAAATCCACAAGGACTGTCGGGCAAATAACAAGGCATCTAAAAATGCACCTTTATCATCTTCCAAACGAGAGCGATCACCCAAAACCGGTTTAAACACATCCATCAAATCAAAAGGCACTTGCTGATCACGACGCGGAAATTTGCCGCTATCCATGTTCATTAACACCACCAATGAAAATGGGACTTGGCGGATTTTCCCCATGTCCGCAAAGGTCACTGATCCTGTCGGTTCGATCTGATCGGCAGAGCTATCGATGCCTTGTTGTATTTCTTTGAGCAGCAAAGATAATGGCAAATTAAAGCTGTTTGGGAGCGACTCAACTTTATCACTTTGGGCATTATGCAGACGTTGCGTCATCGCACGCATCACACTGCGAATGGTTTCAAATGCTCGACCACTGGCTTCCACAAAAGGCTTTAAATCTGCATCTAATTGTTGCAACCACACTTTGACAGTCTGTGTGCTGAGATTCGGATTGAGCCAATCTCGACGCGCACTGATATCTCGGTAGATCTGAATTAAAGTTTGAACCAACTCAAAATCACTACTCGACACCCCTGCAAAACTTAAGGTGTCCTCAAATACGGCATGTTGTGGTATCGCAATTCCTAAAGCTAAACGGTCTAATGCAAATTTAAAGGTATAACGATAATCTCGGTCTTGCTCGGACAAATAAGCCAACATGTGCTGTTCGTCTAAACCACGACGGAAACCGGCTTGAATCAGCAGTTCCATCATACGTTCCATTTGCACATGGTCGAGCTGATACAGTTCTTGCACCGCATTCAAATTCAGCCAATCATGAAAATCTTCTGCGGTAAAACGACCTTGGCTAATTTCAATGCGTCCAACGAAAGCTTGCCATGCATTTTGAATATCTTGGCTGACCACCCCTGCAATTTTGACTGGGATATAAGGTAAATCCACCGCACTGCGTCCCATGCCACGAGTCGTCGAAAAGACCGTCCGAATATGCGGTTCCAGTTCTTTTAAATTTGGCACCAATACCAAGATATCACCCGGATGGCGTGGCTCTTGTTCCGAGCCTTCGGCCAACCAATATACCAACTGCTCACGTAAAACTTCTAACTGACGCAGGCTAGAATGACAGACATGAAATTGAATCGATTCATCTGCCCCCGCGAGTGCATATTGATGCTGCTCGGGTTCTTCTAAGGTCATGATGTCATATTGAATTTGAGCGAGCAGTGTTGTCGGCTCGGTGTCTGGAAAAATATCTTCCCAGCCTTCGCCACCAGACATATTCACCAATAATGCAAAGTTATCCCGCGCACGCTTGCCTAAACGCGTCAGTAATGAATGCTGTGATTCACGAAATTCGGCATTGGTCGTACTCAGATAGGCCTGAATTTGCGCTGTGCTGACATTGGGATTTCGCTCAATATAACGCTGTTGTAATTTCAAGTTATAACGATCTTTCCAAACTGGATCGACCATGTCTGCCCAATACTCACGCGATGGGTTGAAATACAACAAATGTACTTTGGTATACGCCGCCAAGCGATATAAAAATTTCAGTTGTGCAGGTGGTAATTCTAAGGTCGTAAAAACAAAAATTTGTTCAGGCAAACCGTTATAGGTTTGATGACGCTCATCATCATCGCGTTCATCATCCTCAGCATCCAAATCAAACTGCTGCTGCCGATTTTGCTCAGCACGCGCCAAGGCAAACCAAAATTTATTGTCTATTTCCTGACGGTCATTAAAGTCTTTTTGGAATACTTGATGCCATAACCAACGCTGCCAATGCTCCAGTTGTCGAGCCTGCGTCGGTAGATATTCATCGGCTTGTTCAGGTTTCAGACCTGTGAGTTGCATGATATTTAAAGGCTGATTGTGACTCCACGCCTTCAACCAATCGGTATCGCAATGTGGACAAATCCAGTGCTCAACACCTTCATCTGGGGTATGAATACAACTGCCACGAAAGGCCATGTAGTTGGTAAAAAGCCGAGTGACTTGAGCAGCGATCCAGTACAACATTTCTTGCCGCTTTTGCTCACGTTTTTTTCGATCTGAGAGCTGTGCTGTGCTGTCAAAAATACGCTGAACTAAGGGCTGAACATCTGTCGGAATCTGTGCTGCATCAAACTGATCAGCTGCAATAAAAACCGCTAAAGCATTATAAATACGCCATTGCATAATCAACGGCGGCATGTTGATACCTTTAATCCGCTCTCGGTCTTGTTTATTCGGCAAGGCCCAATCGTAGGCTTTCCACTGCAACCCTAAAATTTTACGATGATGCTTAATATTGGCACTAATACTGATTTTTTCAGCAATTTGTTTTTCTAACCATGCAGCAATGGCTTGATCGGGCACCACGATATGTCGTTCTTGCAAGACGGACAAAGCATTGGTCGATTGATTCGATTTCAATTTTTCTATTAGACAATCCACCAAAACTTCGATTCGTTGACTTTGAATTACATGTATTGCCATGGATTACCTTTACAGCCTGAGTGACCAACTACTACAAAACAACAATGATTATTTACTATACATCTTGGGCTGTCTATGCGACTTTGACAAGAGAATAGATTGCAAAAAATGCTTTTAAACAAGTATCTTAATGATACTTTATGAGAAAAAAACCAATCCAGTATCAAGGGTATCTGCTTATGAAAATTGATAACATTCCTGATTCCATCGACCCTAACTTAAATCTGGACATTATTCGCGCTGAATGCTTAGAGCTCGTCAAAAAACGTGCTTATTTTTCAGCAGGTGCAGCTATTATTCCTGTGCCATTTTTGGATGTGGTGATTGACGTCGGAATTTTGTCACAGCTCATTCCAGAAATTAATGCGCGTTTTGGTTTAGCGCCAGATCAAATTAGTGTGTATGATCCAAAAACCAAACAAATTCATTGGACAGAACTGCGTAAACGTGGTGTCGAATTTTCTGGTTTAGTGGTTGCACGAACCGCGATGAAAAAATCGCTAAATAACATTGCAGCAAAATATATTACCAAACAAGTCACTAAATTTATTCCATTAGGTGGACAATTGGTGGCAGCCAGTTTGGGTTATATTGTGATGAAAAAAGTCGCTGAAACCCATGTAGAAGAAAGCTACCAATTGGCGAAGCGTATTCAACAGAAATTTCCGAACCAACCTGTCCCAACGCCGAACAATGTTTAACGGCGATATCTAGCGCATCAACATCGTTTATAAATCAAAGTGATCTAAACCATAGATCTAAAGATGAAGTAGATCTGAAAATGAGCTAGTTTTGAAAATGAAAAAAGCCACGAATATCGTGGCTTTTTTCATGCATTCAATCTGCTTTCAATTGCGCTAAGATCGTCTCTAATACCTGTAAGCGCGCACTATGTTTGTCATTGGTCGCGATCACATGCCACGGCGCATATTCTGTATCCGTACGTTGCAACATATCTGCGGCAGCTTTGAGATAGTCATCCCAACGGTCACGATTCCGCCAGTCATCTGGAGTAATTTTAAAACGCTTATGCGCGGTTTCTTCTCGAGCTTTAAACCGTGCAGCTTGCTCATCCTTTCCTATGGCTAACCAGAACTTGATAACGACCGTTTGACTGTCATATAAGTCCTTTTCAAAACGGTTGATTTCATCATAGGCCCTCTGCCATTCAACCGTATTGGCAAAGCCTTCAATCCGCTCAACCAAGACGCGACCATACCAACTGCGGTCAAAAATCGTGATTTTCTCTTCAGGGACAATTTTATTCCAAAAGCGCCATAAGTAAGGACGGCGTAGTTCATATTTTTCAGGTGCTGCTATGGTATGAATTTCATATTCGCGTGGGTCTAACTTTTTAACAATACGTTTAATTGCTCCGCCTTTCCCTGCGGCATCCATCCCTTCAAACACGATCACCACGTTGCGTGAATCAAAACGTAAAGCTTCAGCCACCTTACGGCTTAATTTTTTTAATTCTTTTTTATAATCGGCTTCATCAGCGACGGCTGTACTTGGCTCCAATAAAGCCTGTGGTGTTTTGGCTTGTTTCCAACGCCCTACCGCTTTAGTTTCATGTGTTGGACAATGTTTTAAAGTGCGTAAAATATACTGTGCAAATTGCTGATCACGGACTTGCTCATCTTCACAGTCGATAATGATCCAGTCATGACTAAAACGCTGACGTAAACGTTGCAAGTTGTCATATTGTTTTTTATTGCGCCAATCTAAACCATGCAATTTATGCCAACGCGCTTCACTCGGGTCCATTTCATCCAAACGTTTTTGTAAAGATTTCCAAGATAAATCGAACCAGACCTTAATCACATCGACATGATTATTTTTTAGGTCTTGTTCATAGGCTCGCATGTTCTCGACATATTCATCAAATAAGGTTTCATCCAAAGGCTTCGACACATGCATGGCGGTACTGAGCAAATCACTGTACCAGTTTCCAAACATCACCATGATTTGCCCTTCGGCAGGAATAAACCGTGCATAAGACTGCCAAAACGTTTGTTTTTGATTAAACATGATAGGGGCATCCGCTTTCACCATTAAGTAGCGTGGATCGACCCATTCGCGGAGCTGTTTGACAGCCTCTCCCTTACCCGCAAGCTCGATTCCACTCACTAAAATCAACATGCTTTTGGCATTGGGCTGACGGCTGGTATTTTTCAGTTGATACTGCGCTTCAATCAGCTCAACCGAGAGTTGTTCTTCATCCATCAATTGAAATTCTGTTTCTTTTAAGCTCATGGCGGACCCTTGGTTTTATTCTGTTTTGAGTATAACCATGCCCTTCACCCCACAACAATGCTTTCATGTATATGCTGAAATGGAAAATATGACCGTTTCTGCAACAAACTGACTCAGATTGACCTGTAATTTCGTCACTTTGTCATAGCCCTAAGCTCCAACACCCACTAAGATTCAAACATCTAAAAAATAATTGAGACACTCAATGTCCAAACTTGCAGTATTAGATGATTTACTTGAACTGTATTACCAGTTGAACTACCACAAAAAGCCAGAAATTTTACAGCGTTTACAAGATGTCCAGCAGTGGCAAAAACAACGTATGCAACGCACACATGCCGTACAATTTGCTGAAAAACACTATGTGCTGATGTCTGAATATTTTATTAATCGTTTATATGGCGGTCCTGATTTTGATGCATTAGCAGCACAAATTGCTCGTCTCACGCGCTATGCACACAAAGCTGAAAAATTGATTCCAGACAATGCCATAAAGACTGGTACTTCGGGCGTACAACTTGCCATTTTAGCCGTACAGCTTGATGAACAAGTGGCCATGCAATTATTAGAAGATTATCCATCCAATCTGCCCTTAACCGATGAAATGATGCGCCAGACTTATCTTAAGCTCGATCAGGGCAAGGACCGTATGTTACAGCTGCAACTATTGGACGATTTAGGTCGTAATTTAGATAAATATATGCGCTCATTTATGGTCTATACCGCCTTTAAGATGTGCAAAGGTGCAGCAATAAAATATAACTTCGAAGTGATGTATGACTTTATGCAAGATGGCTTTCTCGCAATGAAACCACTTAAGTCAGCAGAAAAATTTGTGCGTGAATTTACCACTGTAGAACGTCAAATCATTGACCGTGTACATGCTGGAGACCCGAACCCGTTTCAGCCTGCGACCTAACAAAATTATCATCCCCATTCAGCCCACATTTGATATAAAACAAACAGGGCGTTCAAGGCTGAATTCAGATTTTTTATAGGGGTTTTGCAAAGCAATTACAGCAGCCCCTTATTTTTTCTGTATATTATTCACAACAAATGCAAATGACTGCTGTATAACAACAGAGAATCTGTCATCATGCTTACAAAGTAACATTAACCCTATTTATAAGTTAGGAGTGACTCTAATGTCTAACGAGAATCAAACGCCTGTCCCTACACCTGAGTCGGCACAAAATACAGACAAAGCGAGTCCATTCTTAACTGAACCTTTACCACAAGGGACAGCGCAAGGTCAGCAACAATCTTTAGAACAACGTCTGACCGACACACCTGTGACAGGTTCAGTACCCAAATATAATCTGCCACGTGGCGCGAACACAGGTAATGTTGGGCCAACCACACACTTTGGTTATCAGACCGTGAGCAGCGAAGACAAAGCGCAAAAAGTCGCGGAAGTTTTCCACTCAGTGGCTGCAAAATACGACATCATGAATGATTTAATGTCATTTGGTATTCACCGTCTATGGAAACGTTTTGCCATTAACATGTCAGGTGTTCGTCGCGGTCAGCACGTACTGGATATTGCAGGCGGTACAGGTGACCTTGCTAAAGTGTTCAGTCGTGAAGTTGGTCCGACAGGTCATGTGGTGCTTTCAGACATTAACGAATCGATGCTCAATGTCGGTCGTGACCGCCTCATTGATGCTGGTTGTACCAATGTCGATTTCGTTTTGGCCAATGCTGAAACTTTAGAACCTTTTGCAGACAACAGTTTTGACCTATTAACCATTTCATTTGGTCTACGCAACGTGACTGACAAAGATGCTGCTCTTGCTGCAATGTACCGCGTTCTTAAGCCAGGTGGTCGTTTACTGATTTTAGAATTCTCTAAACCGGTATTTGAACCATTCTCAAAACTGTATGACTTATACTCATTCACTGCATTACCAATTATGGGAAAAATCGTAGCAAATGACTCTGAAAGTTATAAATACCTTGCAGAATCAATTCGTATGCACCCAGACCAACGTACTCTTAAAGGTATGATGGAAAATGCGGGCTTCCAAAACTGTGATTACCACAACTTAACGGGTGGTATCGTGGCTGTACACCGTGGTTTCAAACTTTAATACTGCAGGCTGAACTATGTGGTCGATTCTCGCACTTGGTGCAGTTGAACGCTTAATTCATCATGTCATTGATTTGGATGCTATTACTCGCATCCAACTGAATGAATTGCAAGGCAAAATGCTTCGTGTGGTGATCGACTCACCACAGTTGTCGGTGGATGTGTTTTTTGACGATCAGAAAGTTCGCTTAGAACCGACGCCAACAGGACATACTGAAACCGCATCCATCTTTGAGCAACGCCCTTTCGAGCAGCAGTTAAACATAACTGAAGCAACGGCGACCTTACATGTCAAAACGGTCGTCGAGCTCCTCAAACTGCTGTTGGCTGAAGATGTCGGCAATATTCCATTGCAAGGTGATTATCACTTATTGCAGGATATCCAGCGCATTATGCAGCAAGCTGAGCCTGATTTAGCTTCGCATCTAAGCCCTTGGATTGGTCCAAGCCTTGCGCATGAAATTGGTAAGTTACAACTTGCACCCAAACATCTCAAACGTACTTTACAAAGCCATTTGTTCTTTGCTGAAGACGCGTTAAAAGAAGATTCAGGCTTGCTTGCCCCACGCTGGCAAATGGATGACCTGAATCAAGACACCCGAATTTTGAATCAAAATCTGGACCGTGCAGAAGCAAAAATTCAGCAGCTGCACAGCCAAATTGACTCATTACAAGACAACACTTAAGACTAGGTAATTGCATATATGATTCCGCACGTTTCACGTTTACTCGACCTTTGGCGCATTGCTGCGCACTATAGACTCGACACGTTGTTTCCTGCGGAAGAATTACCGGAAAAAGCCCGTCATATTATTTCCCTCATTCGTATACATCCTGCAGCACGTTTAAGCAAAGAACGTAAAAATCCACTGAAGCTAAAACAAGCTTTAGAAGATATGGGACCTTTGGCCATTAAACTCGGTCAATTACTGTCTACCCGTCGTGACTTGATTCCACCTGAAGTTTTACAGCAATTGGTGCTTTTACAAGACCGTGTAAAACCTTTTTCAAATGACGTTGCCAAAATGCGCATTCAGGAATCACTCAAAGCCGATGTTAATACCTTATTTGCACGCTTTGACGAGCAACCTTTAGCCGCAGCATCTATCGCACAAGTGCATACTGCTGCACTGCATGATGGTCGCGAAGTCGTAGTGAAAGTGGCTCGCCCGAATATTCGCAATCAAATTCTGCATGATTTTGAAATATTAGAGTGGCTTGGTCAGTTCCTTGAAAAACGCCTAGAAGCCGCTCGTGCCCTGCATCTGTCTGAAATTATTCAAGACTACCGTCAAATTATTCTCAATGAATTGGATTTGACTTTAGAAGCGGATAACACGCGTCGTATGCGTCATTACTTCACCGGTTCAAGCATGATGTACGTGCCTGAAGTCTATATGGACAGCCGTGATGTCATGGTCGAAGAGCGTATTACGGGTGTACCAATTTCAGATATTGCGACCTTTGATCGCTTGGGCATGGATCGTAAAGATTTAGCCGAAAAAGGGCTCACCATTTTCTTTACCCAAGTGTTCCGCGACAACTTCTTTCATGCAGACATGCATCCGGGGAATGTCTTCGTCGAAACCATCAATCCAAGCAATCCACGCTTTATTGCCTTGGACTGCGCGATTATGGGTGAGCTTTCAAAGCACGACCAAATGACCGTAGCACGCATGCTGCTTGCGGTTATGAACAGCGACTTTATGCAGCTGATTCAAATCGTGCATCAAGCGGGTTGGATTCCACCGGGTACAGATCAAGATGCATTAGCACGTGAAATGCGTCGTACGGTTGGCCCGATGGTCTCTAAACCAATGCATGAATTGGACTTCGCCGGCATCCTGATTCAAGTGATGGATATTGCGCGTCGTTTCCATTTAGAGATTCCGCCACAACTGATGTTGCTGCTCAAAACCTTGGTCCATGTCGAAGGTTTAGGAACTGATCTCTATCCTGAATTGGATATTTGGAGTTTGGCAAAACCAATCCTCACCGATTGGATTAAAGCGCAAATGAATCCGCAGAAAAACTTAAAAGAACTCGGACAAAAAATTCCTGACTTACTTTTAGGTGCGCAAGATTTACCAACGCTGATGATCGACAGTCTGAATGGTTTAAAAAATCAGTCGGCTTGGCATGCCAAACAACTGAATGAACTGCAAAGCATGCGCTTGCAAATGGAACATCAGCAAAAACGTAGTTGGGTTTTTGGCAGTATTATGGCCATCTTCCTCTCCATCGCGATAATTGCGCCATGGTATGTTTCCATCGTATTAATTGCACTTTCAAGCTTACTTGCCATTTGGCGTGTGTTTAAATAATCTTTGTATTTAAATAATATGTTGTATCCATAGCTCCTTTAAGCCTTTTGACAATAAAGGGCTTAAAGCTATAAAAACAAAAAAATTCAAAAATTTGAATAAGGCTGAACGCCATGTCATACAGTTATTTAGGGGTACTGTATAGTCGAAATCCACTCCGAGCATGTGCAACGGCCTTGCTGTATAGTTTTTCGACCCTGCTCGATGTGCTAGTTCAATTAAATATGCACATGCCTTTCCTAAACTGGCAACCGCCAGCCAACACCACTCTGTATCGGATGCAGCATAGCGCTGCATTTTGGTGGATTATTTTCTTCAATGCACTTCCCTGTTTATTCCTACTTTGTTTACCACAGCAAAAGCTGATGGCAGGGTTAAATTATTGGTTATTTGTTGAGGCCGTGATTTTTATCATTAACTTTTTTGCGTGGGCGGTCTTTCCAATGGCAACATGGGCAATCGTCTGCCTCAGTTTGTTTCAATTGCATCGGCATAATGAACAATTATTACAGCATTCCTGAGCGACGCCCTGATATGACTGAGAAGTCATTTGTCGTAAGTTTCAGCCATTGGGTCTGTGCAAAAACACACTAGAATAATTCTACGACTGTATTTTAAGCGACTGCCATGACTCAAATTTTGCAAAAAAGACCGCCTGCGCTCAATATCCGTGCTGGCCATTTAGCCCGCCAACTGATTGAACAAGAGGGTTTAAACGCTGCTCAAGTGGATATCCTGCCCGGTGCTGCGGGTGGTCCGAAAGGCATTGGTATTCAAGGTTTAGATCAGGCGATTTTTGCTGACTTTTTGCCACGCGCGCAACAAAAGCGTACTTTAATTGGTTCATCGATTGGCAGTTGGCGCTTTGCCAGTATTGCTGCTGGGGGAGCCATTGAAGGGACGAAACGCCTCTCTGAGCTGTATACCAATCTGAGCTTTCATAAAAAGATGAGCCGTCAAGAAGTCAGCGATGTGTGTCGTGGCATGCTGATCGATTTGATTCAAGGTCAAGAAGCGGCACTGGTTAATCACCCGGATTATCACCTCACTGTGCTTTCAGTCAAAGCTCAGCATATTTTCCAAAGTGATAAAGCCCTGCCTCTGTTAGCCTCTGTCGCAGGGATCGTGGGCACGACAGCGCTCGCACGTAAACACAGTCGTTATTTCATGCAGCGTGTAATTAGTCAGCCTGTGTCAGGTCATCAATTTACCGTGGCGGATGATGGCTTTACCACGCATTACCATGCATTGACTCAAGACAGTGTCATGCCGTGGCTTATGGCTTCTGCATCTATTCCCGGTGTCATGGCCGCGATACGTGATATCCCTGATGCGCCACAAGGCAGTTACCGCGATGGCGGCCTGATTGACTATCATATTGACCTACCCTTCCAAAGTCAGGGCATCGTGCTGTATCCACATTTCACGGATAGCATCACCCCAGGTTGGTTTGATAAATTATTTAAACGCCAAGCCAATCCTGAAAATCAGGCGCGTACCCTGTTACTGTCACCTTCACAAGAATACCTTGCAAGCTTGCCGCTTGGCCGACTGCCTGACCGTAAAGACTTTACCCTCAAAGGCTTAGACAACCAACAACGCATTAAAATGTGGAATCAATGTGTGGCTGAAAGTCAGCGTATGGGCGATGAGTTTTTGGAGTTGGTTGAAAAGCAACATTTCCCAGCAGTCATGCAAGCACTCTGAGCGTTACAGTAATCTCTTGCGAGGGACGCTATAATCCTATTTCAAAATTTTGAGCTTATTTAGTATAGATTTATGCGGATATTTTTAACTGTTTTGCAGTATGCCTGCATCGCTTTTGCACTTTTCCTTGTTTATCAAGTGTCAACCGCCTTGATCAGCGGCCAATACGATTTAATGGAAGTGGTGGCAGATGTTGGTACGATTTTAATTTGTATCGATTTGGCGGTGTTTTTATTTACCAGTAATGCAAAACAAGGCATTAGCATCGAAGACTATGCGAAACAATTGGAACAAAAGCCGTCAAAATTGGTATATGTGACCCGTAAATTGGGACATTTCGGTATTTTGCTGATCATTACCAGTTGGATCGTACCGATGATTCGCTAGTGTATTTTAGTTCAATAAAAAGGATCATCATGTGTTCATGATGATCCTTTTTTATGTCATCAGATTTTATTTATCCGAAGAAATTAACCCGTCCAGTTCTTACATCATACACTGCACCAACAATCGCCACTTTACCTTCTTGCACCAATTGCTGTAGCACTTCACTATTTTGCAAAATATAGCGGATGTTGTAATGCACATTCATTTGCGTCACTTGCTCTAAAAATGCCGGACTCAGCGTTTGTGGTTGCATCAATTCGGCAACACGCGATACAGACTCATTGAGTGGCCCCAGCACATATTGAATATGCGGCATACGCGTCAGGCTCTGTATCGATTGACCAGCTAAATACAACTGACAAGCACTGCTAACCGCACCACAGTCCGTATGACCAAGCACTACGATCACTTTGGCGCCTTTGGCTTCGCAGGCAAATTCCAATGAACCCAAAACTTTTTGCCCCGCGACATTCCCCGCTATGCGCAAACTAAATAAATCACCAATTCCAACATCAAAAATCATTTCAGTCGGCGCACGAGAATCCATACAACCTAACACTGCCGCAATCGGATGCTGCCCTTCTTCTGCGGTCACCCGCAGTTGACGATAGATATCTCGTTGCAAACGCTCATTTTGTACAAAACGTTCATTGCCTGCTTTGAGCAAAGCGAGCACGGCCTCTGGCGTCAAACGTTGCTGTAAAGCTGCGGTACTGATATCTATATCTAATGCCGCCTCCTGCGCATCGGCATAGTGTGCCTTGAAACCAATCAACTGTACTTGCACTTTACGCTGCACAGCCTTTTCCTGTTGGTACTCTTGAATGAGTTGGAAAATATCAGCATCCATATCACTCACATGTGTGGCATCAATCACCACTTGTTCACCGCGATGGATATGTTCCAATGCCGAGATTAATGCCGACCGGTTGAGAAAACTGACTTGTGAAGGCAATTCAATCCGTGTAATCACCCCATGTAAATGATGCTCTTTATACACCTTCAGCCCCTTATTAAAATTGGCGTATAAAATGAAGGCCGCACTACTGGCTAAACCAATCAAGATTCCGAGCAATAAGTCTGTGAATAAAATCGCCAATAAGGTAATAATAAAAGGAATAAATTGTTTCCAACCTTTTAAATACAGCTGTTTAAACAATTTGGGATGTGTCAGTTTAAAACCTGTGAGGATTAAAATTGCAGCTAATGCTGAAAGCGGAATCATGTTCATCAAAGGCACTAAACACAGCACGGCAAACAAGAGCAACACGCCATGAAAGATAGCAGAACATTTACTTTTAGCTCCGGCACTGGCATTGACCGAACTACGGACAATTACTGAAGTTAGCGGCATCCCGCCTATAGCGCCCGAAACGACATTACCGATGCCTTGCGCCCATAACTCTCGATTGGGGGGTGAAGAGCGCTTATGCGGATCTAATTTATCTGCTGCTTCTAAATTTAATAAAGTTTCTAATGACGCCACAACCGCCAAAGTGATAGCACCCGTGTAAATCAGTGGATTATTTAAAGCGGTCCAATCTGGAAAGATCATCACATTTTGTAGTTGATCCCAAAGATTTGGAAGTTGGATGAGGTTCGATGGATGAACTGCATAAGACGAACCACTGAGTACCAACACAGCATTGCACAGTGCAGCGAGGACTACAGCAACTAAAGCAGAAGGCAGAACCCACTTTTTGCATGGGCTCTGCTCCCATAGCAACATCAGCACAAGGCTACCGATACCGATCAGAACGGCACCGATATCCCATTGCAAATCGAGCGGCTGTGACTGCCACAGCACAGACCATGAAAATTGGTTCAAGCCAAATAGATAAGGTATTTGACTCCCAATCAAGATCAGTCCGATGGCTGCCAATAAACCCAATATGACATTGTTTGGAATAAAGTTGGCAAAGAAACCGAGCCGAAATATGCCAAATCCAATATGTAAGATACCGGCAAAAACAATACACAATAAAAAGGCGGCATAGTTGCCACCGAGTAGTTCAAGCTGTACCAAAATGACTGCTGTTAAACCTGCTGCTGGCCCTGCAACACTGATATGTGAGCCACTCAATGCTCCGACTAAAATACCACCGACAATGCCGGCAATAATGCCAGAGAGAATCGGTGCGCCAGAAGCCAATGCAATGCCTAGGCATAGCGGTAAAGCTACGAGAAATACCACTGTTCCAGATAAAAAGTCGTGAATATGAAATCGATGTCGTTCAATTTTAGATGTCATCATTTTACCGTTTATAATAAATATCAAATAATTAGATGTAAGTATGTAAAGCCTAAAGTTTGTGACCACTTTATGGCGTGACTTATATTGTCTGACAATCGAACGATTCTATAGTGTGTTTTGATACGTGATTTGTGTGATTTTTACACTTTATTGCGAAGTTTAAGATTCAGCTCATTTATCTTTGATAGGCCTTAAAAGAAATAAAAAAACCTCCCAAATGGGAGGTTTTTTATAGCGTATTGAAACCACATTGCTTCAAAAAATTATACGTCGAATCATAATATTTCTTGGGACGAGTCCAGTCACTGTCATCTACAGATGGTATATACAACACCATACCTTGTCGCGCCCGAGTCAGTAGCACTCGATATGCATTTAACAGGTATTTCTGCTTTTCAGTTTGCCTTATATTTTGCCATCGACTACCTTTAAAGGCTTGAAATTGCCAATCTTGATCAAAATAAAAATTAATATCCCATGCCACGCAACTGTAATCTATTTCCAAGCCTTGCACATCAAACTCAGTTGCAATATCTTCCAAATAATACGCAGAACGTACATCTGTATTTGAATTCAAAAACCAATCTGCAGGTGTTATTTTATTCTTTACATCAATACCTTCGGCTTTTAAACGTCTGGCACCCGAACTAGCAATAACCCCAAAGCGCTCTGAACCCTTAGCCTTTCTTTTTAACCACTGTTTAGCAACATTAAAATCACGACAAAGCAGAATAGGATAATCTTGGGACATCATATGGTAAGTTTCTTTCGCGGACTTTGCATCACCATCTAATACATGTTGAATCAAATGTGAAACTTGTTCGCTGCGAAATGACCGGACAGAAACAGCAAGATGTAAATCTTCCTCATTTTTTCCATTTTTTTGAACCCAGAATTGTTGTTTAGGATCAGTTAAATAGACTTTATCCTGCAAAATTTTGTTAGAAAAGTAGATCTTCCATTTCGGGTATTTATGTTCTAATGCTGATAGCCATTCAGAAACACCTGCTTCTCCAGTGTTAATCTCCTGCCCACCACCAATCAGGCAAACAACGACACACCAATCAGCGTGGCGATCCATAACACTAATGAGAAACTCTGGTTCAGACATCGAAAAATTATCAATACCTTTTTTCTGTTTCATAAAGTTTGAAACCTGATCCTTTTGCCAGGCCCTTTGAGCTTCATCAAAAATAACGACTTTTTCGATTGGCACCTCATTTGATTTCAAATAATGATCTCTAAAATGATGAATATTTTGTATAAAGGCTTTGGCTTCACGTTCTGCCTCAGATCGCGTCTTTTTTTCTGTTTGTTGCTTAGCAAGTTCCACGGTATTTCGAACCAATGCTTCACGTAAAACATCAACTAAAGGACCATTTCCAGATAAAAATACAGAATGTTCTTGTTCATTTGTTTTTAAACGCTGGTTCGCAATATTAAGACCGGCCAATGTCTTTCCTGCACCAGGTACACCCGTTAAAAAACAAATCGTTTTTTTATTTGTTAATTTTGCATCTTCAATAATTTGTTCGATTTTTTTCGAAGTGATCGCTAAATTTTTTGCACCGGCATCACTTCTAGAAATTTCATCCACTGTATGACCTTGATATAACGCCTGAGCTGCTTCAATAATTGTGGGTGTTGGTTTATATCGAGACTCAACCCACTGTTTGATATTAAGTTGCGTAAGACCTGCAAATTGATAAAGCGCTTGTTCGATTACAATCCGTAAATTATGGGTGTTACAGCATAAAGTATCTTGATAAGTGGATACCGCTGACCATGACTGTTCACAACTTTGAGCTTGGGTTGAAATTAAAAGTGGTATGACCTTTTGCTGATGACTACCTTCATGAAAATTCAACAAATCCAAACAATAATCTATGACCTGAGTCTTAGCATATTGTGGGTAACTCTTTTCACCTACTTTAAATTCAATAACAAAAATTAAATTACGTATCAAAAGAATGTTATCTACGCGCTTACCCATCCGTGGAATAGAGAATTCAAAAAAGATTTCTCCCTCATCTAAAAAATCCAACTGTTGTTTTAAAATCTCAATTTGTTTTAACCAAGCGTTCTTTTGTAAATCTTCCAATGCAAATTCATGCTGTAGTGCCAAAGCCCCCATAATTTCTTGTTCATTTGTATGTATGAATTGTTGCACTGAACCCTGATAATAACTACGTAACATTATGGTCTTCTAAGTTTATTTAAGCTTTGATTGTTTTAATCTTATATAAAAAAACCTCCCATATGGGAGGTTTTTTTAACAGTTAAAGATTACTTCGAACCTTTAATCCCTGCTTGTAATAACAACGCACCTAAACCACCGATTTTATTTTCTTGTGGTTTCGCTGCTTGAGGTTTTTTATGACCTTGTGGGCGGTCGCCTTGCGGACGGGCATGCTGTGGACGTTTCGCATGTGGCTTACGCTCACCTCGTTGTTCTTGCTGCGTATTGTCACGACGTGGTTGACGTTGTGGTTTCGCTGCAGCAGCACCTTCTGCACGCATAGACAAGTTGACACGGTTACGTTCAACATCGACATTCAAGACGCGAACTTGAACAATTTGACCAGGCTTCACAACTTTGTGCGGATCTGCAACAAATTCATTTGCAAGTTCAGAAATATGCACTAAGCCGTCTTGGTGTACACCCACATCCACGAATGCACCGAAGTTCGTCACATTTGTAACCACACCTTCAAGCTGTAAACCTTCAGTCAACTGAGCCACTTCAGTGATGTCTTCACGGAATTTTGCCGTACGGAACTCTGGACGCGGGTCACGACCTGGTTTTTCAAGTTCAGATAAAACGTCCTGAATCGTTGGCAAACCAAATTGGTCATTTACAAATGCTGCTGCATCGACCTGACGGATAATTTCAGTATTACCAATAATATCTTTTACAGTCGTTGCTTTAGCTTCCACAATTTTTGCCACCAAGTCATATGACTCTGGGTGAACTGCAGATGCATCCAATGGTTCAGAACCATCTTGAATACGTAAGAAACCTGCTGCTTGTTCAAAGGTACGTTCGCCTAAACGAGGTACTTTCTTCAAACTTTGACGGTTATCAAAACGACCATTTTCTTTGCGGAATTCAACGATTTGCTGTGCAATCGATTTGTTTAGACCCGCGATATAACCCAAAATAGCAGATGATGCAGTGTTGACATCAACACCTACTGAGTTCACACAGTCTTCCACAACCGCTTCTAGCGTTTTTGCCAAACCGGTTTGGTTCACATCATGTTGATATTGACCCACACCAATCGATTTAGGATCAATCTTCACAAGTTCAGCCAATGGATCTTGTAAACGACGTGCAATCGATACAGCACCGCGGATCGATACATCTAAATCTGGCAATTCATTTGACGCCAATTCAGATGCTGAATAAACAGATGCACCCGCTTCAGAGACAGACACACGAATCAAATTCAAATCCGTATTCGCAGCCATCATTTCAGCCACAACCGCTTCAGTTTCACGGCTTGCAGTACCATTACCAATCGCAATTAATTCAACATTGAATTCGCGGCAAAGGCGCGCAAGTTCAGCAACTGAACCTGCTTTATCTTCTTTCGGGGCAAACGGGTAAATAGTGCTGTGTGCAAGAACATCACCTGATGCATTCACAACAGCCAATTTCACACCCGTACGGATGCCAGGGTCTACACCCAATGTGCAACGCGCCCCTGCAGGAGCAGAAAGTAATAAATGACGTAGGTTTTCAGCAAAGACATCCATCGCTTCAGCTTCAGCAGCCAAACGTTTTTCAGTCAATAATGAATGTTCAATCGCAGGGCGAACTTTACCAAGCCAGAATAATTTTGCAGTTTGTTTTAAGAAATCTGCACGCGCTTGTGGTTGTGCTGTTTCTAAATTGTATTCAGTATCAATACGAGCCAATGGTGCATCATCTTCACCATCGACTTTTAAGCCCAAGACATTTTCTTGACGGCCACGGAGCATCGCCAATAAACGGTGTGAAGGGACTTTATTTAAGCTTTCAGAGAAATCAAAGTAATCACGGAATTTTTTACCGACTTCTTTTTTCTCATCGCTTGCAACTAAACTTTTCAACACTGCAGTTTTCGCAAATGTCGCTTTTAGCTCAGTGGTTAATGCAATATTTTGTGCCCAGTCATCAATTAAAATGTGTTGAATCGCATCTAATTGGCTTTCAACATCAGCATAATCTTCATGACTAAAACCAGCTAAAGCTTCGGTTGGGTCAACCGCTTCATTAAAGATTTTTTCAGCGATTGGGCCTAAACCCGCTTCTTTGGCTTTAAATGATTTACTGGTACGTTTTGGACGGTACGGTGCGTAAATCTCTTCTAAAGCATTTTTAGTTTCTGCTGCATTTACGCGAGCAAGTAAGTCATCAGATAACTTGTTTTGTTCTTTTAGAGATTCGATTACCTTTTCACGGCGCTCAAATAAATCACGCAGGTAAGTCAGACGTGTATCGAGCTGACGTAATTGAGTATCGTCCAGACCTTGCGTCACTTCTTTACGGTAACGTGCGATAAATGGAACACTGGCACCTTCATCAATGAGCTTGATGGCAGCTTCAATTTGATTTGGACGTACGGCAATTTCTTTTGCCAACTGCTGAACTAAGTCAGTCATCGTATTAGATCCCTGCAAGGATAAGTTCTAAAAGCCATGATTATAAAGACCAAGACCATAAAATCCACAATTGTTTTTATAAATTTATTCGTGGTTTTTAATGCCAATTCATCTCAAATACACATTTTTTTACGAAACTGACTATGAAACAGCAAATTAGCGAGACTTAGACAAGCAAACTGATTCGAACAACATGTATACATTTGGTATCTATGTCTTGATTTTAACTGCAATATTTGTTGCTTTAGAGCATAGTAAATTTATATAAATGAATCGTATACTCAAGTGAAATCGACTTTTTGTTTACGATGACAATAAAGAATAAGGAGCACGTCATGAGTTTAGTTGTACCTGCTGAAAAAACAGATGCCGTACAAGCCGAAACCGACCGAGTCGAACGCATTCTGGTTGTCGATGATGATGTGCGTCTACGCACCCTCTTACAACGCTTCCTAGAAGATAAAGGTTTTGTGGTCAAAACCGCACATGATGCGACTCAGATGGATCGTCTGTTGCAGCGGGAACTCTTTTCCCTGATTGTGCTCGACTTTATGTTGCCTGTTGAAGATGGCTTGAGTATTTGCCGCCGTCTGCGCCAATCTAGCATCGACACCCCGATCATTATGCTGACCGCTCGTGGTAGCGATTCAGACCGTATTGCTGGACTTGAAGCCGGTGCAGATGACTATTTACCAAAACCATTTAACCCGAATGAGCTATTAGCTCGTATTCGTGCAGTACTACGTCGCCAAGTGCGTGAAGTACCTGGCGCACCAAGCCAACAAATGGAAGTGGTGTCTTTTGGTCCTTGGTCACTCGACCTATCTACACGTACCTTAACTCGTGAAGGTCAAGTCGTCACATTGACGACAGGTGAATTTGCCGTACTCAAAGCATTAGTTCAACACCCACGTGAACCACTGACACGCGACAAGTTAATGAATCTTGCTCGTGGTCGTGAATGGGGTGCTATGGAACGTTCAATTGACGTTCAAGTTTCTCGCCTGCGTCGTTTGGTTGAAGAAAACCCAGCACGTGCGCGCTATATCCAAACTGTTTGGGGCGTGGGTTATGTCTTTGTTCCAGATGGTGCTGAATAAGCCAAATAAATAGTAATAAAAAATTCCGCCGTTCATGAGGCGGAGTCTTTTCATTGAACATTAAATTTATCCAATAACCTGCGGTTCGCCTTACTTTTGTTTCGGCAAAAGTAAGCAAAACCATTGTCATACGCAAAACTCGTCTCATTTCTGCTTCATATCAGAATCATCGCAGAAACATAATCTATTCCATGCTTCCTGCCTCGAACAGTTGCGTATGACCTGAACGCGTATCCAACAGGGTTAATTGATCTCACACTCTAAAATTTACTCTAGGGATATAGCGTGAAACTCGAACCCATCGACCCACAGGAATTTACCGACTACGTTACCTACTCCGAAAAAAAACGGACACCTTGGGAACGCTTCCTCGATAAAATCAAACCCCGCTCTGCAGCCATGCGGACCACCGTATTGGTCTTATTTGTGGTGTTTTTTAGCCTGTTTATGTCCTTATGGTTCTTTTGGCGCACACTCTATTTACCCGAAATTCAACAACATGCTCGTTACCTCGCGGTCGAGCTTGAAATCATTAACAATCCTGATTTACGGATTTTTCATAACAATGCCGAAGTGGATGTCGACGACTGGATGCGCAACCGTGTCGGGATCGAATATGTGACCGATCCGAAAGAATTCCCCAATGTCAAAGACAAAGTCATTGCAGAGTTCTTTACCAATCAAATTGAAAAGAAACTGGCCAAAGAAATGCGCATTGATAATGCGACCGTGTATTTCCAATTTAAACCTGACCCACGCATCTGGATTCAAACTCCAGAAATGAATGGCAACTGGGTTCGCGAGCCTTTAAAAACCTATGCCAACTATAGCGCAGAGCTGATTTTAGGCTGGTTATTGGGTATTCCGCTGATTGCTGGCATCATTATCTTAACCTTGGTTCGTCAGCTCAACCGTCCACTAAAACGTTTACAAGATGCGGCAAACAACTATAGTAAACAAGGCACTGCTCCTTATTTAGAAACCAACCATGGGCCACAAGAAATCCGTGAAGTAAACCAAGCCTTTAACCACATGGTCTACACGCTGGAACAAACTGAACGTGATCGCCGCATCATGTTGGCCGGTATTTCCCACGATTTGCGTACTCCGCTGACCCGTATTCGACTCAGCGCAGAAATGATGCCTGATGATGACTTCCTAAAAGAAGGTCTGATTTACGATGTTGAAGATATGGATGCAATTCTGAATCAGTTCATTTCGTATATGCGAGATGGCTCTGATGAGGTTCCGCAAGATACTGATTTAAATGCGCTATTGCAGGAATTAGTGATTCAATTTAAACCTTTAGATATTCGCTTTGAACCTCAAGACTTACCGATTATTCAAGCACGTAGCCTGTCCTTAAAACGATTAATAGGCAACTTAATCAATAACTCAAAACGCTATGGTGCCGAGCCGATTGAACTGTCTACCGAATATGAAGGTGATCATATTCAAATTCGCGTTGCCGATAATGGCGAAGGGATTCCTGAAGACCAAATTGAAGACCTGATGCAACCTTTTGTACGTGGTAATGATGCACGTACCATTCAAGGCAGTGGACTCGGTTTAGCCATTGTAAAACGTATTGTGGATATTCACGAAGGTCAACTTTCAATTCACAATCGAGCAGAAGGTGGACTCGAAGCGATCATTTCTTTACCACTGCAAAAACTCGAAAATGATGAAATATTAAACAACAGCCCATTGGAAAAAATTAAGCAAAGTTTAACTGAACGCTTTTAACAAGCGTTCAAAAAAGCAACGAACAGTTTTGTTTAAGCTTTAACCATTGATATTTTTAACTTTATTATTCAGTAGTTTAAAAAACATAATAAAATCTTATACCCACATTTTTTCAAAAAATTAGACCTTAGCCTAACAGGTATGCAAAATGGCTTTTTTGATCGGTACAATCCGTATCAGTTTTGAGAATTTCACGAGAGTATATGATGTCTTTAGATCGCATCCGTTTAGCTGCCCTTCACGACAAAGTTATCAGCGCAGAAAAAGCTGCTGAATTCATTCAGGATGGTATGACGGTAGGTATGAGTGGTTTCACACGCGCAGGTGAAGCGAAAGCTGTACCTTTAGCGTTGGTTCAACAGGCTCATGCTAATCCTCTTAAAATTACCCTAATTACTGGCGCGAGCTTGGGTAACGATTTGGACAAAAAATTGACTGAAGCAGGTGTTCTTGCTCGTCGTTTACCGTTCCAAGTAGACAATACATTACGTAAAGCCATCAACAAAGGCGAAGTGATGTTCATCGATCAGCATTTGTCTGAAACAGTTGAACAAATGCGTAACCTTCAGCTTAAAAAGCCTGATGTGGCAATTATTGAAGCTGTTGCGATCACTGAAGATGGTGGCATCATCCCTACAACTTCTGTAGGTAACTCTGCAAGCTTCGCAATTTTTGCTGAAAAAGTGATTGTTGAAATCAACACCAACTTAAGCCCAGCATTCGAAGGCTTACACGATATTTATATCCCAACGTATCGTCCAACACGTCAAGCGATTCCATTGACTCAAGTTGACGAACGTATTGGTACACATGCAATCAACATCGATCCTTCAAAAATCGTAGGTATCGTATTTAACAACGAATTGCATGACTCTCCATCTACAGTGACTGCACCTGATGATGAAACTCAAGGTATTGCAAACCACCTGATCGCTTTCTTTGAAAAAGAAGTAGAAGAAGGTCGTTTACCGAAAAACCTTGGTCCATTACAAGCAGGTATCGGTTCAATTGCAAACGCAGTATTGACTGGTCTTAAAGATTCAAACTTTGAAGACTTGATCATGTACTCTGAAGTACTTCAAGACTGTACATTTGAATTGATCGACGCAGGCAAAATGAAATTTGCTTCAGGTTCTTCTATTACGCTTTCTGCTAAATATGGCGAAAAAGTATTTAATAACCTTGAACAATACAAAGACAAACTTGTATTACGTCCACAAGAAATTTCGAACCATCCAGAACTTGTACGTCGTTTAGGTATCATCGGTATCAACACTGCGCTTGAGTTTGATATCTACGGTAACGTGAACTCAACTCACGTTTGCGGTACAAAAATGATGAACGGTATCGGTGGTTCAGGTGACTTCGCACGTAATGCACACTTGGCGATCTTCGTGACTAAATCAATTGCAAAAGGCGGCGACATTTCTTCTGTTGTTCCATTTGCTTCTCACATTGACCATGCTGAACACGACGTTGACATCTTAGTTACTGAACAAGGTCTTGCTGACTTACGTGGTCTTGCTCCACGTGAACGTGCTCGTGCAGTAATCGACAACTGTGCTCACCCTATGTACCGTGATGCGCTAAATGATTACTTCGACCGTGCATGTGCGAAAGGTGGTCAAACACCTCACCTTCTACGTGAAGCATTGTCTTGGCACATCAACTTCGAAGAGAACGGCCACATGTTAGCTGCTCAACCTGAAGTGAAAACTGCTTAATTGACAGTGAAATGAAAAACGCTCTTCGGAGCGTTTTTTTATGGCTTTTATTTTTCAATATGACTTATCAAGTCTGCAAAACTCGACTAATCTAAATTGGTCAAAATACATGCTAAAACAAAAATTATGTTTATTATCCGCCCCTATCTCGAATCTGATTTAGATGATGTGATTGCACTTTGGGAACTGTGTGATCTGACCCGCCCATGGAATAACCCTGAAATTGATATATTTCGAAAATTGGCTCAACGTGATCAATTATTCTTGTTGGCGGTCAAAGATGATCAACTGATTGCAACTGTCATGGGTGGCTATGATGGACACCGAGGCTGGGTCAATTATCTTGCCGTACATCCACATTTTCAACGTAATGGCGTCGCTACCGCCCTCATTCAACAATTAGAAAAACGCTTAATTGCTTTAGGCTGCCCAAAACTTCAATTACTGATTCGCCAAGACAACATTGACGTACAAAATTTTTATGAACAATTGGGCTATGAAGAGGTTGAAGTGATTTGTTTGGGTAAACGTTTAATCACGGATTAATCGTTCGACAAATCTTCATTCAATCCTTGTAACAAAATCAAAAAAAACCGACATTGCGCCATCGAAACAAAAATGGATTGCATTGCTTGGCTTTAAATTTTAGGATTTGCCCCCATCATTTTCCCAGAACATAGAAAAGAGATTTCCCATGCGTGTAGATATCTGGTCAGACGTGGTTTGCCCATTTTGTTATATTGCGAAAAAACGCCTTGAAGCTGCTGCCGAAGAATCGGGTGTAGAGCTTGAAGTGTTTTGGCATAGCTATCAACTTGACGCAGATGCGCCCGCTCGCCTAGAAATTTCTAATACTGAACGTCTAGCTCAAAAATATGGCCGCAGTATTGAAGAAGTTGAAGAAATGCAGCGCAATATTGCCGAAATGGCAAAAGCTGAAGGTATTGAATTTAACTGGCAAAAAGCCAATTCAGGCAATACTTTCAACGCGCACCGCTTGATTCATCTTGCACAAAGCAAAGGTCTCGGCAGTGAAGCCAAAGAAGCTTTCTTCTATAGCTATATGACGCAAGGCTTGGCCATTGGTGAACGTGAAACCTTAGAAGACGTTGCATCTCGTATTGGTCTAAACCCTGTTGAAGTCGATGACTTATTAGACTCAGATGAATTTGCTGATTTCGTCAAATACGACGAAGAAGTAGCACGCGATCAACTTAAAGTTACGGGTGTACCGTTCTTTGTGTTTGAGCAACGCATTGCTTTAGCAGGCGCTCAACCGAAAGATGTATTTAAAAAAGTGATGGACAAAGCTGCGGAACTCCCTGAGCTTGCTCCTACACCTGTCTGTAATGATGAAAGCTGTGAAACACCTGAAAAATAATTCAGCGTGTTCAAACAAAAATCCCCGAACTTCGGGGATTTTTTTTGATCAGTTTTTAACATCAATAAAATTAAAACTTATTCAACCAAGAAGCTGATTTTTAAGTTCACTCGATATTCCGCAATTTTATTGTCTTTCACCACAACTTTCTGTTCATTAATCCATGCACCCTGAACGTTTTTCACGGTTTCAGTGACTTTATTAATTCCCGTTTGAATTGCATCTTCAAAACTTTTTGTGCTACTTGCATTTACTTCAACGACTTTAGCAACAGACATTGTATTTATCCTCATTGTTATGATTTTGAAACTTCATCATATGATTAAGTCGCTTATTTTGGTTATTTTTTAAACATCAAAACAGCAAAATATTACATGTCTTACACAGGAGTGAATTCCACTTCGAGGGATTACAAACTGACCATCATTTATTACATGCTTTCTGTTTAAGCAGTGGTCGCTTCCGATTAGGCTAAAAGCTTCATTCTTCTAATGATCATGCTCGGGAGTAATGTTATGACAATTGAACCTCAAGCAACTTCTGCTGAAACCGAACTATCTACCAATACACCCCCTCAATCAACCACCAACGAGTCCCAAACAGGGAAGAATAGCTTTCTCTCACGTTTTTCTCCGACCGTCAAAGGTGCTGCAATCGGTGCTGTTGCAGGCAGTATTTTGCCCGTTTTTGGTACGATCAGCGGTGCCATTATTGGTGGTATCGCAGGCAAAGTCTATGAAAAGAAATGTGCCAAACATTCATAGATTTTTCATCTATATCTGAGTGATACAACGCTGTCACTCAGCCCCTAAAAGCTCTAGAGCAATAACTCTAATAGACTGTTTTATATAAATATTAATTCATACCGTTTATCTTGCGTTGCCGAATCGATCATTTTTAATTGATTATTTTTTGATATTATTTTCACATAAATTCAAGTGATTAATTTTCTCCCTGACTCAATTTTGAGTCACTAATGATTGATAGGAATACACAAATGAACGCAATCAAATATGCTATGGCTGTTGCTGTGATGGCGCTTTCTGCAACTGTTTCTGCACAAATCGTTTATGTACCAGATTTTCCAGTAAAAAAAGCTGTGACTGCTGAAACTGCCAATGCAGAGAGCCAAGCTCCAGCTGCTGATACAACTGAAGTTGTAACAAATACAGAAAAAAAAGCTTAATTTTTAGCTGATTTTTCTATAAAAAAACCGATGGCTCCCACCATCGGTTTTTTATTTTATGTGCCTTTACTTTGGGCTTTATTCTTTACTTAACATTAAAAATGAACTTCTAAAAGCGCTCGATCGCTGATGATGACTTCAAAAAAATTGATCAAACCATACCGCTATATCTTTTGCAAAACCTATCTTTAAGCTAATGATTTGGTATTATTTTTAAACAAAATGCGCATTAATTGTCATATTTAACGCTTAATTTGTAGAAGCTGACATTTATTTCCATGTTTTTTTTAATGAAATCTCTATAATCAAATGAACTAATCGACTTCTTTATTTTTAAATTTACATTGTCCTATGCAAGAACTTCAGGCACTGATACAAGGAAAAATTTCACCGCAGGTCATAGATATTGAGCACCTGATTGAATTGGCCAATACATATCGAAACCCGAATTCGGCTGAATATAAATTAGTAGAACTTGCAACCAATATTGTATTGGCTAAATATTTAGAAAAAGCACAAAAAGTCCTTTAGGAAGTGGACAAATGAATTTACAAGACAAAGTACAATTAATAAAAGAAATCCATGTACTGACCCATCAACTTGAACATCGTGCTTTGAGTTTTTATGAAACTGCGCTTTCTAAACGTCGGATTCATGAAATTTTTGCCTTATGCGATGAACCGATTTTTCAAAAGCAAATATTAAGTTATCGTGCATTAACTAAGCCACAAATGGCTGCCACTGAATTTTCCAAACAAACGCCATATTCATTGTTATTTCGTGGCTATTTTAACCATGATGCTGCACTTGAAAATGCTTTATATCAATATCCAGAGATGGGTTGGGCCTTGCTGCATGACCATGAATTAGGTTGGCAAGTGTGGATGATTCCAGCCAAACAGCGCACGGCTTTACTCAGTGAATGGGGCAATTTTAACGAATGCTATGATTGGTTAATTGAACAACAACAGCTATATAAATGTTTAATCAGTGATACCGATCTAAGTCTACATACCTTACGCCTAAAGGATGAAATCATCACAGCGCCAAGCTGTGTTGCCGCAAGTGTGGACGACCTACTGCCAATTGAAGCGATAAATAAAGACGGTTCTGTCGATCTAGATCATTGCGATAAGCAAATCAATGAAGCGGATACGTTGCTTGATAACTCAAATACAAATAAACCGGAGCTTTCTGCACCTGATACCGTTCCTCTTGTTCTAATTGAGCAGCCAACACATGCGCCATCGGAGGAACATCTCAACTCGACAATGGCAGGCGTTGAACTTCCTGAACAGGTTCAAATCGCTCAATATGCCGCTCGCGTTCAAACGCTGCAAAACATCGATGCGCAATTGGCCTTGTATGAATTGCAGTTTATAGATCAGCCTGAACTCACAACGCAACTTGATGTTCTATTGCATACGACAGATGGTACAGATTGGAAAAACCAGCCACTGTATTTAGCAGAGCAAATCAATACCGAAGGTCGCTTCATCAAATATCTCTTGTTGTTTGGTGCGCAAACGCAAATGGAAGCCATTCGACTCTCTCAGCTGTTTTGCCAACAACATCAACATGAACTTGCTGCGATTAAAGTCATGACCTGGGACAATCTAGAACAACTATGTGCTGAACCTGATCAGCTCTATCAACAGTCTCAGCAGGCTGAAATGATTTGGTCGCAAAACGACTATTACCCCTTTATCCCGGCACAATTAATTCATACGCAAAAATTCATTCATTTTGATGAACCTGAACCGACGCTACATACCCCGTTGTTATTATTACAAGAACGTCAAAAAATACGGTTAATCCACGGTCAAAAACGCATGGCACTCTTGCGTACCGAACAAGCCCTTCCCTATTTGATCCTCCATCGACAGCAAGGTTTAAATTGGCAGAGCATCCAAAATTTGATCCAACAATTGCCTCAACCCATTGATGTGATTTCGCTTTATCAAGCACTTAAGCAAATGACCGAAGAATAATTGCATTTATTTTGTAGTTTGGCTTGCATTTATCCGACAAAAATAACAAAACTACAGATGCAGGATACTCAGATGATAATTAAATAGAGCCAAAACATATGCATAAAAAACAACAGTACTTTATTCGGACTTTGCTTTTTTCCGCATCAATGAGCTTGATGTATCAAGTTGCTTGGGCCAATGAAACTGATGCTGTCGTCAATGAAACTGAGGGTGAACATTCGCAGGATGTGCCTGTAACTGACCAAAATTCACCGTATATCACGCCAAAGACCTATGATTTTTTAGATCAAATTCCACGTTGGATTGATGCAACACCGACCTTCTTACCTGAACAATCAGATCACCCCATTGTTCCGACAACAGAACAAACGGAAAGTAATAGCTGGACCGATAAGCAACAAAAAAAAGTTCGTCAATGGGCAGATCGCACTGCAGTCAAAATGGACCATTGGTTTGGGAAAAGTGAGCCAGAAAAGCCTGCCAATGCAACCCTACGGGTCATTTTAGATAACAGCTGGGATAAACATGACGGTTACGAAATTAAGCCACGTATACGAGGAAAAATTAAACTCCCGACCTTGGAGAAAAAGTTAAGCGTCGTGTTTGGTGATGACTCTTTGGATAATGAGCTTGAAAATAATGCCGCGATTACCAATGAAAATCCGGATGGACGAAACGATAAACATTATGACAATAAGCAAGCGCGGGATGACAACAGTTCGCTCGCGTTACGTTGGTCTGAAATTTCAGATCGGCTTCCATTTGAAACCGATGTCGATCTCGGCTTACGATCTGGAGATGACCTATATGTCCGCTTAAAAGCAGCTAAAAAATGGCAACTCGACAACGACTTTAGCTTTTTAGCCGAACAAATTTATCGCTATGGCATCGACAGTGAAAATTATCTAAGAACCAATTTAGAATTAACCCATGCCCGTCCAGGCCAACCCTTTATCTCAAACCAATTCAACCTGACTTATGCAGATGCACAGGATGATGATCTGAAATGGGATAACTTCAGTTACCGCCAACACCAATTTTTTAAAGGTAACCGATTCAACTACGGCCTATATACAGGTGGTTTTTACAATAACGATCAACTGCGTTTAAACAGTTGGGGACCCTATGTATCATGGCGACAGCCCTTTCTACGTGAATGGTTTTATATCCAAGGTGATCTCAACTACCTCAACAACCATCGTGACGATAAAAGCCACTTTGTGGGCGCTTTAGTGCGCCTTGAAGCCCTGTTTTAAAACCTCTTTAAACACAGCGAATAAAAAGCCCATCTCAACAGGATGGGCTTTTTTTAAATAACTCAGCTTCAATTTTTCTTAATCACACGCACACGATCATTACGTAGAATACTCGGCTGTTTTTCAGCGACTTTTTTCACTTTAGAAAAACTATACTGAACACGATCATTTCGCATCACACGGCGACTATCTACAAAAGGATTAATATCATATTGTGCGATTTGTTTTGAAACCTGCACACGGTCATTACGCACCATTTTTTGCTTAGCGCTATCTGCCTGAGCAGATTGCATGAGACCCATAGAGAGCAGCGAGCCCACTGCAGCGATCACTAAAATTTTCATCTTAAGATTCCCAACACTTAATGATCGTTATTATAGATTAATTATTTATTTTTAATTTATTTTAAAGATTAAAACATGGACGTTTTTATTCATGTGCTCTATCGAAAAACCAAATAAAAAACCTCCCGAAGGAGGTTCATTTCATATCTACCGTTACTTCAGCAATAAGCTGTTAATCCGTTTGATGTATTGGGCAGGATCTTCGGGTAAACCGCCTTCAGCAATCAACGCTTGATCGAAGATCACATTCGCCAAATCATCAAATTGCGCTGAACCTTCTAATTTTTGTACCAACGGATGGGATGGATTGATTTCCAAGACTGGTTTTGACTCGGGAACCGCTTGTCCTGCTTGTTTTAGCATACGGACCAGTTGCGGTGATAACTCACCCTCAGCCACCACCAAACACGCAGGAGAGTCCACTAAACGTGTTGTTACACGCACTTCAGAGGTCTTATCTTTTAACGCATCCGACAGTTTTTCAACAACAGGTTTAAACTGCTCAGCAGCTTCCTCAAGTGCTTTCTTCTCTTCAGCATCTTGTAGATCACCCAAATCAACTGCACCTTTTGATACATTCTGTAATGGTGTTCCATCAAACTCAAAAACAAATTCCATCGCCCACTCATCCACTCGTTCAGTCATGAGCAGCACTTCGATACCTTTTTTCTTGAACAATTCAAGTTGTGGTGAGTTTTTCGCAGCATTTAAACTATCAGCAGTCACATAGTAAATTGCCTTTTGGCCTTCTTTCATATTGGCTTTATAGTCTGCAAATGATGTTTTCACTTCATCATTATTTGACGAAGCAAAGCGTAATAATTTTAGAATACGCTCACGATTCGCCATGTCTTCGCCTAAGCCTTCTTTTAAGACTGAACCAAACTCAGCGTAGAATTTTGCAAACTTCTCTTGATCAGCAACATCTTCAGATTTCGCCAAACCATCTAGCACCGTTAAAATACGGCGGGCGTTACCTTCACGAATCGTTTTCACGTCGCGACTTTCTTGTAATAATTCACGGCTTACATTAAGTGGTAAGTCTGCGCTATCCACCACACCTTGAACAAAACGTAAATAATTTGGAATCAAATTATCCGCATCATCCATGATAAATACACGTTTCACATAGAGCTTAATTCCTGCTTTAGCTTCACGTGTGAAAATATTGCTTGGTGCGCGAGATGGAATATAAAGTAACTGTGTATATTCCGTACTTCCCTCTACACGGTTGTGTGTCCATGCAAGCGGGGCTTCAAAATCATGGCTCAGGTTTTTATAAAACTCAGTATATTGTTCTTCACTGATCTCATTTTTATTACGCGTCCATAATGCACTTGCTGAGTTAATCGCTTCCCACTCATCCGTCAGTACATATTGACCAGGTTTTGCTTCTTCGCCTTCGGCAGCTTCCTCTTGTTGCCAAACTTCTTTCTGCATCTCAATTGGCAAACTAATATGATCAGAGTATTTATTAATAATCTGCTTAACTTTGTAACGATCTAAATAATCTAAAGCATCCTCGCGTAAATGCAAAATGATGTCGGTTCCACGTGAAGCCTTATCAATTGGCTCTACATCAAACTCACCTGTACCATTACTAACCCAACGTACCCCTTCAGCGGCATTTACCCCAGCACGACGTGATTCCACTGTAATTTTTTCAGCAACAATAAAACCTGAATAGAAGCCCACACCAAATTGACCAATCAATTGTGCATCTGACTTTTGATCACCCGTAAGCTTCGACATAAAATCTTTAGTGCCAGACTTGGCAATCGTACCCAAATGATCAATCGCTTCTTGTTGTGTCATACCAATACCATTATCCGAAATGGTAATTGTCTTCTGCTCTTTATTTAAATGAATACGCACATGTAAATCTGGATCATTTTCATAATATTCAGGATGGTTAATCCCTTCAAAACGTAATTTATCACAGGCATCAGATGCGTTTGATACCAACTCACGAAGGAAAATTTCAGGATTTGAATATAAAGAATGTGTTACTAAATGCAGTAACTGAGCCACTTCCGCTTGGAAGCTGTGTTTTTGAGATTGTTGTTCGCTCATCAGTCTCTCCGTTCATACTGAGTAAAATTATCAATTGCCTATATGAATGGAGGGACTTCACTATTTTTCAATAGTGTGAATGGAAAATTTTTATTCTATCGCACTAAATTTTAAGGTTTAAAAAGGTCCTTGTTTATAAACGCGGTCCATGTAGAGATCCAGTTTTTGCTGCCGCATTTTATATACATCACTTAAACAACTGACATTGTCACGGCACTGATCGCGTAGTTGTAGCCATTTTATTTGTTGATCTTGAATTGCACCACGTGTCCCCATGGGAACCAAATGCCGAATAATCGTATAGGTTGTTGCCATTTTGACATCGGCATCATTAATACTACGGTTATCACAAACCGCATGTTCGGTAATGGTTTTCGCCTTTGTACAGTCAAAACTTGCGGCATAACTTGTCGAAGTAAGATGAGCAATGCCCAAGACCAGCATACCTTGCATAATTTTTTTCATCGTCTTTTCTCTTCATCCAACTTGCTGATTTATTTTGACTCTAACAGTTCCACCTTAATTTTCTATTGCCTATTTGTTCAATTCGATCAACTGATGAATGGAATATTCTGCATAAAAAACCCTGCCTAATGGCAGGGTTTTAAGATCAGTTACAGCTTAGAATTTGTAGCTATAACCAATTGTATACACCATAGGATCGATATCTAAATCAAAAGTTTCGACAACTGTTTGAACTTCAGGCTGGATTTGAGCATAACGTGCATCAAAGAATACGCCCCAGTTTTTAGCATCAGCTGGTTGGTAGTTAAAACCAACTTGGCCAGCAAAACCATAAGACTCTTTCACTTTAACCTTTGTGCCTTCTAGCACACCTGAACCATCTTCATCCCAAGCAACAAATGCTGTACCACCCACACCAATGTAAGGTGTAAAGCCAGTTGAATTTTTAAAGTTATATTTCGCAGTAATTGTTGGTGGAAGATGTTTCAATTTAACACCAGCAACTTTTGAACCCGCAGCTGTTACATCCACATCATGACTAATTGGTGTAGCTAATAGTAATTCAGCTGAAATGTTGTCATTAAAGAAATATTCTACAGACGGTGTAAATGCAAACTCATGATCTGCTTTTACATTTAAAGCACCATTAGCAATATCAGTATCTGCAGTTGGAGCAATTACAGAAGCACCAACTTTAACCTGCCATTGACCAGCCATCGCTGAAGCAGACATACCCAATAATGCAATAAGAGCAGCTTGTTTTAACATTTTAAAGCAACCTTCTAGAATGAATAATTAATATTAAACATTAGTATTAAAATTATGCAACATTATTATTTTATAAATTTTTACATTATTATATAAGTCATTATTAATTATATATATTTATTTTAATCATAGTGCAATGCTTGGTTTTATATTTTCACCGTTATAATTAATTTATTATTCATAATATACCAACCTTTTTAATCAGAATTAATAAAATGAATTATTTTAATCCAACCAAAATCCTCAGGATTAAATAACAAAAAAGGCGATTATATAATCGCCTTTTTTATTTATCTTTGAAAATTTTTTAGAGTACCATTGCGGCAATCCAACCAAAGATCATTAATGGAATATTGTAGTGAATGAAGGTCGGGACCACACTGTCTTTCATGTGGTCATGCTGACCATCCATATTAAGGCCTGATGTTGGGCCTAAAGTTGAGTCTGATGCCGGAGAACCTGCATCTCCTAAAGCTGCTGCTGTACCAATAATGGCAATCGTTGCCGCTGGGCTAAAACCAAATTGAATACAAAGTGGTACATAAATAATGGCCAAAATTGGGATTGTTGAGAATGAAGAACCAATACCTAAGGTAATTAATAGCCCTATCAATAGCATCCAAAATGCAGCTAAACCTCGGCTGTTTCCAATCCATTCAACCGAAGCTTGTACCAGTATTGGTACTTGATTCGTAGCCTCAATCACAGATGCAAAGCCCTGCGCAGAAATCATAATGAAACCAACCAGTGCCATCATGCGCATACCACTGATAATGACATCATCGGCTTCTTTCCACTTAAAAATACCTGCACAGCTTAAGATCGCAACACCAACCAGACCCGCCAAAATCATCGACTCAGATATGACTTGAACAGAAAGCGTAGCAACCACTGCAACCGCAGCCATAATCAAAGTAAATTTAGCGACTTGTGGTTTACCATTTTCATCTGCTTTTACATCAGATGAGATGGTGTGCTGTGATTCCTTAACCTGAACGTCAGCATACTCTCGTGGTTTACGGTAGCTATAAAAAACAGCAATTAATAAGCCAACAAACATCCCAAATACTGGAATTGCCATAGCAGTTGGAATTTGATCATAGCTGATGTTGAAACCGTATGGCTTACCAAAGGTATTGATGTTTTGACCTAAAATATCATTAAGGAAAATAGCACCAAAACCAAAAGGTACCAGCATATAAGTCGCCACAAGACCAAAAGTCAGAACACAAGCAATCAAACGACGGTCAAGTTTTAAATGATTAAATACGCTGAGTAATGGTGGAATTAATACTGGAATAAATGCAATGTGCACTGGAATCACGTTTTGTGAACATACGGCGGCTAAAGCGATAGTAGCGAAAATTACGTATTTCACGCGATTCTGGGCTTTCACATTACTGTTACCTTTGAGTTTAGTAATGAGTTGATAAGCCAGTAAATCTGGCAAACCTGAACGCGCAAGTGCCAAAGCAAATGCCCCCAACACGCCATAAGCAAGTGCGATTTGAGCACCGTTGCCTAAGCCACTATTAAACGCTTCGATGGTGCCATGAATACCAAGACCAGCTAACAAGCCACCTGTTACTGCACCAATGATCAGCGCAAATACAACAGGCACGCGTGCCAGCGACAGTCCAAACATGACTGTAATTGCGGCAAGAATAGCAAACATAAGAAAAAAGGGAGTCTGACAAAAAAACCGTATTTTATCAGAATTTGCTCGCTATTTAGCCCCCTATCGATGAAACTGCCACTGTTGAACGATTTACTTAAAACTGCTGTGATTGCGCAAATTGAGCGATGTAACTTGCAATTTTTTCGGGTTGGCTCAGCACGGCCCAATGATTGGCATTGACTTCAACTACAGATAAATCTTCAACCCAATTAGGTAATTCTTTAATGTAATCTGGACTGACAAAATTATCATGTTTCAACACAATCGCTTGTACAGGACAGACGGCATGACGTTGTCTAGGCTGAGTTAAGCGGGGAATAAAATTAGCACGGTAAAGCGCAATACCGTGTTTACCATCATGCTGAATATTATGATTCAAAGGCAATTCTTGAGTACGTTCTAAATCATTCACAATTTTTCCCCAACGTTCAGCATTCAAAAAATGCCACGCGGTCGGTGCCAAAAATGGTAATTGGAATACCCCGATGTACCATGACTTACTTAATAATTTGAGTAATTTTTTCTGCTGATGCTTAAAGCTATTTCTGAGCAAAAATGCCGCATGATCCAAACATGGCCCAGAAATAGTTGAATAAGACAAAATACGTGAGCGAAATTTTGGCTCAGTCACCGATTCCCAAGATTGGATAGAGCCCCAATCATGCGCGGCCAAATGAAAACTACGCTCGCCTAATACCGCTTGCGTCACACTATCTAAATCAAGTGAAAGTTGTTCTAAACGGTAATCTCGTACTTTACGGGGCACAGATGACTGCCCTGCACCTCGCACGTCATAGCACACAATATAAAATTCAGAACCAAGATGTTCAATAACCGGTTCCCATACTTCCTGATTATCAGGATAACCATGAACCAAAACCAATGCCGGCTTAGTTTCATCACCCCATGTCTTCACATAGAGCCGTTGTTGATCTGCGGTATTCACCCATTGCGTATTTAGTGGTTGCATTCTTCTTGTCCTTTTATCGATTCCATCGAATTGACGTTTTATTTGTGAACATGGGCAATGTGATCAATGCCGCAGTTTGGAAACTCATTTAGTATGCAAAGTTCAGCATAAAAAAAAATTGACCCAGTATGAGCATAATCCAGAAAATAATGACAATGCCTATTGTCTCTAAATTCTTACTCAATCATTATGCCCCTTATAAAGGTGCTGGCATTTCGATTGATAAAATTGATCTCGCCAATTATCACATTCGCGTCAAAATGCCATTAACTCGAAAAAATCAAAATATTGTCGGTGTACATTTTGGCGGTAGTCTATATTCAATGGTTGACCCATTTTATATGTTGATTTTGATGCATCACCTTGGCTCACGTTATATCGTGTGGGACAAAGCGGCAAATATCCAATTTTTATCTCCCGGGCGTGGAACGGTATACGCCGACATCCAGCTCGACCCAAATGAAATCAATCATATTAAAAACTTAGCAGATAACCACGCACCTGTTTTACGGAACTATAGCTTAAATATTTTTGATGAAGCAGGCTTACGTATCGCTGAAATTCAAAAAACGCTATACATTCGTCGCAAACAACCCCGTCCACGCAAATAAAAAAGGCGCTTATCTTTAAGCGCCTTTTCATTCAATTTTAGCGGATTGGATTAGCGATTTTGCTCAATTGCAGCACCTGCGCCACCACCGATTGCACCACCAATCGCAGCACCGGTGTTACCACCAAAGATACTTTTACCGACTGCAGAACCAATCGCACCACCTACACCACTATATGTGGCATTTCGGTTTGAACCGTTTTGAGTTTTACTACCGACAGCTGCACCAGCACCACCACCAACGGCTGCACCTACACCACCACCGACGTTATTACCCACACCACCACCAATGGCACCACCTAAAGCTGCAGCACCAATACGTTGTTCATTTGGCGACATGCTTTCACAACCAGCAAGCATTAGGGTCGACATCATCGCGACTGCGCATACGCTCATTACTTTTTTCATTGTGATGTACCTTGTCTTCTTCAATACCTATGATTCTAAAACCATTATATGAAACAATTAAACATAGCTTGTTACGGCTTGGAGCATAAATGCTGCATTTTGTAAAAAACCACGCCTAATCGCTCACGAATCACTCAGGGTTTTCATCCAAAATCATCAAATCTTTTGTTGTTTCACCATTTTCAGTCAGCACAGCATGAGAGAGTTTGGCTTTGCTTTCTGGATCTGTTACCTGATCTAGTTTTAGCGTGCGTTTAATCGGTTCCTGCCCTTTCTTAAACTCTACACCTTCTGCATCAATATTGGTGTTTTGACGAATAATCTGACCGTCCTGCTTCACCGTAGTCTTGGTTTCAATTTTAGAAGTCGGGATGATGACACCACCACGTTGTACTACTGGAATCGATAATTTCTTTTCAGAAAAATCACTTTGGTGATCTGAAAGTTCAATTTCACGTGCCACGATATCCTGACCTTTATTGGTCATTTCTAACACTGTTGCAGTTACTTGGCGTACAGGTTCTTGACCTGCAACACGGCGAATCACTTCTGTTTTTAGTACTGGAACTACAGCTTTATCTTCTACCACAATCGAATTGGGCATAGGTGCAGCAATCGCTGTCAATGAGCTGAATAATGCAGAAACTGCGAATAATTGCTGTGTGAATTTCATCAAAAGACCCCGTTATGTTTAAGTTTAAAAATCAAGAGATTTGTTATGTTCTATTTTTACTATAGGAAATATTTCAATATTAGGAAAGCTTTAATTTTCAATTCATCCACATAAAAAAAGCCACCCGAAGGTGGCTTTTTTGGAATGATTTAAGGGCTAATTAAAGACCGTTAAATTCATCGCTAAATGCTTGGCTTAACGCTTGATCTACATCAGAGAAGTCATTGTGAAGCTCAAGCTCTGCAGCTTCAGACTCTTGACGACGACGTTCTAAGTGGTATGCCAAACCTGTACCCGCTGGGATCAGACGGCCTACAACCACGTTTTCTTTCAGACCACGTAATTCATCTTCTTTACCTGTTACAGCAGCTTCAGTTAACACACGAGTTGTTTCCTGGAACGATGCAGCAGAAATGAACGAGTCAGTAGAAAGCGACGCTTTGGTAATACCCATCAATTGACGTTCAAACTTCGCTGGGAACTTGTTCTGAGCTGCCACAGCTTGGTTTTCTTGAACAACGCGGATGTATTCCACTTGCTCGCCTTTGATGAAGCTTGTATCACCACCGTCAGTGATTTCAACTTTACGAAGCATTTGACGTACGATCACTTCAATGTGCTTGTCGTTGATTTTTACACCTTGCAGACGGTATACGTCCTGAACTTCGTTCACGATGTAGTTTGTCAGTGCAACTTCGCCTTTCAAACGTAAGATGTCGTGTGGGTTTTGCGGACCATCAGAAATGGTTTCACCACGGTTCACATGCTCGCCTTCGAACACGTTAATCGTACGCCATTTCGGAATTAGCTCTTCGTAAATCTCAGAGCCATCATCCGGAGTAATCACAAGACGGTTCTTACCTTTGGTCTCTTTACCGAAGCTTACGATACCTGAAATTTCAGCAAGGATCGCGTGTTCTTTCGGTTTACGTGCTTCGAACAAGTCAGCTACGCGTGGAAGACCACCGGTAATATCACGAGTACGTGAAGATTCTTGTGGTACACGACCAATTACGTCACCGACACCAATTGTTTCGCCATCACGAACAGTCAGAATCGTATTTTGTGGCAAGAAGTAGAACTGTTCGCCACCATCAGTTGTATCCAATACAACCGCTGGACGCATATCTTTACCTGACGCAGGACGTGAAGTCACTGGTAAGATTTCGATTGTAGTCATACCTGTTGCATCATCAGTTTTCGATGTCACAGTTACGCCATCAGCGATTTGGCTGAAACGCACTTTACCTGCAACTTCGGTAACAAGTGGATGTGTATGCGGATCCCAAGTCGCTACGATACCGCTAGCTTCCACAGCTTCGCCATCTTTAATGATGATTGAAGCACCGTATGGAATTTTGTAACGTTCGCGTTCACGACCGATGTCATCTGCGATACCGATTTCACCTGAACGTGAAGTTGATACCAAGTGACCTTTAGCGTGTTGTACTGTTTTCACATTGTGGAAACGTACTGTACCTTTGTTACGAACTTGTACGCTGTTAGCAGCAGAAGTTCGGCTCGCAGCACCACCTACGTGGAACGTACGCATTGTTAACTGTGTACCTGGCTCGCCAATTGATTGAGCAGCCATTACACCCACAGATTCACCTGGATTCACCAAGTGACCGCGAGCAAGGTCACGACCGTAACATTTCGCACATACACCGAAAGTAGATTCACAGTTTACAACTGAACGTACTTTCACTTCATCGACACCTTGCTCTTCTAAGTAGTTTGCAAGTTTTTCGTCGATTAAAGTATTACGTGGAAGAATCACATCATCCGAACCTGGTTTCTTCGCATCTTCAGCAAGTACACGACCCAATACTCGAGTACCTAAGTTCTCGATGACATCGCCACCTTGAATGAACGGAGTCATTACAAGACCGTCGAAAGTACCACAATCTGGCTCAGTAATTACCAAGTCTTGTGCAACGTCAACCAAACGACGAGTCAAGTAACCTGAGTTCGCAGTTTTCAATGCAGTATCGGCCAAACCTTTACGTGCACCGTGTGTTGAAATGAAGTACTGAAGTACAGTCAAACCTTCACGGAAGTTTGCTTTAATTGGTGTTTCAATGATCGAACCATCTGGTTTCGCCATCAAACCACGCATACCCGCTAACTGACGAATCTGAGCTGCCGAACCACGGGCACCTGAGTCAGACATCATATAGATCGAGTTGAATGATTTTTGTTTCTCGTCTTCACCCTGTTTGTTTTTAACAGTAGTGAAAGATAAGTTGTCCATCATCGCTTTCGCTACTTGGTCGTTTGTACGCGCCCAAATATCGACAACTTTGTTATAACGTTCGCCGGCAGTTACGAAACCTTGTTCAAATTGTTGTTCAATTTCGCGAACTTCAACTTCAGCTTTTTCGATAATTGCTTGTTTTTGTGGCGGAATCAACATGTCTTCCATACCAACAGACACACCTGAGTGAGTCGCTTGACGGAAGCCCAAGTACATCAATTGGTCAGCGAAGATAACAGTATCTTTTAGACCTAATTTACGATAGCAAGAGTTGATCAATTTAGAGATGTTCTTTTTCGTCATCTCAACGTTGATTTGTTGGAAATCCATACCTTCAGGTACAACTTCCCAAAGTAAACAACGACCTGGAGTTGTGTCTACAACAATGGTTTGTTGTTCACGGTTACCATTTTCGTCAATGACAGTTTGGTGTACACGTGCTTTTACGCGAGCGTGTAAATCAACTTGACCTGTTGCAAGTGCACGGTTTACTTCGTCAGTATCCGCAAACACCATGCCTTCACCTTTGGCATTGATCGCATCACGAGTGATGTAGTACAAGCCTAAGACAACGTCCTGAGAAGGTACGATGATTGGCTCACCGTTCGCAGGAGAAAGAATGTTGTTTGTTGACATCATTAACGCACGAGCTTCTAACTGAGCTTCAAGTGTTAATGGTACGTGTACCGCCATTTGGTCACCGTCGAAGTCGGCGTTAAATGCCGCACAAACTAACGGATGAAGACGGATTGCTTTACCTTCAATCAGGGTTGGTTCAAATGCTTGAAGACCCAAACGGTGAAGTGTAGGCGCACGGTTCAACATCACTGGATGTTGACGAATTACGTGAGCAAGTACATCCCAAACTTCTGGAGTTTCACGCTCAACCATTTTTTTCGCAGCTTTAATGGTTGTCGCTTGGCCAGACGCTTGTAGTTTCGCGAAAATGAATGGTTTGAATAATTCAAGCGCCATTTTTTTCGGAAGACCACATTGGTGCAGACGTAAAGTTGGACCTACAGTAATTACCGAACGACCAGAGTAATCGACACGTTTACCCAATAAGTTTTGACGGAAACGACCTTGTTTACCTTTGATCATGTCTGCCAAAGATTTAAGAGGACGTTTGTTCGAACCGGTAATTGCGCGACCACGACGACCGTTATCAAGCAATGCATCTACAGACTCTTGTAACATACGTTTTTCGTTACGTACGATAATGTCTGGTGCTGCAAGGTCTAGAAGACGTTTTAAACGGTTGTTACGGTTGATTACACGACGGTAAAGATCGTTCAAGTCAGAAGTCGCAAAACGACCACCTTCTAGAGGAACCAACGGACGAAGATCAGGTGGAAGTACTGGAAGTACATTCATCACCATCCATTCTGGCTTGTTGTTCGACTCTTTGAACGCTTCCATCAATTTCAGACGTTTAGAGGCTTTTTTCAGCTTCGTTTCTGAAGTTGTATTTGGAATTTCTTCACGAAGACGTGAAATTTCAGCTTCAAGATCGATGTCTTTCAACAAATCTTGAACTGCTTCTGCACCCATTTTCGCAGTGAATTCATCACCGTGTTCTTCTAAAGCCGTGAAGTATTCTTCATCGTTTAGAAGTTGGTATTTCTCAAGTGGAGTCATACCTGGGTCAGTTACAACGTATGATTCGAAATACAATACACGTTCGATATCACGTAAAGTCATGTCTAAAAGCAGACCAATACGGCTAGGAAGTGATTTTAAGAACCAAATATGCGCAACTGGAGAAGCAAGGTCAATATGACCCATACGCTCACGACGTACTTTTGCAGTTGTTACTTCAACGCCACATTTTTCACAAATGACGCCCTTGTATTTCATACGCTTGTATTTACCACACAAGCATTCGTAATCTTTTACTGGACCAAAGATTTTGGCACAGAATAAACCATCACGTTCAGGTTTGAACGTACGGTAGTTAATGGTTTCAGGCTTTTTAACTTCACCATGAGACCACGACTTAATCATTTCTGGTGACGCAAGACCAATACGGATGCGATCAAACTCTACAGGAGCATGACCGTCTGAATCCGTCTTTTTGCGCATGATATCGAGCAAGTCTTTCAATTTTTTTCTCCGTGTGTTGTGGAGATTTTCACTTCACAACTGGGTCACAAATATTGTTTTTTAACTGAGAAATCCCCCTTGCCCCTCTTGATTAAAGAGGTGAGAAGCACTGCTTCGCAAGGGAGATTCAATGGAGCTAATTAGTCACCATTTTTCAGTTCAATGTTGATACCTAAAGAACGGATCTCTTTGGTCAATACGTTGAACGATTCAGGCATACCTGGGTCCATGTAATGGTTACCATCTACAATGTTCTTATAGATACGGGTACGACCTTCAACGTCATCCGACTTCACAGTAAGCATTTCTTGAAGTGTGTATGCTGCACCGTAAGCTTCGAGTGCCCATACTTCCATCTCACCGAAACGCTGACCACCGAATTGTGCTTTACCACCAAGCGGTTGCTGCGTTACTAGAGAGTAAGAACCAGTAGAACGCGCATGCATCTTGTCGTCAACCAAGTGGTTCAGTTTCAACATGTACATGTAACCTACAGTTACTGGACGGTCAAAACGTTCACCTGTACGACCATCATACAATACTGTTTGACCAGTACGTGAAATGCCACCAAGTTCTAACAATTCTTTAATTTGTGATTCTTCAGCACCATCAAATACTGGTGTTGCTAAAGGAACACCTTTACGCAAGTTACCTGAAAGCACCAAGATTTCTTCATCAGTCAAGCTATCAAGATCTTCTTGTTCGCCACCAACTTTGTTGTAAATCTTGTCTAAGAAATCACGAAGCTCAAGTACAGTACGTTGCTCTTTCATCATCTTGTCGATTTGATCGCCAAGACCTTTAGCTGCCATACCTAAGTGAGTTTCAAGAATCTGACCCACGTTCATACGTGATGGTACACCCAGTGGGTTAAGTACAACATCAACTGGAACACCGTTTGCATCGTGTGGCATGTCTTCTACAGGTAAGATGTTAGATACAACACCTTTGTTACCGTGACGACCCGCCATTTTATCACCCGGTTGGATGCGACGTTTTACAGCCAAGTAAACTTTAACAACTTTCAATACGCCAGTTGTCAGTTCATCACCTGTAGAAAGTTTGCGTTTTTTCTCTGCAAATTTCTCGTCAATTTCAAGGCTCTTCTCTTTCAAGAACACTTGAATTTGAGTTAAACGTTCAGCAATCGCTTCGTCGACTGGTTGGATTTCAATAAGATCAACCAACTCAAGACCAGACAATAACTCTTCAGTTAATTTGTCACCGCGTTTAGTTGTACCGCCACCGTTAGATTCTTGACCTTTCAATAGACGAACAATACGTTCACGAGCCGCTTCTTCGAAGATTTTGTATTCTTCTTTCAAGTCTTTACGGTAAGCATCAAGTTGTGCTTTCTCAATTGCTTGAGCACGTTCGTCTTTTTCAAGACCGTCACGTGTAAATACTTGAACGTCAATTACAGTACCTTTCACAGATGAAGATACGCGTAATGAAGAGTCTTTTACGTCAGCCGCTTTTTCACCGAAGATTGCACGAAGCAATTTTTCTTCCGGAGTTAACTGCGTTTCACCTTTAGGCGTTACTTTACCGACAAGAATGTCACCCGCAGTAACTTCAGCACCGATATAAACGATACCTGATTCATCCAATTTAGAAAGTGCAGCTTCACCCACGTTCGGGATATCCGCTGTAATTTCTTCAGCACCCAATTTGGTATCACGTGCAACACATGAAAGCTCTTGGATGTGGATAGACGTTAAACGATCTTCTTGAAGTACACGCTCTGAAAGTAAGATCGAGTCTTCGTAGTTATAACCGTTCCAAGTCATGAACGCTACACGCATGTTTTGACCCAATGCCAATTCACCGCCATCTGTTGATGGACCATCAGCAAGAACGTCACCACGTGCAACTTTGTCACCTAAACGTACAACAACGTTTTGGTTGATACATGTATTTTGGTTCGAACGGGTGTATTTGATCAGGTTGTAGATATCTACACCTGCTTCGCCTGCCACCATCTCTTCTTCGTTTACACGAATAACGACACGAGAAGCATCAACGAACTCAATACGACCACCACGTTTCGCAAGTACACACACACCCGAGTCATGCGCTACGTTTGCTTCCATACCTGTACCAACAAGCGGTTTGTCAGCACGTAATGTAGGAACAGCCTGACGCTGCATGTTTGAACCCATCAATGCACGGTTGGCATCATCGTGTTCAAGGAACGGAATAAGTGATGCCGCTACAGATACCACCTGCTGAGCAGATACATCCATATGCGTTACTTTTTCTGGTGGAATACGTACGAATTCACCTTGGTGACGTACAGATACGAATTCTTCAGTTAAGTTACCGTCTTTATCGATACCAGAATCGGCCTGTGCAATCACAGTACCTACTTCTTCAATCGCAGAAAGGTATTCAACGTCATCCGTTACACGACCATCAACAACTTTACGGTATGGAGTTTCCAAGAAACCGAAGTTATTACATTTCGCATAAACAGAAAGTGAGTTGATCAAACCAATGTTTGGACCTTCAGGAGTCTCAATTGGACATACACGACCGTAGTGAGTTTGATGTACGTCACGTACTTCGAAGCCCGCACGTTCACGAGTCAAACCACCTGGGCCCAATGCTGATACACGACGTTTGTGTGTAATTTCAGACAATGGGTTGTTTTGGTCCATGAACTGAGACAACTGGCTTGAACCAAAGAATTCTTTGATTGCCGCAGCAACTGGTTTCGCATTGATTAAATCTTGCGGAGACAAGTTATCAGTTTCAGCTTGAGATAAACGTTCTTTAACAGCACGTTCAACACGAACTAGACCAACACGGAATTGGTTTTCTGTCATTTCACCAACAGAACGAACACGACGGTTACCCAAGTGATCGATATCGTCGACTTCACCTTTACCGTTGCGGATTTCAACTAATGTTTTCAATACATCAGTGATGTCTTCGTTCGAAAGAATGCCTTCAACTTCACGAGACTTCTGATCCGTACCCACTTCGTAAGGACGACCCAAACGACGGTTGAACTTCATACGACCTACTGGTGATAAGTCATAACGTTCAGAAGAGAAGAACAAGTTGTTGAATAAGTTTTCAGCAGCTTCTTTTGTTGGTGGCTCACCCGGACGCATCACTTTGTAGATTTCTACAAGTGCTTCTTCACGACCAGTTGTAGTATCTGCACGTAAAGAATCCGCAATGAATGGACCACGGTCGATATCATTGGTATAAAGTACGTTGAATTGTTTAACGCCGCCTTCAGCCAATTTCACCATAATTTCATGGCTAAGCACGGTATTTGCCGCAACAACTTCGCCATCACGTAACGTTACATCTTCAGCAACAATACGTTCATATAGGTATTCATCAGGAACAGAAAGTTTTTCAAGACCTGCTGCTTCCATTTGACGAACATGGCGCGCGTTAATACGTTTACCTTGTTCAACAATTGTTTTACCGTCTGTACCCACGATATCAAACTGTGCCATTTCGCCACGTAGACGTTCTGGAACCAAGTCAATTTGATAGCTACCCATATCAAGATATACAGGTACTTTTTCGTAGAACATGTCTAGGATTTGTTCGTTGTTATAACCCAAGGCACGAAGCACAACAGTCGCAAGTAATTTACGACGACGGTCAATACGAACATAGACAAGATCTTTTGCATCGAATTCAAAGTCTAGCCATGAACCACGGTAAGGAATGATACGAGCAGAATAAAGAACTTTACCGCTAGAGTGAGTTTTGCCTTTATCGTGGTCAAAGAATACACCTGGTGAACGGTGTAATTGAGATACGATTACACGCTCAGTACCATTGATTACAAAGGTACCATTGTCTGTCATAAGTGGCATTTCACCCATGTAGACTTCTTGCTCACGCACATCTTTGATTGTTTTAGTTTCGCGATCTTTAATGATCAGACGAATTTTTACACGCATTGGCGCCGCATAAGTTGAGCCACGAAGAATACATTCGCGCACATCAAATTCAGGCTTACCAAGACTATACTCAACAAATTCTAAAGCAGCATTGCCAGAATAACTTTCAATAGGAAAAACTGAACGAAATGCGGCTTGGAGACCGATATCTTCGCGGTTTTTTGGAGTTTTGCCGTCTTGAAGGAAAGTTCGGTACGAGTCGACTTGAATCGCGAGCAAGTACGGAACATCCATTACCTTGGGCAATTTACCAAAATTCTTACGGATCCGTTTCTTTTCGGTATATGAGTATGCCATCTGGAGTCCTCGGAAAGTAAACTAAGTCCGCCTGCAGAACGAACTTAGAAGGAATTACGCAGGCCGATATGGCCACCACTTTCACAAATGCTGCAATTTTTAGTGGTATTAAAACGCTTAACAATATTTTTTACTGAAAAATATTGGTAAGCGTTTGGTTTTATAAATTATTTTTAATTTGTATGATTTTTATATCATGCAAACAAAAATCGAGCCGATTATTGTAACGCAAAAAGGCTGATGACCCAAGGGCCACCAGCCATTTTTTGGAGCCGATTATAAAAAAATCGACTCCCCTTAAGATTACTTAAGTGTAACTGTAGCACCAGCTTCTTCAAGTTTTTTCTTAAGTTCTTCGCCTTCTTCTTTAGAAACGCCTTCTTTAAGAACTGAAGGAGCGCTTTCAACAAGATCTTTAGCTTCTTTAAGACCAAGGCCAGTAGCTTCACGAACTGCTTTAATTACAGCAACTTTGTTAGCACCGAAAGAAGTCAACTCAACGTTGAATTCTGATTGTTCTTCAGCAGCAGCACCAGCAGCGCCAGGAGCAGCAGCAACTGCTACAGCAGCAGCAGATACGTTGAATTTTTCTTCGAAAGCAGAAATAAGTTCAACAAGTTCAAGAACAGTTTTTTCAGCAACTGCGTTTAAGATTTCTTCGTTTGTTAAAGCCATGAGAGTAACTCCAAATGGGTATTGAATGGTGTGTAAATTGATTTAAGCTTAAGCAGCTTCTGACTCGTTTTTCTCTTTGAGCGCTGTAATAAGGCGACCCAATTTCGAAATAGGAGCTTGAAGAACGTTTGCAAGCATAGTAAGCGCTTTCTCTTGGTTTGGAAGGTTCGCGATAACGCTAACTTCAGCACCTTGATAAACTTTACCGTCAAATGCAGCAGCTTTAAGTTCAAATGCTTTATTAGTTTTAGCAAATTCTTCGAACAAACGAGCAGCTGCGCCCATGTCGTCTTCAGAAGTTGAGAAAGCTAAGATTGTTGGGCCAACAAGGTTGTCGCTCAAGATATTGAATTGAGTATCTTGAAGAGCACGTTTAGCCAAAGTGTTACGAACTACGCGAGTAGCAACACCTAGTTTACGAGCTTCAACACGTAGAGCAGTTAATTGCTCAACAGTTAAACCTTGATAGTCAGCAACAACAGCAGCATACGCAGTAGAAGCAACTTCAGTTACTTCAGCTACGATCTGTTTTTTGCCTTCGATAAGAAGAGCCATTGTAAAACCTCCTAACGGTGATTTATGCACCTATACAGATGCACTCCCAATTCGTTAGCTCATCACTGAACCAACACGCGGAGGAGGAACAAATCACACCACCGCGTCTACTCAGGCTGGGCTATTAAGAAGAAAGCATAAAACTCCCCTCGCCTGAGGTCTTTGACGCTGATAAATCTAAATTTATCAATTCAAAGTTTGCCTGAGGGGCGATCAGCAAAGTACCGCTTTGCCGACCCGCAAGACGAGAAACTATGCTTCGAGTGAAGCAAATATCTTTTCTTGCGTAAAAATCAAAGCAGCGCTTTGATTTTTACTCAGGGCTTTAAAATTCTGTAATAAGTCGAAACTTATTTAGAAACGTTTGCTACATCAACAACAAGACCAGGACCCATAGTTGAGCTTAAAGTGATCTTTTGGATGTAAACACCTTTAGAAGTAGCAGGTTTTGCTTTCTTAAGGTCAGCTACAAGAGCTTCAACGTTTGAACGAACAGCTTCAGCAGTGAAACCTACTTGACCGATCGCAGCGTGGATAATACCCGCTTTGTCTACACGGTAACGTGCTTGACCAGCTTTCGCGTTTTTAACAGCAGAAGCTACGTCAGGAGTTACAGTACCCACTTTAGGGTTTGGCATTAAGCCACGTGGACCAAGAATCGTACCTAACTTACCAACAACGCGCATTGCATCCGGAGCTGCAATTACTACATCAAAGTCAAGGTTACCCGCTTGGATGCTTTCAGCAAGGTCATCAAAACCAACAACGTCCGCGCCTTCAGCTTTAGCAGCTTCAGCAGCAGCGCCTTGAGCAAACACAGCTACACGTACAGTTTTACCAGTACCTGCAGGAAGTGTAGTCGCGCCACGAACAACTTGGTCAGATTTACGAGGATCAACACCTAGGTTTACAGCAACATCCAAAGATTCTTTGAATTTTACTGCTGGAAGGCCGTTAAGAACTGCAACTGCTTCTTCCAAAGTGTAAACTTTGTTAGCTTCAACAGCAGCAACAATGGCTTTTTGACGTTTAGTTAATTTAGCCATGTCTTATAGCTCCACTTCCAAGCCCATAGAACGCGCAGAACCAGCAATGGTACGTACACGTGCGTCTAAATCAGCACCAGTAAGATCTGGTTCTTTAGTAGTCGCAATTTCTTCTAATTGAGCGCGAGTCAACTTACCAACTTTAGTTTTGTTAGGTACAGCTGAACCCTTTTGGATGCCCGCAGCTTTCTTAAGAAGAATCGCAGCAGGAGGAGTTTTCATGATGAATGTGAACGACTTGTCGTTGTACACAGTGATCACTACTGGAATTGGAAGACCAGCTTCAACTTTTTGTGTCGCAGCATTGAATTCTTTACAGAATGCCATGATGTTAACACCACGTTGACCTAGTGCAGGACCAATCGGTGGAGATGGATTTGCTTTACCAGCTGGAACTTGCAGCTTGATATAGCCGTCAATCTTCTTAGCCATTTCAATTACCTCTGGGTACTAACGCCGCTAGGCTCCCCATACATATAAGTAACGATACCGTTACAACAACAATGCCCGACTCATAACAAATCGGGCGTTTATCAACCAAGTTAAATTAAACCGATTTTTCGACTTGGCGAAATTCCAGCTCAACCTGAGTTGGTCGATTAAATACATTAATCGTCAACGTTAAACGTGACTTATCGTATAGAACTTCTTCCACCACGCCTTTAAAATCGGTGAATGGACCGTCAATTACGAGTAATTCTTCACCTGGTTCAAACATCGTCTTAGGACGAGGTGCTTCGCCAGTATTGCGTACACGTGCAAGAATCGCATCAGCTTCTTTTTGCGTAATTGGTGCAGGTTTTTCTGCAGTACCACCAATGAAACCTAATACTTTTGGACATTCTTTAACAATGTGCCAAGTTTCATCATTCATTTCCATTTCGACTAACACATAGCCTGGAAAGAATTTACGCTCAGATTTACGTTTCTTACCATCCTTCATTTCCACTACTTCTTCAGTAGGGACAAGGACTTCACCAAAGCTATCGGCTACAGCGCTACGCTGGATTCGATCATTAAGTGAGCGTAACACTTGTTTTTCATAGCCTGAATAGGCATGAATAATGTACCAACGTTTCATAGCTCTCTTACCCGATAATAAACTTCATTAACCAGCTCAAAGCATAGTCAAAGCACCATAATAAAATAGATGCCACTAAGACTACCGCAAGTACCTGCCAAGATGTGGTCATGGTCTCTTGCTTGGTTGGCCAAGTCACTCGACGTAACTCAATTCGAGCATCTTTCAACAATCGAACAAAGCCTTTGCCTTGATGGGTGGCGTATAATAAACCTAAAGCCACGATGATACAAGCCAAAATTACCCCAACACGGACCCAGACATCATTCGCTGGTGCCCAGTATGCTGGCAAATGTTGATTCACCATCATAGAACTACCGAGTAAAATCAACGCGATAACCCACAGAACATAGTCTAAAGGGGAACCAGAATTAACAACTTCAGCAGGATTATTTCTTTGAGGAATTGGCGCGTCGCTTAATGCGTCACGCGATTTATCATTCGACATTTTTGTACTCGTCGTAGGATTCGCGACTTATTATATGACCAGTTGAGCCAGCATCAAGCTTCTTTTTAAAAAAATTTGGCAGGCCAGGAGGGACTCGAACCCCCAACATTCGGTTTTGGAGACCGACGCTCTACCAATTGAACTACTGACCTGCAGAGCAAATCGAGAGTCGAAACTCTCGATCTGTACAAAGATAACTGTATTATATTATGCAGTTACTTTAGAAACAACACCCGCACCAACTGTACGACCACCTTCACGGATCGCGAAGCGTAAGCCAGCGTCCATTGCGATTGGGTGGATTAATTCTACTGACATTTCTACATTGTCACCAGGCATAACCATTTCTACGCCTTCTTTAAGCGCGATCGCACCAGTTACGTCAGTTGTACGGAAGTAGAACTGTGGACGGTAACCGTTAAGGAATGGAGTATGACGACCACCTTCGTCTTTAGAAAGTACGTATACTTCTGCGTCGAATTTAGTATGCGGTTTGATTGTACCTGGTTTAGCAAGTACTTGACCACGTTGAACGTCTTCACGTTTAGTACCACGTAGAAGAACACCACAGTTCTCGCCCGCACGACCTTCGTCAAGAAGTTTACGGAACATTTCTACGCCAGTTACAGTTGTTTTAACTGTATCTTTAATACCAACGATTTCAACTTCTTCGCCTACTTTCACGATACCAGTTTCAACACGGCCAGTTACTACTGTACCACGACCTGAAATTGAGAATACATCTTCGATTGGCATAAGGAATGCAAGGTCGATAGCACGTTCTGGCTCTGGAATGTAAGAGTCAAGAGCTTCAACAAGAGCAACTACTGCGTCTTCGCCGTATTGACCAGCTTCACCATTAAGCGCTGCAAGAGCAGAACCACGGATTACTGGGGTGTCGTCGCCTGGGAAGTCATAAGTAGAAAGAAGTTCACGAACTTCCATTTCTACTAATTCAAGAAGCTCTTCGTCATCAACAAGGTCGCATTTGTTTAAGAATACAACGATGTAAGGTACACCTACCTGACGAGAAAGAAGGATGTGTTCACGAGTTTGTGGCATTGGACCATCAGTCGCAGCACATACAAGGATCGCACCATCCATTTGCGCAGCACCAGTAATCATGTTTTTAACATAATCGGCGTGACCTGGGCAGTCTACGTGAGCGTAGTGACGGATTGGAGAATCGTATTCTACGTGTGAAGTATTAATTGTAATACCACGTGCTTTTTCTTCTGGTGCAGAGTCGATTGCAGCGTAATCTTTCGCTTCACCGCCGAATTTTTTTGCACATACAGTTGCAATTGCAGCTGTTAAAGTCGTTTTACCATGGTCAACGTGACCGATTGTGCCCACGTTAACGTGTGGCTTATTACGTTCAAACTTAGCCTTAGCCATGCTTTTCTTCCTCGTTTACGTCGAACACAATTCTGAGTAAAACCCAGCTCCGACATATCGCCTAAAAAAATAAACACCCAATACTTGAAAAGCAGACTAAAAAGCCTGCTTCTGGAATCTTGTGCAACATTTAAAGTTGCTAAACTGTAAAATCTGGAGCTCTTATCGAGATTTGAACTCGAGACCTCTCCCTTACCAAGGGAGTGCTCTACCACTGAGCTATAAGAGCAAATATAAGCACTTCAATAGATATGGAGCGGGAGACGAGGGTCGAACTCGCGACATGTAGCTTGGAAGGCTACCGCTCTACCAACTGAGCTACTCCCGCACGATGTTGGTACAAACCACTTATTGAAGTCTTAAAATTGGTGGTGAGGGAAGGATTCGAACCTTCGAAACTTTCGTAGCGGAGTTACAGTCCGCCCCCTTTGACCGCTCGGGAACCTCACCATTTTACACTTACTTCAGTGTCGTTCTTTCTACTCACTCTCAAACTTTCTAAGATGGTGCCGGCACACGGATTCGAACTGTGGACCTACTGATTACAAGTCAGTTGCTCTACCAACTGAGCTATGCCGGCGTTTCTTAGTGTTTCGTACGTTTCGTATCGGAACGGTGTGCAGTTTAGCAAATCTTGAAATCCTTGCAAGTGTTTTTTCTAAAAAAAACGTGAAAAACTCATAAAATCAATCCATTTGATGATAATTCAACCGCTTTGATCACTGCGCGAGCTTTTATTTGGGTTTCATTCCACTCTGATTCAGGATTAGAGTCATACACCACCCCTGCTCCAGCTTGAACATAGACCTTATTTTCACGAATTACACAGGTACGAATCGCAATCGACATGTCCATTTCACCATGCCAGCCTAAATAACCAACAGCACCACCAAAAATTCCACGTTTTACTGGTTCAACTTCGTCAATAATTTCCATAGCGCGGATTTTTGGTGCGCCTGAAAGTGTGCCCGCAGGGAATGTTGCTTTAAAAACATCCAAAGCATCGACATCATCACGTACTTCACCTTGCACATTTGACACAATGTGCATAACATGCGAATAACGTTCGATCACCATTTGATCAGTCACGTGAACTTTACCGATTTTAGAAACGCGTCCAACATCATTTCGCCCCAAATCGATCAACATCAAATGCTCTGCAATTTCTTTTTCATCAGATAGCAAATCTTTTTCTAGCGCTAAATCTTCTTCTTTTGTTTTACCTCGTGGTCGCGTTCCCGCCAAAGGACGAACTGTTGCCACACCATTTTCTAAACGGGACAAAATTTCAGGTGATGAACCGACGATATGAAAGGGAATGTCATTCTCAAGTGTTTGCCCTTGCACCAAGAACAAATATGGAGATGGATTGAGGTGACGTAGTGCACGATAGACCTGCAAAGGCTCACCATCAAAATCGGATACCATACGATGGCCCGGCACAACCTGCATCACATCACCGGCTTTAATATACTCTTTTACTTTTGCAATAGAGTCAATAAAGTTGTCATGTCCAGTGATGGATTCAAACTGTGGTGCAGTATGCTTATTTGCTTTGAGTGCAATTGGGGTTGCCAAAAGTTCTTCTAGCTCATCCAATTGTTGCTGCGCTTGGGTATAGGCCTCAGCATCATTTACATCGGCATGTACAATTAAGAATAAAGTATCTTTGAGGTTATCAAAGACAATGACGGTTTTAGATAGCATCATCCAAATATCTGGAATCCCGACTGGGTCAGCTTCTGGCACATTATTGAGCTTCGGTTCGATATAACGCACAGCGTCATAACCAAAGTATCCAACCAATCCACCGGTAAAGCTCGGTAACGTAGGCAAATCTTGCTGTGTAGGGACTTTATATTGTGCTTGGAAGTCACGGATGTATTGAAATGGGTCTGCACATTGTTGTTTTTCAATCGAACCATCAACATGTTGAACGGTCAACTGCCCTTCATTACACGAAAATACGGTGGACTCACCCAAACCAATAATGGAGTAACGTGCCCAGTTTTCGCCACCCTCTACAGATTCAAATAAATAGGCTTGTTTATGTTGTTTTAATCGCGCAAAGACAGACAGCGGAGTTTCTGTATCTGCCAAGCGCTGACGATAGACTGGAATCAAGTTATATCCAGCAGATTTCAGTTGTTCAAATTGAGTTTGTGTAGTCATCTCGGTTTCTCTATATTTCGCGTGGTCAATTTCAGTTAATTTCTTCTCATGCTGATTGAGTGACGCCATCGAAAACCTACACACTTGCTCATTTTCACTTCCTTAACCCTAATTATTTCAACCCAATAATTCTTTTAAGTTATCGACCACATGCTGCGGCTGACAATCTCGAATATTTTCACCATGATTATAGCCATAGCTGACCACAATACAATCAATACCAGCACGACGTGCTGCCTCTACATCATTGACAGAATCACCCACCATCAAAATTTGCTGTTTTGGTAAGGCATAATGTTCCGCACAATACTCTAGCTGCTTGGGATGTGGTTTCCGCTCTTCAAAACGATCTCCGCCTATCACATCATCAAAGTAATCATGCATACCCAGTGCTTGCACAATACTGCGTGCCGGTTGCTCTGGTTTATTGGTTACACAAATCAGAATTTTCTGCTCTGCTTTTGCCCAATCCAAGAACGATAGAATGCCGTCAAAGGGCTGCGTCAAGACACAAGGATCGGCATTGTAAATCTTTAGAAAAGTTTCCAGTAAAAGATGGTGCTGTGCGGCATCCACCTTTCCGGTCAAGTATTCAAGTACGCTATGACAAAATAATGAAGTCCCTTTCCCAATCCAGTTTCGCACCTGCTCTTCTGTGACCAAAGGTAATTGCAACGCATTTAGACTCATATTCATCGCACGATGTAAGTCAGATGCTGAATCGACTAGCGTTCCATCCAGATCAAATAAAATCATTTGGCGTTCTGCTAAACGAACTTCAAACATAATATCCCTCTATTTTTTTGTAAATTTTCCCCATAAAAAAGGCATGCCCATGCATGCCTTTTGAGGAATGTCTCGGTTTATTTAAACAACACCCATGCAATAATTGCAAGAATGATTAAAACAATGACTGAGATTAAGCCTACAGAGGCATTTTTTTGCGCTTCACGCTCTTGCTCTACACATGTCGCTGGAATTTCTACATCACATGCTTCATTTTTCGGAGCAGCAGTAATGTCAATTCCCTCAGGGATTGGCGCAGGTTTAGGCACACCCACATTGGTCGGCATACCATCACGAGTCAATTGAACTGAACCATCACGCTCTTTCAACTCTGGCATCCCTTGATCATTCATTTGTTGTGCTGCAGTTTTAACGATAGGCTCTTGTGTCTCAGTTTCAGACGTTTTAACAACAGGTTCTTGTGCCGCAGTTTCAGAAACCGCAACAGCTTCAGACGGCTGCTGAACAGGTGTAATTTCTTCTGTTTGCAACGCTTCAACGCTTTGTTCAATATCCGCTGGGATCTGAACAGCTTTAGCTGGAGCCAATAAACTAAACTTCACACTGGCAAACTGTACAATATCACCTTCTTTTAAAAGTGATTCACCAGTCAAACGGACATCATTAATAAACGTCCCATTGGATGAATTGAGATCTTGCAACCAGAGTGCCTGATCTTTCAGTACAAAGGCAGCATGTTTACGCGATACATCAGATTCTTGTAAAACAATATCTGCTTGTTGATGACGACCCACCAACATATCTCGCTCAATACTAATTTCTTGTCCTGTTAAATCACCAGAAATTGCTTGAATTTTCCAAGTCATGAAGTTAATTCTCTATTGCTCGTTTTTTTCATCATAGCATGCAGTGGTTTCAAAGCTAAACCACCCTACTGTCTAACCTAAGGAGTTTCCGCCACTTTGCCATTCGGTACGGTTATGGTTTGGCGCTTCACTGCAGGTTCAATGGCGACTGGCGTGGAGACCACTGCCGCTGGCTGTGTGGTTTGTGGTGCTGTAGGTACCGTCTTATACACAGGGGCTGGTGCTGTACCTTTTGAAACAGGTATGCGCTGCTGATACACATCGTCCACATTTTCAGGTAATTTCGCAAAATTACCGTCATTATCCAGTGCCAGTTGCAGACTATAGAGCTGACTGTAACGTTGCTGAGACATTTTCTTCACATCAGCAGAATTTCCAACAATGGTCGGATGAATAAAGATCAGCAAATTGCGTTTACTGTTGGATTTTCCTTCCGAGCTAAAAAGTTTGCCCAGTACAGGAATAGCCCCGAGCCCCGGAACGGATTGACGCCCATGCAATGTATTGTCCGAGATCAAACCACCCAACACAATCGTTTGACCATGCTCTGCCAAGATCGAGGTTTTAATCGCACGTTTAGTCGTAACTAAGTCCGACGCTTGACCTTTATTGTCTTTTACATCAGAAACTTCTTGCTCGACCTCTAAACGCACCGAGCCGCCATCACCAATATGCGGCACAACTTTCAAAGTAACACCGACATCTTTACGCTCAATCGATGTATACGGATTGGCTGTACCACCATTGGTGGTGACCGAACCTGTCACAAATGGAACGTTTTCACCCACCACAATATAGGCTTCTTCGTTGTCCATCGTCACTATCGACGGTGTAGATAATAAATTGGATTTGGTCTTTTCTTTTAAGGCCTGAATCATCGCACCATAGAGTTTGCGCGAACCATCACTACCTTCACGATAATCACCAAGAACTAAAGAAGTACCCGCACTCACCGCGCTACCCGCACCCGCAGCACCACCAGTTAAATAACCTGCGGCAATATTTTTTAAACTAGAACCAAAGTTATCAAAGTTAATTAAGCCGATACCACTACTGATATCTCCCAACGCCCATTGCACACCGAGCTGATCGGTATCCGTGCCTTCAACTTCAATAATCGCCGCTTCGATCAGCACTTGCTGACGACGAATATCGAGCTGCTGAATCGCAGATTCAATTTCACGCATGAGCTGCGGATCTGCTTTCACAATCAGTGCATTTTGTGTGGCATCAGCAATAATACTCACGCCATTGGCATTAAAGCTTGAGATACCGTTTTGCGTATTATTGGAAGAGTTATTACTGTTGAGGTTAATACCTGAACTGGTGTTATTTTGTGAACTGAATGACTGTGAATTCGAACTGTTACTATCATTCATTAAACTGTTCATCGTGCTGCTATTTGAGCTATTCGATGAATTTGTACTCGAAACGGCCTGCCCTGTGACCAAGCCTTGTAAGATTTCTGACAAGTTTTTGGCACTTGCATACTTTAGACGAAAAACTTTCAATCCACCCAATCGATCTGCAGCAGGCACATCTAAGGTCTCAATAATCTTACGAATACGCTTACGTGTCGCTGTATCACCTTTAATGATAATACGATTGGTTCGATTGTCCGCAATAATACGAATTCGTGAACCTTTCGGGTCTTTTGATGCGCCGGTCGAACTCATCGACTCTAACAGCCCAATCATTTCTTCGGCCTGACTCGATTGCAGCGTCACGGCTTCGATATCATTTTGACCCGTTCCATCTAAATTACGAATAATCGTTTCGAGCTGGTAAATATTACTAGCACGGTCTGAGACGATCAGCGCATTGGTCCCCGCCACTGCTGACAAATGTGCAAATTGCGGCATCAGTGGACGTAGGGCTGGAATTAAGTCGTTGGCATTGGTGTTATCAAGCCAAATTACTCGGGTGACAATTTGGTCTCCAGACGCACGGTGGCGCGCATCATAAGGAATGCCCGAGCTTTTTACATTACTGTCTGGAACCAGTTTAATGGTGTTGCCCGATGGAATCGCCACCACGCCATTGACATTCAATACACCGAGAAACAGGTCATAGACTTCATTTTTATTTAAAGGCTTATTGGAAATAACCGTTACATTTCCTCGTACCCGTGGGTCAACTGCAAAATTTTTCCCCGTGATATCTGCGACTTCATTAATGAATGCCGTAAGATCTGCATCACGTAAATTGATTTTCCATGTTTGTGCATAACTTGCTGTGCTGACCATAGCAACCAAGGGCACCATGGCATAGGCAGCTAAAGTTGAACGGTTATTATTAAATAAAGCCATATACGCCTGTGTTTCCTAACCCTATAAAGTGATGAAACATCACTAAAAATCCTGTTGTATGGTCATCACTTGATCACCACGTTTGACTTCAAGTTTCACCTGCCCTTCACGGCGGGCTTGTTCTAATAATTGCGCCTCAGATTGTCCTGCACCGACTGCCTGCCCATTTAAAGACATGATGCGGTCACCCGGTTGCAAACCCAATTTATTTCTCAAGGCAGCAGGTGTTCGATTTGAAATCTCAAACCCACCATTACCTGATGGATTCACCCCCATTTCCTGCAGATATTGCTCACGATTTTCTGTCATGCGTTGTACGGCCTGACCAATCGCGGACTGCGTCGTGCCTTGCCCTGAATTTGCAGGATTAGCTGCATTTTGCATGCTGTTATTTTGCAAAGATCCGCCTGATGTTGCATTGGCTGTAGGGACAATCGGTTGATCTAATCCGTTTTCAATACCTTGGAACGCTAATTCACGCCGTGCACCATTACCCTGCGTTAAAATCACCTTATCCCAATAAACTTCAGCCAGTTGATATGATGAACCTTGAATGGTTTCTCCAACCAAGTAGCGATCTGAACTCTCATTGACCTTAATCACTGCCGACGAGTAGCGACTTGGCTGTCCAACCACCACACCTTGTAAAACCATATTTAACTGCGCGTCAGCTGCTGAACTGCGGTTTTCCTGAAACAAGGCAAAAGAGCTAATATTAGGAACTTGCGTTTGCTGTGAACCCAATTCAACTCGGTCTAACTGCATGGCTTGTGGCGGTGCAATCAATAACCAAAATAAAGCGGCTAACTTCCAGCACAGGTACAAAATTATTAAAGCCAAGACCACAGGTGCAAGTCGATCTGTTTGCTTCCAATTGATCTCGCGGATTTTTTCGAAATAGTCAGCCATCAGTTCACCCCACTCAATAGAGGTTGACGCGAACTAATCACATACGTATCTAATCCTGCCTTACCTTCATAGGAAGCAACATTCATCAAAAAGCGCTGGGTTAATTGCACATCCAACATGAGGTCTGGCTCAAGTGATAAATTCATCATCTTTTGTTCGCGTTGATCTCGAACATCAATCGACAATTTGCCATTATCATCTTTTAATTGAGCTAACATGGCAGGCACATTCATTGACTCTTGACGCTGTGCAAAGCTAAAGGATAAATCCCCACCTGCCCACTGCATCTCGCCTAATGACTGACTAAATCCCTGTTGTGGCTTATATTTAAACTGCACATCTTTTAATTGAATGGCATTCATTGGCCATTGCCAATCGGCAAAACTTTTTAAGGTTTCAGGAGCAATTTGACCCTCTAAGTTTTTAATACTAATACTTTTACCAAAACCATACCCCATCACACCTTGTAGTTTGGTATTGCCACTATGAATTTCAACATTTGCACCCAAGCGTAATAAAATCAAATCCCACGGGCGTGTGTTCCAGTTTAACGAGCCTTTCAAATTTCCTCGTGTCCAATCTGCTTGCCCATGCCAAATATTGCCACTGACGTTATGTAGCATTTGGTTATTTTTATAAAACTTTGTAATGAGCCACGCTGCTGGCACTTGCAGCATAACGAAAATTAAAAAACTGATCGCAGCAAAAATGAGCCACCGAATATTATTAGTTTTATTGATCATCCCACCACAACCGATCCATCAATTTTTTTCCATCATTTAAACATTTTTCTTTATAGACACATTATGCATACTTTTTCTGCATAGCCAATTCAAAGAGATAAAAAAACCAGGCATTTGCCTGGTTTAATTATCCTGAACTCAGGATATGACGATTTCATGAATTGTTCTTAAATTAAGAAGTCTTCTAGTTTCGCGCCTTTTTCTAACTCAGCCACTAACCAACGTGGTTGCTTACCACGACCAGTCCAAGTGTCATCTGCATTGGTTTTGCTACGGTAACGTGGCTCAACCGCTTTACGAGTTGATTTTTTACGTTTGCTTGAACCAAATTCAAGGATTTGTTCAACGCTTAAATCTAAATTTTCTGCAATTTCAACAATACGGTTGTACGCATCTTCAATCGCTTGATCTTTTTTTGATGCAATCAGTGCTTCAGCTTCTACTTGAAGCTTCTTTAACTCTTCAACTGATAAATTACTAATATCAGGCATAATCTTTAACTCCGAAATTTCATTTTAATAATGCTTATGAAAACTCGCTCATAATATTATAATAAAATTTTTATTCAATAAATAATTTTCATTTTACTACAATATTTTAACACGACTCCTTAAAATATATAAAGTTAAATTGTATTTAAATATTATTTCCCACTGAATTTTCTAAGGCTTTTATTTTGGTTTTAATATTTTCTGGAATAGAGGTTTTTTGTAGGGTAGTTTTATCCACGCACACAATAACCGCATCGCCTGTTGCCACGATTTTTTGTTGCTGTTCACTCCATAATATATAACTCATACGAAATGCACTATTTCTTAATTCTTCAACGCGCGTTGCCACTTTTAAAATATCAGGATAAACCACGGGGCTTAAATATTTACACTGGCTTGAAGCAACAACCGTAACCACAGACTGATTAAATATATCCAACTGATCTAAATAACCAATCCGCGCACTTTCCATATAACGATAATAATGCACGTTATTTACATGACCAAAAGCATCCATATCCCCCCAAGCTACGTGTTGAGTATGAATCAATGAATATTGAGCTAAATTTTCTTGCATATAATATCCTTATATTCTAATTTCCATAAAATTAGCATTATTTTCAAATATTAAATTTAATTGTTTGGTCAAATCTTCCTGCTGATCTAAAGCTGACTTGATACGTAAATAACTCATTAATACATCATCTGGATATAATTCTAACAATGCATCCGCCTCAGCTTGGCGTGCTGTCGCTTGGTAAATATTCCATTTTGCAAAACTAAAAACAGGCAGCGCAGGATACTTTTCTTCCCAACGTTGAATCTGCTGTTCTACAGCCACATAGTCAGGGTTTTGCTTCAGCATTTTTTGCTGGAACCACAAAAAGAACACTTCTTTGTTAAATTGCTGTTCCAGCAAATGAATAGCCAATTGCTCATGTTCCTGACTCATCTCAGGCACACGAGACAAGACTTTTAACCAAAGCACTTTGACCACATATTTACGCTCTGTGATTTGATCTTGCAAATCCAAATAACGCTGCTTTAGGTGCTGTAAGTCATCGACATCTGCTTGATCAAATGCTGATAATAATTGCTCCAACCAAGCTTGTTTTGTCAGCTCATCTAAGTGCCCATAACGTGTCGAACGCAAATACAACCAAGGAAACTGCAACGCAAACATACCCCATAGCGTAGTTAAGCGCTGCTCATAGGCAGTGCTGACTTTTTGCAACCATGGCGATAATTCATGTTGATTCAAAAATTCGAGATGCGTTAAAGCCTTTTCACCCTCTTGTTGGGATAAATAAATTTCAATCCGTTGCAATTCTGCGAGTTCAAAAGCCATTGGATTGGTCTGAGTTAATGCATTTAATGCTGTTTCATATTGTTGCTGAATCCAATATAAACGCGCATCAATCACCCCTTTTAATAATCCAGACTCAGTAAAAGCTTGCTGAATAAAGTTTTTTTGATCTTGCGCAGCATTTAAAAGCCAAATGACAGCCAATTGTTCATAGGGATGCAGTTTATTAAAACTAAAGACTGTTTCAGATTTACGCTGCTCTCGACTTAAATAGCGTTTAACCGCATACCAAAGCATTTGCACGAACAAACTCAGTAGTGCCAGCAATAATGCTAAAAACCAAATATTGGATTGAACTTGCCATTCACGCCAGTATAAATAGACATAGCCTGCACCATGTCCAAAACTCAGCAAACTAATAATGGCAACAACCAATAAGCTAATAAATAAATAGGCCAATAAAATATGTTTCATAGTCGATTATCCTATGAGTGCCCGAGTATTTAATAGCGGTACAGAAATAACCGGAATGTCCTTTAATTGTTCTAAACGTTGGCGTATTGGTTTTAATGAAGCATCTGGCAATTGCTGCATAATTTGCATAATTTCAGTGATTTCTTGTTGAAATTGAGGATATTGTCCTTGATTTAAAACTTGCTGAGCCAAAATTAAACGTAACTGCATTTCTTTTAATACCAAGCTACGCTGCATTAATACGGGACTTGGTTGTTCGACTGATTCGACTTGAATCCATTTTTGCCAAAAAGAAAGACCCTTTTGCTGCTCTTTAGAACTATAGGGCTTTAATATTTCTTTTTCTAACAATTGATCGATCGATTGCAGGGTATTTTTCACTTTATCAGATTGCAACTGACGCTCTGTCACATATTGCTTTAAGGTCTCACGATCTTTTTGAATCACCTGATGCAAACTCATACGCAGTGCAGGTGCCAAGCTCAACTGATCCAATTGTTGGTCTAATTGGTTTAATTTTTCCAAAGCGACAGCAAATTGTTGTTGCTGCATGGCAAATTCAACCAAATCAAGTTGCTGACCCACAACAATCATTGGCTCAATGCTATGGGTTGCCTCAGCAGCAATCGAAGTATTCGATGTCGTTGCAGCCGCCATCTCGGTCGCTGTGCCGCTCAACCGGCGTTTCAAAGCCACGACCTGATCATTCAAACCTGCATTGCGCTGTTGCAATAAAGTTTGCTGTTGCATCAGTTCGGTTTGTTGAGCATTGACTTGAAATAGGTCAAAACTGAGTTTAGCCAACCAAAGTACGGCGACAATGACCACAACGACAAACAACTTCTTCATGTATTTCCCTGCACGACTTGCACATGCTGCAATATGTGTGTCGCGTTTAAATCTTCGAGTTGAATAATTTTAAAATCTTTGTTCAGTGTTATACGACTTTGCTCAAGTAGCTCGAACAACCTTACACCTAAAACTAAAAAATGTGCATGACTCAGCACTGATAAATGCGACTGAATCAAGTCAAGCCAATTGAGCCAACTGGCCTCACTGGTGATCAACATACAATACGGAGATGACAACTGATGTTCAGAAATGAGTGTTTTTACTTTTTGAGTGGTCTCTTCCGGTAGATGCCGTTCGTATAGCACAAAATTGAGAATCTGAATGCCACGTGCTAGCAACTGCTGCATCATAAATTGACGACCACCTTCACCGCGCCAAAACGCTACACAAGCCCCGGCCTCTAATTGTTCTAAATGGCTTAAGGTGAGCATTCCCTCTGAGGTTTCCACCTGCGGCACAACACTGTGAATGCCATAATCAGCCAGCTTTGCTGCGGTTGCGTCACCGACTGCAATCCATTGAGTATGTTCGAGCTGTTCAAGTGAAATGCCTGCCTTACGCAGACCTTGTATACCAAAGGTGACCGCAGAGGGGCTCACCACAACCAATACATCCGCAGCACTCAACTGGGCGTAGCACGCTGCCAATGCTTCTGACCATGCCCGCGGCTTGAGCTCAAGTAATGGAAGCTCAGCCACAGCAACACCCGCAGAGCGCAGCGTCAAGCTAAGCTGCGCTGCACGATCTGTCGGACGTGTATTGATAAAAAGCATGTATTAATACAGTGCCTTTAAAATTTCACCGGCACCTTGGGTTAACAAGTCTTGGGCCAATTTGACACCGAGCTGTTCAGCCTGTTCGGGAAGACCTACTTGCTGTGCTTTCAACAAGGTTTGACCGTCAACACTACCGACTCGACCTTCCAAATGAATCTGACCATTTTCTAAGGTTGCATAACCTGCAATCGGTACTTGACAGCCACCTTCTAGATATGCATTAAAAGCACGTTCTGCACGTACACAAGAATTGGTCTCTGCATGCATTAAGGGCAAAATTAAATCCAATACAGCTTGATCTTGGCTACGACATTCTAGGCCCAATGCACCTTGTCCAACTGCAGGTAAACTCACAACAGGCTCAAGAGTATGACGAATACGCTCTGCTAAGCCCAAACGCTTCAGCCCTGCACTCGCCAAAATAATCGCATCATAGTTACCCGCATCGAGTTTAGATAAACGCGTACCCACATTGCCACGCAGATCAATAATTTCAAGGTCTGGACGTTGTTTTAAAATTTGGCATTTGCGGCGCAAGCTCGACGTTCCAACCTTCGCACCCTGGGGTAAATCATCAAAACTGTTATAAGTATTTGAAACGAAAGCATCTAATGGGTCTTCACGCTCACAAATCACGGCCAAGCTTAAACCTTCAGGCAAAGCCATTGGCACATCTTTCATCGAATGAACTGCCAAGTCTGCACGACCATCCAACAACGCCGCTTCTAACTCTTTTACAAATAATCCTTTCCCCCCAATTTTGGCTAAAGGGGTATCTAGAATCTTGTCACCTTGGGTCACAAAGGTCACCAACTCAACTTTCAAATTTGCATGAAGTGCTTCTAAGCGTGCACGAATATGTTCCGCCTGCCAAAGTGCAAGCGGGCTTTGTCGAGTTGCGATCTTAAGGATATTCATAAATTTTAAAATACAGTCTATAGGGCTATTATTCTAAACTTAACTTGCTCAGTTGAAAATGCAAGCTTAATTCGCAATGTGCTTTGACACTTGCCCTATAATTTTTGTATTCGCTCACGTAAATTCGGTAAATGTCGACGGCTGACCGCCAAACGCTCTTCTAAATCTCGACAACGCACCTGATACTGCCCCGAGCTTACGACTTCTAAACCTTCTAAAAAGCTCACAGACACCAAGGCATTTCGATGAATACGTATAAAGCGATCACCAAATTCATGCTCTAAATCCTTCAGCGTTTCATCAATAAGTACATTGCCATTTTTATGCCGAACAGTGACATATTTCTGATCTGCAAGAAAATAATAAATATTTTCCACAGGGACCAGTTCTACACCACGATAAGTCTTTGCCGCGATTTGATGGCGGCTGATTTTAATTTCGTCCATATTTTCTTTTTGTTTTATCGTGCTCAATTGAGCTTGGGTTAATTTAGTTAAATGATCTAAAACCTGCTGCAATTCCTGTTGCATAACCGGTTTTAGTAAATATCCCTCTGCATTCGACTTAAATGCATCAAGTGCATGATGATCATATGCAGTACAAAAAATAATAGCGGGCATGGGGTCTAATTCACGCAACAATTTAGCGCAAGTCAGCCCATCCATTTCAGGCATTTGTATATCTAGTAAGATGACATCAGGCTCGAGGCTTTGAGCCAAGTCAATCGCTTGTTGACCATGTGAGGCTTTCGCAACCACTTGATGTCCAAGTTGAGTGACTAAACGTGACAATCGCTCTACTGCTAGAGGCTCATCATCACAGATCAGGATGTCCATTTCTCCTCCTTATCTCGTTAACGTCATTTATTTTTATTGGTCAACTGAGATTTCTATTTATATTGATATTGCACCACAGTCGTATACATTCCCTCGCCTGCGTAGGTTTGAAAAGTGACATGCTGACCATAATATGCCTCAAGTCGCTGTTTCACATTTTCGATGGCAATACCATTCCCCTGACGTAATTTAATTGTATCCTGTGTATAAGGATTTGTAATAACGATATTAATTTGATTTTGTAATATTTCAATCAATATATTTATCGTACTCTTTGTCAAAATCTTTTCGACTCCATGAAAAATACTATTTTCTAATAAAGGTTGTAAAGTTAATAGTGGAATTTGTACTTGAGCGTACTGTTCAATGTCGGCCAGTTTCCACTCCACATTGAGCCGATCGCCCAATCGCATTTGTTCGATGGCCAAATAACGCTGACACAAATCGATCTCATCTTTGAGACTCACCAGTTTCAATTCTTGAAAACTCGCACGGAACAATCGAGATAAATTCAGTAGCATTTGCTCCGCTTTATCTGGGTCAATCGCAATCAAGCTAATCACATTGTTTAAGCTATTAAATAAAAAATGTGGATGAATCCGAGCTTGCATAGCCTGAATGCGTGAGTTTAATTCACTATGATGTTGTCGACCCCACTGTTCTCTTAAATATAAATATCGAAAACAAAATGCCCCAAGTAATACCCCATAGCTCAGATTTAAAACCACACTAGCAGTTAAAACATCTGCACTCAAACCAGCTAAACTGAAATTTTCACCAAAATAGATCAAAACATTTAAAATTAAGGTGGTGAATAACACCAAAGCTTGCAATAAAACAAACCCGCTAAACATGAGCATTTTCATGCTTAAACCACGCGTCTTGCTCTGCAAAAGCTCTGAAAATGCTGCAAATGCCAATAATATCCAGTTAATAAACAACACATGCTGCATGACACTGTAAACACTTAAGGCTTGCCACGATTGAGCTTGTGCCAAAGCCAAGACCAACGCCACAATATTGCCCGCAAGAAAAAGCTCCCACAAATAATGCCAACGGCCCATTTTTCTTGAAAATACAGAAATTGTCATAGGCCCAAACCTTGTCTAAAAGTTTGATCAACTTGCCCTTCGGCAACTGGGTTCGAATTTGCTATACTCTTGTTCAGTTCTATGCTTTTTATCTTATTGAGCCGACATGACCACATCTTCTAATTCCTCAAATCCGTCACAAGCCCAAACTTCAGGCATGTGGGGCGGTCGTTTTTCCGAAGCTACTGACGCTTTTGTTGCTGAATTTACAGCATCTGTACAGTTTGACCAACGCTTTTATAAACAAGATATTGCAGGTTCAATTGCACATGCAACCATGCTTGCAAAAGTTGGCGTTCTAACTGAACAAGAGCGTGACGATATTATTCATGGCTTAAACACCATTAAAGCAGAAATTGAAGCGGGTAACTTCGAATGGCGCATTGACCTAGAAGATGTGCACATGAATATTGAGTCACGTTTGACTCAACGTATCGGTATTACAGGTAAAAAACTACACACCGGTCGTAGTCGTAATGACCAAGTTGCAACCGATATCCGTCTGTATGTTCGCGACGAAATCGATGCGATTTTAGAATTATTGAAAAAATTACAAAAAGGCATCCTAGGCTTAGCGGCGAAAAATACCAATACCATCATGCCGGGCTTCACGCATTTACAAACTGCACAGCCAGTGACTTTTGGCCACCATTTAATGGCGTGGTTTGAAATGTTGGTACGTGACTCAGAGCGTTTAATCGACTGCCGTAAACGTACCAACCGTATGCCTTTAGGTTCTGCTGCACTTGCAGGAACAACCTACCCAATTGACCGTGCATTCACTGCCGAATTACTAGGTTTTGAAGCTGTCGCTGAAAACTCTTTAGACGCCGTATCTGACCGTGATTTTGGTATTGAATTCAATGCTGCAGCATCACTCATCATGATGCATTTATCACGTATGTCAGAAGAAATGATTCTTTGGACATCGGCACAATTCAAATTTGTGAACATTCCTGACCGTTTTTGCACCGGCTCTTCAATCATGCCGCAAAAGAAAAACCCAGACGTTCCTGAGTTGATTCGTGGTAAAACTGGCCGTGTATATGGTGACTTGATGAGCCTATTGACCCTAATGAAAGGTCAACCTTTGGCATACAACAAAGACAACCAAGAAGATAAAGAACCACTATTCGATGCAATTGATACTGTTCGTGGCTCACTCATGGCATTTGCCGACATGATCCCTGCACTAGTGCCAAACATTGACATCATGCGTGAAGCAGCGCTGCGTGGCTTCTCAACTGCAACTGACCTTGCCGACTACCTCGTTAAAAATGGCGTGGCATTCCGTGATGCACATGAGATTGTGGGTAAAGCAGTTGCTCTCGGTGTTCAAGAAGGCAAAGATCTTTCAGAATTAACCCTTGAGCAACTTCAACAGTTCTCTGACTTGATTCAGGCCGATGTCTTCGAAAAAGCATTAACACTTGAAGCATCTGTCAATGCACGTAACCACATTGGTGGTACTGCACCTGCTCAAGTTGAAGCAGCAATTGAACGCGCACACGCACGTTTAGAAAAACTTTACGCATAACTTTTTCAAGTTAAATGGAGTATTGATATGTCTCGACAAGTTTTTTGCCGTAAATATCAGGCTGAAATGGAAGGTTTAGACTTTGCACCATTCCCGGGTGCGAAGGGACAAGAATTGTTTGATACGGTATCTAAACAAGCTTGGCAAGAATGGCTAAAACACCAAACTACGTTGATCAATGAAAAACGTTTAAACGTGTTTGAAGCTGACGCGAAAAAGTTCCTTGAAGAGCAACGTGAAAAATTCTTCAGCAATGATGAATCTTTAGAAAAAGCCGAAGGCCTAAAGCCTGAGGCGTGATAAAGCGGAGCACTGCTCCGCCACGCCGCAAGACAAGCAGCTATGCTGTGCGTAGGCTTTAATTGAAAAGAATCTCCAATCTTGGGGATTCTTTTTTATTGCTCTAAAAATTACGCAAGAAAAGCGAAGCGCGTAGCTTCAAATGTCATGAAGGAGTCCAAAGGGGCTCCTTTTTTTGTGCTTAGGAGTACTGCCACGCCGCAAGACAAGCAGCTATGCTGCGCGTAGGCTTGAATTGAAAAGAATCTCCAAATTAGGGGATTCTTTTTTGCTATTCTACAAATGATGCAAGACAAGCGAAGCGTGTAGCTTCAAACTTCAAACTTCAAAAAGGAGCCTAAAAAGGCTCTTTTTTTGTGCTTCGGAGCACTGATATTTTCGCAAAACAAAGATGACGTCTGTGTAAGCTTTCATTGAGAAATGATCTTTATCATTGCTGAAAAATCTTTTATCCATTGATCAATTTTATTTAAACTTAAATAGATGAATCTATTATTTAAATAATGTTAATTGTATTTTTATCATCACATATATCGATTTTTATCGTTTAAATCCAAACAAAACCTACCAAAGTTATCGGCCAATTTGTATCAAAAATTCTTAATGTAAATTTGTGATACACTTCTCAATAAAACACAACATTACACTACAATAAACTCCATGTATTTCTAAATCTGCTTTCCTATAATAGCAATCAAGAAGATGGAAACATCTTCCATAATAGCGATAAGTAACCCCGATTTTCCTTCCCAGATTTCCCCCAAAATCTGGGAATTTTTTTATCCAAAATTTGCGCTAACATCTCACATTTAACTTCAAGCTCTAATCAAATGAAGCGCTATTCAAACTAGTCAACCCCCTCAATTTTTTCTAAAAACTCGGCAATAAAAAAGCCCCGATCACGGAGCTTTTAATAACTACCTTTAAATCAAGGTTGCTTTAAATACGGCCATGCGGCTTTTAAATAAATAAACATCGACCATAACGTTAAAACTACGGCTGTATAGAGCAATCCATACGCCAACATTTCTAGGGGTGGCCAATTCAACAAAAATACTGAAATCGCAATCATCTGGAATGCAGTTTTATATTTACCAACAGTTGAAACTGCAACACTTGTACGCGCGCCTAATTCAGCCATCCATTCACGAAGCGCAGACACCGTGATTTCACGTGAAATAATTACAATCGCTGCAAAGGCCATCGAAATGGTCGGTTGCCATTGCACCAAGACGATCAACGCAGTTGCGACCATCAGTTTATCTGCAACAGGATCGAGAAAACGTCCAAATGCTGAAGTCTGATTTAAACTTCTTGCAAGGTAGCCATCAAACCAGTCAGTGACAGCTGCGATCACAAAAATAGCGGTCAGCAATATATGACGTGACATGCTGGCAGCATGTTCACCCACGCCCATTGCAGGTGGCCAGTACGCCACCAACAAAAACACAGGAATTAAAGCAATTCGTGCCAATGTTAAAATATTAGGAATATTCAGGATTCGACCTGTTGTCATAGACACCCCAGTTTTCCCCTCATGCACGATGAAAATGCAAAATAATTTGAGGATTTATCCATCGTTAGTTGCACTCACTTTATACGAAATGCCCCTCAGTGTCACTAGGCAAACACCGTAACAGTCTGTCGCGCAATCGCTATCAACTGGTTATTTTCATCCCATAAATGAGCATATTCTGTAGCGTAGCCATCCGCGGCATAGTCGGTAAATACTTTATATTTAAACCAATTATGTAAGTTTGATTGCAAGAGATGTACATAGGTCAATGTCCATGTTAAAGAACTCGCAGGCGCCATAGTTTTGTACATAGGCAGTACGCCGGGCGGCCACATATCCATCGAGACCATTAGGTCAGCAACAGTCATCTTACGGTTATCATGACGTTCTGGGTTAAAACGCATCCAACCACTAAAGTCAGGTTTTTTGCTTGCAGTACACGGATACTGCCCATCTACCCAGGCCAAATCCATTTGCTGAAAGCACTGGGGTGCAAGTGGATGATGTTCGGCAATCTTTAAGCTGCTCACTTCAGGAAAATCGGGTGCTTGACGCTCCTGATTGACGGCAATGCTTGATTCACGTGGAACACCAAAGCTCGCCAATAAAATGCTTTGTACGGCATCATCTTGCCAAAGTCGAACTTCGATGGTGGTGACGGATTTGCCCTGTCTTAAAATTTCAGCACTTAAACGCACGGGCGCCAATTGTACTGGGCCTACAAATGTCACACTACAGCTGAGTAAACGTCGCTGCGGATCGGCAATGGTGGCAACGGCTTTGTGCATCATCATGCCAGCCACTAAGCCGCCATAGATCGTACGTCCTTGCAACCATCCTTCTGGAATCTCAACCCATTCATTGTGTTCAATATGTTGATACAACTGTGCGAGTGACATCATCATCCCTGATCATATTTTTGATTTTTATATCATTGTATAAAAATCAAATGATGTGAATGATCAGTGACTCATGCGTCAATGAGCATTTTGGCAAATTCAGACTTGATGCGTCATCGATTGGGGCTAGTTCACTCTATTCATGCAGAATTTTATAAATGGTACGTGCCATCACATCGCCTAAGCCCGGCACTAGTTTTAAATCATTTTCAGAAGCTTTGAGTACCCCCTGAATGCCACCAAAATGGGTCAACAGATCCCGACGACGTTTTGGCCCTAAGCCCGGAATCACCTCAAGTACCGATGAGCCGCGCTTTTTATCTCGTTTCACTCGGTGTTTGGTAATGGCAAATCGGTGGGCTTCATCACGAACCTGTTGAATCAAATGCAGGGCTTTATGGTCTTCGGGCAATTGGATTTTTTCACCATCGGTAAAGTGCAATGTTTCCAGACCTGGTTTACGCCCCTCACCTTTGGACACCCCGACCATAAAGGCATCAAGCTCGAGTTCCTGCATGACTTCCATCGCCATGTGTAATTGACCTTTACCTCCATCGATTAACAACAAATCGGGCAGCATATGCTTTTTATAGCGGCGGGTCAGCGCTTGACGCATGGCAGCATAATCATCGCCTTCGGTAATGTCATTGATGGAAAATTGGCGATAGTCGCGCTTTCTTGCACCGCCCGCATCAAAGACCACACAAGACGCGATGGTTGCCTCGCCCATAGTGTGAGAAATATCAAAACACTCAATACTGTCAATCGGCCGCCCAACGACTTGCTCTAACTGATGAAAGCGCTCATTCAATTCAAAATGGTCAGCCAATTTACCTTTAATCGCATGTTGTACATTCATCTGTGCCAATTCTTGCCACTCTGCACGGGTTTCACGCACTTTATGTTTGATTTGAATCCGCTTTTCAAAGTGTTGGTACAACGCATCTTCCATGTCTTTACGATCAGGAATATCGACATTAATGATGAGTTCCGCAGGGATTTCGTCTGCCACCTGAAAGTAAAAATTGGCAATAAAATCTGAGAGCATTTGCCCCAAATCATCGCCCAACATATCAGGGAAATAACTCTTTCCGCCGAGCATTTTGCCATTCCGCACATGCATAATCTGCACACAGGTCACACCAGCTTGATAAGCAATGGCAATGATATCGGCCTCACCTTTGACTTTATAAATCGCTTGCTGAGTTTGTACATCACGCAGCAGTGCCATACGATCACGATAAAATACCGCCTTTTCAAACTCCAAAGCTTCGGCAGCAGCTTCCATTTTCCCAATCAGCTCTTGATTGAGCTCTTTGGTGTCGCCTTGTAAGAACCGAATCGAGTTATTGACATCTTCTTTATAGTCTTCGGGTGAGATCAACCCCACACAAGGCGCAGAACAGCGTTTAATTTGGTATTGCAAGCATGGTCGTTTGCGCTGCGAAAAATAGCTATTTTCACACTGACGCACATTAAACAGTTTTTGCAGCACCACCAAAGTGTCACGCGCGTTATAAGCACTCGGATAAGGCCCAAAAAACTTACCAGCTTGATGCTTACCTTTCCCACGTCCTGCGGCAATTCGTGGATAGGGTTTATCGGCTGAAATAAAAATATAGACATAAGATTTGTCGTCTCGCAGCATGATGTTATACGGCGGACGATGGAGCTTAATCAGGTTTTGTTCGAGCAATAGGGCTTCCGTTTCAGAACGCACCACCAAGGTTTCAATATCATAAATACGGGCGACCAAGGCTTGCGTCTTGGGATGCTCAATAGTTTTGACAAAATAACTCGACACACGATTTTTTAAATTCTTTGCTTTACCCACATACAGCAACTCACCGTCTTTACCCAGCATGCGGTAAACACCGGGTAGAGTCGTCATATTGGCAAGAATTTTTTCAATATGTTCGCGTGCGTTTTCGTTCACTTTTGCCTTGTTCCGTCTTCGATATTGCTCTTTGACATGATGTGATGCTTTTACCTACATTTTCAAGCAATCCCACAAATTTATTGTTGCTCATAGCAATGATCTGATTGCTAAAAGCTATTAATGCAAAATTCTAAATTTGCTATGCTCAAAACATCACGCTTTAGGAACATGATGCATGACGAACGCCAATCCCGCCATCCATGGCGTACACCCGACAACTTCGACGCAGAGCACTGCTGAAAAAAACCGTTTGATGGGTAAGCCGCGTTTTCATTTTGAACCGCATGACGTTATGCAACGCTTAAAGCAACGGATCATTGGACAAGAAGCAGCATTAGACGAAATTGAAAAAATGCTGCATGTGGTCAAGGCTGATTTTTCCAGTCCAGAACGACCGCTCTGTGTAACCTTAATGCTTGGACCGACAGGTGTTGGTAAAACCGAAACTGTGCGTTTAATCAGTGAAGTGATTTATGGCCGACCTGATGCCTTTTGCCGTATTGATATGAACACGCTCGCACAGGAACATTATGCGGCTGCCATTACTGGTGCGCCTCCGGGCTATGTCGGCTCGAAAGAAGGCCATAGTTTATTTGATGAAGTTGCCATTGCAGGTAGTCATACCCGACCGGGCATCGTGCTTTTTGATGAACTGGAAAAAGCGTCAACCGAAGTGCTTCGCGGCTTAATGAATGTGCTGGATAGCGGAAAATTAACCCTAACCTCAGGTACAAAAACCATCGACTTTCGTAATTGTATGATCTTTATGACCAGCAATGTCGGTGCACAAGCGGCACAGCAATATCTAGATAAGTTAAATTTTTTACCCGAAAAAATACAGAAGGTTTGTCTCAAACGCGTGCCGGTCAGCAGCATTATTGAAAAAGTCATGCAACGTAAATTCGACCCTGAATTTATTAACCGTATTGACCGTGTACTGCAATATCAACCCGTTCAAGATGATGCTTTACCTCGTTTGGTGGAGATTGAACTGGAAAAACTTAATCAACGCCTACAACATCAAAAACGCAGTATCAAACTCACAGATGCAGCCAAAGCACATTTTTATAAGAACCATGATATTCGTTATGGCGCACGACATTTAGCACGAAAAATACGGGTTGAACTTGAACCTATTTTGGCGGTGTATTTTTTGAATCATCCCGAACAAACTAAAATACACCTAGATGCACAACTTGGAAAATTGGTTATTATTAAATAATTCACTGGTCTTTAAAAGGCATGCTCACATACCTTTATTCAGCATTCTTATATTTATTGGATTGGAACACCAATCGCTTTAGCAAAAGCTTGCGGATCTTTCGGTGAAACCATGACGAATTTGCGTTGTCCATTCTGTATATATTCAATTTTTAAACGTTTAATGGAAAGCGCAGGTGCCGCAGACAAATCCTGACTTGCACTGATGCGTTGGATATCCTGCAAAGGAATCTGCCAACGTAGAAACATGCTACGGATGTTTAATTCTGTAGCGGAAATTTGATAACGTGTATTGAATATTGGCCACCACAGCAGTAATACCGTTAAAATATACACCGCGGTATGAAGAGGATATTGCTGCATCGTGCCTTTGGCTTGCATGGTGAGTAATAATTGAATGAGTAAACCGCTCATACAAACAATAAACGCCACCACCCACCAATCTTTTTTTGAACGAAAAACTTGCATCTTATCCCCCATCAACTGCTTTTATTCTATACAAGATTTTGCAGGATGCATCTGCTATTTCAGCTTTTATTTTTGCAGGAAATAAGCGTATTTATCACATTATTTTCAAGAATATGGAGAACCATTTCGCTCAAGTACCGCTATTCATCAATTGTCATTTTTGGCGTTCTTTACGCTCGAATCACGCTTCTTTCGACATAGGTTGTTCCTGCAAACGTTTATAATTCTTTTTCTCTTGATACATTTTAGCATCGGCTTGTTGTACCAAGCTCATGGCATCTACATAGCCTTGCTGATGGTCTGTTTGGCACAGCCCAATACTCAAACTCAAGCCACTTTCCATTTCTTCCACGGTTTCAAGTAATCGCGGAATAAAACTACTTTGCACATGCAGTTCAGTACACCCCGGTAACACCAAACAAAATTCGTCCCCACCATAGCGAAAACAATGATCATCTAACCGCGCGACTGACTTAATCGCCTCAGCGACCGTTTGTAAAACTTGATCGCCTTTAGGGTGCCCTTGCTCATCATTAATTTTCTTAAAATCATTGATGTCAATAAACACTACAGTAACTGGATCTAGATTTCGCTGTGCGGTATATAAAATACTGGTGAGCATGGAAGATAGATGTCGAACATTCAGTAATCCTGTCAACGGATCACGTTGAGAAAGCTCCTCCATTTCTTGTGCACGAAACTCTAGCGCATGCGCATACTGTTCCATTTTTTCACGGGAGATCTTCACCTCATTAATCAAACTCCATACATAGGTTTCCACCACCAATGTAGTGTCGAACATAAAGAGCTTTTCCAAGGTGTTAATAATCCGCTGATACTGTTCCGTATCATTAAAGGTACGCTGAATTAAGCGGAACAACATAGTCTTTAGGGTATGTACCGCAGAGAGATACAACTTAGGCTCTACACCAATGCGCTTATGAACCAAACCAATCCGTAAACGGTTATTCACATAAGCGCTGTCATAGCGCCCAGAAAATAAGTCCAATAAATACTGGTGCTGCGCGCGTTGCAAACGCTTCAAGGTATCAAGATCACCAATCAGAGTGGCAATTTCAGGAATTGAGGTTTGATTTTCATAAAATTCATCGACCATACTGTCGAGTATCGGCGCCACAATCCCACCAATCGAAGCCAGTTCCGCTAGCTCTAAATCAGTCAAGCCAAGCAACTGTTTACGTCGTTCTATATCTTGCATCGAAATATGCATTTGATGCATCAATGTTTGGTTGGTTGCTTTCATGAATCGGATCCCCTTCCCGCCAAATCAATCCCTTCAGGCGTTTAAACAGGGTTTCTATGCAGTAGGTCTTCACGCCTGCATGCAAAGCTTCAACCGTTCACCTTTGGGTTTTGGCTATCATTGATGATGACGCTTTTCTTTCAGCTCAACGGTTTTGCATGGGCTTAAGTTCGGACGTCAACATCATATTCCTCGTCTATTGGCTCACTTTTTCTGGCTTATTCTGGTTCTAGCTTATTCTGGCTAACACTATTTCTGCTTTTGGCTGATTTGCTCTGCATAATTATTTTTATTCTGCTTGCACGATAACTGATATTTTGCTGACTGTCAGCATAAAAAAACGCCCCTAAGGGCGCATTTTTTCAATATTTATTCTACTTTTAAAATAAATATGGGCGTACAAAAATCAGGAAGAACAGCCCCAACATTAGGAACCACTTTAAAAAGTAATACAGTGAACGATTGGTTTTTTTCAAGGCTTTGGCTTTTATACGAATTTGATAGACATAGCCAAATACTTTATTTAAACCACCCGTTTTATCACCGCTTTCATTCGGTGAACTCGCAGCAGTCATGACATTTTTACCAAACCAATGGTTAAAAGCTTCCATCCACTTTGACTTTAATGGCCGTTCAACGTCTGCAAAGAAAATAATCCGGTTCTGATCCGTTTTATTTTCAGCATAGTGAATATAGGTTTCATCAAACACCACACTCTCGCCGTCACGCCATGAGTACCGCTGACCATCGACATCAATAAAACAACGGTCATCATTCGGCGTTAGTAAGCCCAAGTGATAACGCAATGAACCGGCATAGGGATCACGATGACGGACTAAACGACTGTCAGGCGCCAACTCAGTAAACATCGCGGCTTTAATAGTGGGTAGATTTTTTAACAAGGCCGTAGTTTTTGGGCAAAGTTCAGCAGCCGAAGGATGGGCTGAGTCATACCATTTTAAATAAAAGCGTTTCCAACCTGTTTTAAAGAACGAGTTAAATCCAAGGTCATCATAAGTACTCGATGCTTTGATGCCCCCTTTTTCATATAAGGCCTTGGCTTCATCACGAATCATTTCCCAGTTTTCATCTAAGACTTTTAAATCTTTAAAATGCTGCGTGTCGATATAGGGTTGGCTCGGCACTTTTGAAAACATGTACATGAGAAAATTGATCGGTGCGAGCAATGTCGAATGATCAAAAAACTGACGATAAAATGAATGACGGACTTTACCGCGTTGCTGGATATAAAACGCAGAAATGACAAAGACCGCCAGGATAATCCACTTAATCATATGAGGACCTTGTGCTAATAAGCATTGTGCTTAATGAAAAATTAACTTTTGAGAACGCGGCGAGTATAGCATAGTGCTCAGTGATGCTTAAATCAGCAGCATAGATCACTGTGTCTCATCAAAGATGGATAACCATGCCAAAAGTGAATTGACCATTCTGCCGAAAAATACACTTGCTTTTTTCTTGAATTTTTCTTTCGCATCTCAATCTATAGCTTACATTTATAAAAAAATGTGAACTGAAACATAAGCTTCAACATATTTAATTAGAGCGATAGCGATTAAAGGCAGATCCAAAGGCTATTTCCAAAAGAAATTTTGATGACCCTAGCGTCACGGCTTGATACAACTTGTTATGTTCTTTTTAGATATAGTTATCGTAAGATTAGCGAGGCATAAAGTGTACGCAGGAACCGCGTACTCGCTTCACAACATCAACTTAGAAGTCCTCCAAAATAAAGGAGATCAGGCATGATCCACGCTGGCAATGCCATTACCGTCCAAATGCTTTCGGACGGAATTGCAGAATTCCGCTTTGACTTACAAGGTGAGTCGGTCAACAAATTTAACCGCGCAACAATTGAAGATTTTAAAGCTGCAATTGACGCTGTTAAAGCAAACGGTGACATCAAAGGTTTAATCGTTACTTCAGGTAAATCTACATTTATCGTGGGTGCAGATATCACTGAATTCGGTGACAACTTCGCTCAAGGCGAACAAGCGATTGTGGATTGGGCATTGCCTGTTCACGACATCTTCAATGCGTTTGAAGATCTAAACGTTCCTAAAGTTGCTGCAATCAATGGTATGGCATTGGGCGGCGGTTTTGAAATGTGCTTAGTGTGTGACTATCGTGTGATGTCAGATGCTGCACAAGTTGGCCTTCCAGAAATCAAACTGGGTATCTACCCTGGTTTTGGTGGTACGGTTCGTTTAAGCCGCGTGATTGGTATCGACAATGCGGTTGAATGGATGGCAATGGCTGCACCGAAAAAGCCAGCTGCTGCGCTCAAAGACGGTGCTGTTGATGCAGTTGTTGCTGCAGACAAACTACAAGACGCTGCAATTGACCTTGTAAAACAAGCGATTGCTGGCCGTGTAGACTGGAAAGCAAAACGTCAAGAAAAATTAGATCCTGTTAAATTGAACATGCTTGAACAAATGATGGCATTCAATACAGCGAAAGGTGCAGTTCTTGCAAAAGCAAATCCTGCTCAATACCCAGCGCCAAAACTTCTTCTAGACTCATTACAAGCAGGTACAAGCCTTCCACGTGATGAAGCATTGAAAATCGAAGCGCAAGGTTTTGCTAAAGCGGCTGTGACTCCACAAGCAGGTGCGTTAATTGGTTTATTCCTTAACGACCAAATTGTGAAGAAAACTTCGAAGAAATATGAAAAAGGTGCACACCCTGTCAACCAAGCAGCTGTATTAGGCGCGGGTATCATGGGTGGTGGTATTGCTTACCAAGCGGCAAGCAAAGGCACACCAATCATCATGAAAGACATTGGTAACCCACAACTTGCTTTAGGTATGAAAGAAGCTAATGGCTTACTGACCAAACAAGTTGAACGCAAGAAAATGAAACCTGCTCAAATGGGTGAAACTCTTGCGCGCATCCGTCCTACTTTAAGCTATGACGAATTCAAAGAAGTGGACATCGTGATTGAAGCAGTCACAGAGAACCCGAAAGTTAAGGGTATCGTACTGGCTGAAACTGAAAAAAATGTTCGTGACAATACGATCATTGCTTCGAACACGTCAACCATTTCAATCACACGTTTGGCTGAAAACCTACAACGTCCTGAAAACTTCGTAGGTATGCACTTCTTTAACCCAGTTCACATGATGCCATTGGTAGAAGTGATACGTGGTGAGAAAACATCTGCTGAGGCAATCGCAACGACTGTGGTTCTTGCTCAGAAAATGGGTAAAACACCAATCGTGGTAAATGACTGCCCGGGCTTCCTTGTAAACCGCGTATTGTTCCCTTACTTTGGTGCATTTGACCTTCTATTGAAAGACGGTGCTGACTTCCAACAAGTCGACAAAGTCATGGAAAAATTCGGCTGGCCAATGGGTCCTGCTTACCTCATCGACGTTGTGGGTATCGACACAGGCGTACACGGTGCAGAAGTGATGGCGGAAGGTTTCCCTGACCGTATGAAGCCTGACTTCAAAGGTTCAATTCAAACGATGTATGAAGCAAAACGTTTGGGTCAAAAGAATGACGTTGGTTTCTACAAATACGAACTTGACCGTAAAGGTAAGAAAGCCAAAGTGGTTGATCCAGTGGCTTACGAACTTGTGGCTTCTGTTGCAACTGCGGAAAAACGTGAATTTGATGCTCAAGAAATCATTGACCGTATGATGCTGACGTTCTGTAACGAAACTGTTCGTTGCCTAGAAGACAACATCGTAGCGACTGCTGCTGAAGCAGATATGGCGATGATCATGGGTGTAGGTTTCCCTCCATTCCGTGGTGGTCCATGCCGTTACATCGACCAAACAGGTGTCGCTGAATACGTAGCGCTTTGCGACAAATATGCGTATTTAGGTAAGGCTTATGAAGCGCCACAAATGTTGCGTGACATGGCTGCTAACAACAAAAAATTCTACGGTTAAGGAGCAACGTGAATGGCTACTTTAAATCCACGTGACGTTGTCATCGTTGATGGCGTACGTTCAGCAATGGGTAAAACCAAAAATGGTATGTTCCGTAACGTCCGTGCTGACAGCTTATCTGCTGAATTAGTACGCGCGCTTGTTGCTCGTAACCAGTTTGATACCAATGAAGTTGAAGACGTAATCTGGGGCTGCGTAAACCAAACCCTAGAACAAGGTATGAACATTGGTCGTAACATCGCTTTATTGGCTGATCTTCCAAAGACTGTTGCAGGTCAAACCGTAAACCGTCTGTGTGGTTCTTCTATGCAAGCAATCCACACAGCGGCTGCGCAAATTGCAACCAACCAAGGTGATATCTTCATCATTGGTGGTGTAGAGCACATGGGTCACGTTGGTATGATGCACGGCATCGACATCAACCCAGAAGCGTCTAAGCACTATGCAAAAGCGTCTAACATGATGGGCTTAACAGCTGAAATGTTAGGTCGTATGAACGGTATTTCGCGTGAAGAACAAGATGCGTTTGGTGTGGAATCTCATCGCCGTGCTTGGGCTGCAACACAAGAAGGTCGTTTCAAAAATGAAATCGTGGGCGTTGAAGGTCACGATGCGAATGGCTTCAAAATTCTGTGCGATATCGATGAAGTGATTCGTCCTGATGCAAACCTTGAAGCATTCCAAGCTTTACGTCCAGTATTCGATCCGAAAAGCGGTACAGTAACTGCTGCAACATCTTCAGCTTTGTCTGATGGTGCTTCTGCAATGTTGCTGATGTCTGCTGAACGTGCTCAAGCATTAGGTCTTAAGCCACGTGCTGTGATTCGTTCTATGGCGGTTGCAGGCTGTGACGCTGCGATCATGGGTTATGGTCCTGTACCAGCAACTCAAAAAGCACTTAAACGTGCTGGCTTGTCAATTGCTGACATCCAAACGTTTGAATTGAATGAGGCGTTCGCTGCACAAGGTTTGTCTGTTCTTAAAGGCTTAGGCATCTATGACCAACAAGACCGTGTGAACTTGAACGGTGGTGCGATTGCATTGGGTCACCCATTGGGTTGTTCTGGTGCGCGTATCACAACGACTTTGCTGAACGTAATGGAACAGCAAGATACGCAAATCGGTCTTGCGACGATGTGTATCGGTCTTGGTCAAGGTATCGCGACAATTATCGAACGTGTTTAATTTTTAATTAAATACTGAGATAAAAGAAACCCCGCTTAGTGCGGGGTTTTTTTTTTGTTAACTAAACTCTCATGAATACATACTGGAAGCCCCTTCTCCCTCTGGGATGAGCAGCATGCGCCACAAGAGGATGAGGGAAATTTTTCATATAAATCCTCTCCCTGAGCGGTATTCTGCGCAAGTCTCCTTAAAAGGAGAGGGAATGTCCATTGTGAAGTAAATTTTGTTCAAAAATCTTCAGCAATAAACCGTGCTAAACAACCCTTAAAAAACGTCTTAGCATATTTAAAATTTAAAACGTTAATTCTCGATTTTCAGCGATTTTTGAATTATGGTAAGGCCTGAACCAAAACTTAAATATGCATAACAATGATAAATAAACGACTTCACTACCTCATAAAGATGAGCTGCCTAAGCACTTTTATTTTTCTTACAGCTTGCGTTACAAATAATCAAATCGGTGAACTCTCCCGTGATCTGTTTCAAAAATACGAAACAAAATATGCATGGAGAACAATCCTTGAAGATGATGTGATCGCATTTGGCAAACCTGCTAAAGCAATACCCAATGAACCAATCGATAGCATCGTAGTCGCAGGCAATAAATACAGCTATTTGATCAATAAAGGCGGTGCTGATTTTATTCAACTGATAAGCCAACTCAATCCACAATATATTCGTCTCCATCGAGAACTTGACTTTAATTCTCCGAGCCCGAACAGCACTAAATTTAGCGGAAGCTTTAAATTTTATTATGCGCCTCCCAATGGAACACTAAGTCCTACGGAAAGGGCATTATTCAACCAATATGGTGTAGCACCATGTGATTGTTCAAAGGCAGAACAACAAGATCACCTGTTTAACTTAGAAATTGCAGGTACGGTTTACCCAAAAGTTGCGAATGCCGCAGATTTAAAGCCCTTAAGCCATCCCTATAAGATCCGTATCCAGCATTACGAAGACCAAAGTGGCCATGTCAAAAAGTCAGGGCAGGAAAAATTGGCAGAATTACCACTATTGCCTTTAACACTCACTATCGACATCATTCAATTGCCTCTAAAAGCTTTGGGCTTTATTTATCAGCCTTAAATCAGAGTAGGATCATATTCAATTGGTTGAATTTTCTAAGTACACATACAGCCTGACTAGCTCAAAATGGTTCCCATTTTTCCAGTATTAAGTAAGTGTTGAGTTGATCCCCATCCCTTCAACTCAACATCCTAAAATACTAAACTTAAATTTTCTGCGCCAACAACGTCGCAAAATGCTGTTGAATTCGATTTCCCTCTGCATCCACCCGATGCAACTCACCGACATTTTCATTGTATTTCACAATATTCCAGCCCTCATACAAAGCATTTAACTCCCCTGCTTTAAACGTAAATGGAAAGTCAGGCTGTGCAGGCAGATCAGGCGTATCCATCGCACAGACAATCAGGTTATAACCATTGATATTGGTGGCTTGCTGCATATGTTGAATCAGAGGCTTCACTGTCTTGGCTTCTAAAAACATCATCACCACGGTACAGCAAATAAAATCATATGTACCTGTAATGCTTGGGTCAGCGTTTAGATCACGCTGCTGTACATGAATATTTTCAATGCCTTCCGCAGCGATCACCTCTTGCAGCTTATGCAAACTGTGTGGGTTCACATCCCAAGCATCCACCTCAAAATGCTGCTCAGACAACTGACTTAAGTACAGCGAATTACGCCCCTGCCCACAGCCGACATCCAAAGCTCGACCACCTTGCAAATATGGTGTTGCTGCCAAAATTTCTGAATGTGTTGGGCTGAGTTGATACTTCTTATAAAAATAGTCCTGTACTAAGCAATAAAAACTCAACTGACATTGCACATCGTCACTCGCAGACACAATTTTGTGCCACGCCTGCGGCTCAATAAACGGCGGTGGCTGATCTGGGCTAAATACATGCGTCGAGAGGATATTTCCTGACGCATCCAGCATGGCAAAGTTCACTTCACCTTGCAGTACGGTGAGTTTTGCCCATGTGCCTGCTTTGGTATTGTGCTGTTGTTTAAAACCTTGTGGAATCGACTGCTGCGTCCACACAGGGAGCTGTTTATAACAAATAAGCTGCTGCATCTGACGTTATCCCTCATGCGACATTATTTTTATGCCATACCAATGGCGGAAATGTATATTCACCATAACGGCTTTAATAGTGATTTTAAATCAGCTTTGAATTGAAAATTTCGAATGCTGTGCAATACTCACTGTTCTTGTTTGTTTTTCTGCGTAACTCCATGTTATCCGTTTGTAACATTGGTGGAATATTCACACAATCAAATCCCTCACTCTGTGCCGTGTAACCTAAGCGCTGTTGATAAGGCATAAAATTTACAATGCCTTATTTTAACTAAGTTTTATAGAGTGATGACTATGAACGCGATCAAAACTACTTTAGCTGTTGCTTTAGTTGCTGCTACAACTTCTGCTATGGCAACTACTGCTGTAGAACAAAAACCTGCGACTGCTGTTGAAGTTGTAAAAGCTCAAGCTGCACAAGCGAAAACTGCAACTGTAGCTGCTGCTCAAGCAACTAAAGATGCTGCTAAAACTCAAGTGGCTGTTGCAGAAAAAGCGACTCAAACTAAAACTTTAACAGTGAAAGAAACCACTAAAGCAAAAACTGCTGACATGAAAAAAGCAGTTGTAGAAAAAGCAGCAGCAACTAAAGAAACTGCAGTTGCAGCAAAAGATGCAACTGTAGAAAAAACTGTAGCGGCTAAAGACGCTGTTGTTGCAAACACTGTTGCAGCAAAAGACGCGACTGTAGCAAAAACTGTAGCAACTAAAGATGCTGTCGTTGCAAAAACTGTTGAAGCAAAAGATGCAGCTGTAGAAAAAGCAACTGATGCAAAAGAAGCTGTTGAAACTAAAACTGAAGAAGTAAAAGCTGAAGCGAAAAAAGACTGCGCTAAAAAATGTGCAGAGAAAAAAGCTGAAGCAGCAAAAGCTGAGAAAAAAGGTTTCTTTTCTTGGTTCAAAAAAGCAGCTTAATCGTTGATTAAATGCAAAAAAAAGATGCCTTCACGGCATCTTTTTTTTGCCCATTTAGACTGCAATACTGCTTTCTGACAACGGAATAATCTTTTGATAAACAAACTGATTTTTCCCTTGTGATTTCGCCTGATATAGGCAGGCATCGACATGTTGTAAAGTCGTGGAGTAATTGGATAAACTCAACTGTTGAAATTCGGCCAAGCCCATACTAAAGCTGACATCTAGCCTTAATTGATCTTTTCGAAACGGCACATGTTCACAGCGTTCCAATATCGTTTCACATAACTTTTTACCCTGTTCCAAATCGGCACCTTCGAGGACAATTAAAAATTCTTCACCGCCCCAACGACTAATAAAACTAGCGCGTGGACTACAATTTTTTAAAATTTTTGCCAAATGCACCAAAACACTGTCCCCCATTTGGTGTCCATATTGGTCATTAATTTTTTTAAAATTATCGACATCGAGCAAAATGACACAGCCTTTATCAACCGCACCCTCTATAAATATTTGTTCTTTAAAGGCATGGCGATTTTTCAGTCCCGTCAACTCATCGCAAAAACTTACACGTTGCAAAGCCAAATATAGACGTTTATTTCGTGCATACAGCTCACAAATAAACAGAAAAATGATCAAATAAATACCCAATGCCAAACGATAAGAACTGATCCGCGAGAGCATATGTACCTGTGCATCCGACCAATATTCCCCAGCCAATGGCATGGCACCATACCAGCCACAGATCAGCGTCATTAAGCCAATCAGCCAGCAAAAGGTTTTGAAGTCATATTTGATCGCGTAGTAACACATCAATAAAGGCAAGACCATGCAAGCATAGAAGATCTGATCATTTGAGATCACATATTGGACGGCCAGTGCCACGATCAGATAGCCATAATCCACCCACGGCACATTTATCCAGCGCTGAACACCAAACAGTAAACACACCACAGCCAAACTTGTTGCAAATTGCTCTAGAAAATAATCAACAAAGGCAAAGTATTGGTTGTCCATCTGAAAGCACGCCACAAACAAGAGACTGCCTGCAAAAGCACTCACGATACTCGGAACAGCTAACATTAGGGTTCGCTTAAAGCGGCGTTTTTTTAAATGGCTCAGCGCTAAATAGGCTTTAATAAATACCCAAATCTGAAATGCCGAAATCGCACACAGGAGAAATTTATCTTCTAAGATTTTGGCAGGATCGACCATCAGCGAAGCCACAAAGATCGCACTAAAAGCATAGAGCACGATCAGTAAATCGTGGCTTAAATGCTTCCGCATTAAAATCATGCCATAGGCAGCAAATGCATTTACCACCCAAACAGGGCTAATGAATAATTCATAGGTATAGCCTATCGACACCAATGAAACCGCACATATGGCAAGCCATAGCAGTATTAATTTTTTCATACGCTAAAAAAATCATCTCTAAAGATGGCGATAAACCTTTCATTCAAAGCCAATCGGTCTAAGGTTAGAATGTTTGCAAGTTCAATACAGCTCAGCTTCTTATGAGTTATGGGCTGCTGGCTAAAAAGTTATGTTTAAATTTTTGGCGTATTTTAAGTGATTTAAGTCACACTATTGGTTGATAGTTGTATCAAATTTGCAATTTAAACAATCGAAGACTGTTTTAAAGCCAATGTTTTTTGCGCCATTCGTGCTAGTTCGGAACTCAGTTCCCAAAATGATGCTCGATAACAACAAAAAAGCCATCCGCTAAAGGATGGCTTTCACTTGCATAACATGTCTCGAAGTTGTGCTGAATAATTTGAATGAAAAGGACTTATTTTAATATTTGTAATTGTTCCATCAACCAAGCCATGTATTTATCTTGATCCATAAAGTCAGGCGCCGTCCCTGTATCCAAACTATAAAATTGTTGATTAAATTCAATCACAATCTGTTCAGTCAGATGCCAATCTTCAATCATGCGAAAATATTGACTGAAGAAAAAACGGTTCTTACCCCAATTGTTTAAACTTTCCAACCGTGGATATTGGCGGTTCGCGATAAAGTCGATATAGACCTGCTGAATATCATCAAAAATCTGAATAGCTCGCATGAGCATGGACCTCTATATGATGTAAAACCCTGCTATAAGCCACTTTATCGCGCAAATTTGAAAGAGTGATGACAGTCAGTTAAAGCTTTTGTTTCAACTCTGAACGGTTCTTTTGGCGGATCTCATCCATTTGTGCATTGAGCGCTAACATCTCTGTATAAAGCTGATTAAACTGCTTTAAAGGCGCATCTTCATAGAACATAAATAATTTATTTTTCTTTTCCCATTTATTGGCTTTCAGCACAGCAAAGAGCTCATCAGCCTTCGCCAAGCTTTGCTTTTCTAACTCAAATAAAGTATGCGACTCATCACTATCACGACTGTCTCTTAAACTCTGCGCAATTTGCTGACGAAACACCTGTTTGACCGCCAACTGTTTGGCCTGCGCTAAACCATTTTCCTCTTGCTGTGTGGTTTTTTGTTCATAAGCATCGACCACTGCATGCACCTGCTGCAGCATTTGCTCAGTCTCTTGATATTGGTTTTTTTTATCTTTTAATAAGCGATCGATATCGAGAAATTTATCCCAATTCAGTGCTTTAAGATCACGAATATATTGATTCCGCGCTTCTGCACGCTGCACCATTTGGCTCAAAATAAAATCCGCCATGATCTTATAATCACCCGTTAATCGTGCATCTGTTACATTGAGTTGTATCGGTTCTTCCCAGTGCTGAGCTTGCTGAAAGATTTGCTCAGTTTTTTCACGTAAAACCGTTTCATAGGTCGAGAGTTGCACAGCTTCTTTTTGCTGTACTGAATATTGATAAAACATCCATCCAAAGACCAATACCGTAGCACTGGCCAAGACAACAAAGATACGCGGCATAATGAGCTCCGAATGCCCTTTTATTCAGTTTAACCAAAAGTTTGAAGATTGACGATAAAATAGCCATGCTTTTTAAGGAGGCTATTTGAAATCATCAATATAGAAAGTCTTAAATTGCGCATGTCATCAAAACGAAAATTCATGGATAAAACATGAATTTTCGCCTTCAATTTGCTGTAGAGATGTATTCGATTATGGGGTCTTGATCGGATTGGTATTTAACTGATGGTCGATGTTTCCGAGATTGATTTGCTCACGACTGATTTGCACATTGGTCGCATTACGGTCGATCCCAAAGGGTTGCAACATAATATATAAACCATTGCGTGGGTCAGAAGACTGCAAACCTGCGGCAATATTTAAAACATGCTGTTGCATCAAAGGCGATAAATTCGACATATCTGGCACTGCTGTGGCGGGTAAGATATCAATATTTGACACGATTGTTGCATCGACACCTTTGTTTTGAGTATCACGCTCAAGTTGCATCACCCGTTGCTGTAAGGCTTTACGGCGATCCACCTGCTCTTGATACTCAACAATGCCCGTCTCTGCACGCATTTCACGCTCTGCCATAATGGTTAAAGCAGGCATCTGAATAGCTTGTTGTTCGGTTTCATCAGCTTTTGTAGTGGCTTTTTCCGCAGCCAATGTACTCATAGCCGTCATTGCTGCACTAACAAAAACCAAAACGGAAACAGATTTAGGGAGATTCATCATGTTCATTCCAAGAGATTTAAAAATAGAAAATTGAAAAAATTTACACTGCTATTATTGTACAACAATTAATCAATTTACCAGATTTAACCCCGACAAACGGCAGGATAGCACAGCTAGTTTAAACCTCACGTTGCTCATTCTGGACTTGAGATATCATCCTTTACCTATCTGCATTACCACTGCTTTTTCTTTTTTATACTGTTCCAATTCTTAACAGCACAGGAAATGACAAAGCAAACTCTTGCTGCGGATGTCGGCTAAAGAAATCCTGCAAAGCTGCACACGGCTGAAGTGTCGGATGCCGCTGTTGATAGTGTTTAAGCCCAGACCACGTTTGCAAATAGTCCAAAATTTGCTGTGAACTCCACCTGTAATTTAAAAACAGCTGAGGTGTCGCTAACTCCTGAAATGGAAACGGAATACTGCGATATTCTTCGTCGATGTAACAACGTTCAGCATCCCAATAGCCTTTTAACGTGACAAAATACAGATCCTGTAAAAGCTGGTTCAATTCCGCGTGTTCAAATTGAATCAGACCATAACCCACAATGGCGATATGACCTTGGGGTTTCAATACGCGTCGTACTTCTGCATAAAATGCAGCAAAATCGAACCAATGAATCGCTTGCGCGACTGTGATTAAATCCGCTGAATGGTCGGCAAGCGGACAATGTTCGGCGCTAGCTTGCTCATAACGCACATTGTCTAAATTGGGTGCTTGTGCCAATTGTTCAGCACTCAGATCTGTCGCTAAAATCTGTTGAAAATAGGGCGCCAAACCTTTGGTAAATTGACCTGAACCTGCACCACAGTCCCATGCCAATTCACGCACGGCAACATACTGCAAAATGCTATCAACGACTTCAGCAGAATAACTTGGACGTGCTTGTTGATACAGCACACTCCCTGTAGAGAAAAGATCTTTCATTGTAGAAATTCATTGGTTATTTTTTATCAGTTTAATCGAATTTTAGGGGTAGGAACTAGCACTTAAGTCATAGCTTCAGCGATAAAATTTGAGCTTCAAAATATTTACTCAATCACATGCTGTATATAAAAACTGGTCTGCGCAATCGGGCTTAATTGATCATTCATTTGATAATATTTCACATCATAATGACCAGTTTTACATCCAGTCATAGGATAGAAACTCACCCAGTTTTGTTGCTGTTGCTCACTAACTTTGCGTGGTGTAAAGAGCAGCACTTCACCGCTATCACGATGCGTCAAACGCACCATGACTTGCATATTGTTTGGAACTTTACCCATGGTATCAAAATGTGCATACAACGGCTGTGTGACATAGATTTCACGAGGTAAAACTTGATCTACATCCGTCTGTGATTGATCTGTCACATACGCTTGCCCTGCCAATCGCTGATGCGGATCATTTTTGGCTTGTAGAAATTCGTCTAACATCTGCTGCGCAAATTGTTGCTTATTTTGAATCCCTGCAAAACTGTAATTGGGAAATGCCTGCTGTAAATATCGCCCCAATTGTTGATCTGAAGTCTGCTGAATAATGCTCTGTAGCTGACGATGTTGGCTTTTGCGTTGTTGCTGTATATCTTTAGAATGAGGTTGATCCGAGGCATCTTGATCTAAAGCCAAGAGTGCCACAGGATTACTCGTCGCCAAAGTTACAAGCGAGTGTTCAGGTGGCGACGACGTCAAGCTTGGTTGGTCATTCCACGATGCCGCAATATAGCCCAGTGCAAAACAAAGCAGTCCAAGCATCGGATATTGAAGTCGCTTCAACTGTCACTCCACGAATCTATGTTCATTTGATTAAAGGCCACAGCGGAGCACTTCTGTGCCGACAATATACTCACCAGAGCTCATCGTCGTACCCGTATTAATCACCTGATTTAAGCTAAAGTTAGATCCAACTTTTAATTTAAGCAGACCATTATCACATGCTGCAGTGATTCTGCTGCCCGATTTCATATTGGATACACAGCCCGTTTTAGTCACGGCATAAATTGTTTGCCCTGCGGAAATACTGGTGCTGCATGATGCTGTAATTATTTTATCGAGCGATGATTCACAAGAAGAACAATTGCCATTATCACAAAGCGCTGCTGCGTTTTCACTTTTACATTCATAGGTCACACCATTTTGGATAATGGTTTTAGAATAGGAAGAATCGACATTACTGCCACCACCACCACATGCGCTCAGCAAGGCACTCATGCCGATCAAAACAGGAAATAATATTTTTTTCATAACCTTAACTTTTATTTTTAATAATTTTCTAATAGCCATTGGGCTCATCATCTGGCATCGATTGTATCAGTTAAACTGTGCGAAATATCAACAACTAAAAAACAGCAGACGAAAAAAAACCTCAAACAATCGTTTGAGGTTTTTTTGAATATGGTGGCGAGACCCAGGATCGAACTGGGGACACACGGATTTTCAATCCGTTGCTCTACCTACTGAGCTATCACGCCGATGCGGTGTATTAAGCCGTATCTCAGTTAATTAGTCAATCATATTTATAAAAATATTTTTCGTATGCATATTTTTTAGGCAAAAAAAATCCCTGATGGGATCAGGGATTGAAATCTTGAAATAGATTTTAAATATGGTGGCGAGACCCAGGATCGAACTGGGGACACACGGATTTTCAATCCGTTGCTCTACCTACTGAGCTATCACGCCGATGTCGCGTATTAAACAATTTAAGTGTTTTTCAGTCAAGCAGGTTTTATGCTTTTTGAAACAAACGTTTATTTTTACAGCAAATATCATGTTATTTGCTTATTTTTTATTTAAAACTCAATTCATTATTTAACCAGTACTATTTCTAGGCATAAAAAAACAGCGCAATGGCTGCTTTTTTATAATCTATTCAAGCTTAAATTTTTTCTAAATGCGCCAGGCAACGATGAATTGCCCCACATCCCGGTTCAAACGTCTTCACGCCTTTTTCTTCTTCCATTCGGCAGACTTCACTCACCAGCCTTTCCGCAACACCGCGTCCTCGGTTCGCAGGATGAACCACAACATTTTCCAAAACTCTACTTTCCCCTTGTCCAGTGCACCAAATCGCCCCAATCAACTTAGTATTAAATTCTGCTGTGTAAACTAAGGTATACTGAGCCAAGTTTTGCTCTAGTTGTTCAATGGCATCCTGCCCATCTCCAAATTCCGGGCTAGTGTCATACAGTCGCTCAAGCTGGCTGCGCACTTCGTCATTTTCTAGTGAAGTATAAGCATGTACGGTAATAGGCATTGATTAACCCTCCTGAGCAATCTAATATGCGATGATTTCGTCATCGCGAAAAATTTTTACATCATCATTTTTGACGTTTTTTGAGGAACGTGTCTATGACGCAACGTATCAGTGAAGTGGTAAGAAACACTAACGAAACCAAAATTCGAGTTCGGGTGAATCTTGATGGTACGGGTCAAGGCACCCTCAACACAGGTGTTCCATTTTTAGATCATATGATTGATCAAATCAAGCGACATGGCTTATTCGATATCGATATTCACTGTGATGGTGATCTGGATATCGATGATCATCATACCGTAGAAGACTGCGGGATCACACTCGGACAAGCATTTGCGCAAGCACTTGGCGACAAAAAAGGCTTAAAACGCTATGGTCATTTTTATGCACCACTGGATGAGTCTTTAAGTCGTGTCGTGGTCGATTTATCAGGTCGTCCGGGTTTGTTTATGGATATTCCCTTTACACGTTCGATGATTGGTCGTTTTGATGTGGATTTATTCTCTGAATTTTTCCAAGGTTTTGTAAATCACGCCTTAATGACGCTGCACATTGATAACCTGAAAGGTAAAAACAGCCATCACCAAATCGAAAGCGTGTTTAAGGCATTTGCACGCGCTTTGCGTATGGCATGTGAAATCGATCCACGTGCAGAAAATACTGTTGCTTCAACCAAAGGTACTTTGTAATGACCCGTATTGCCCTTCTTGACTATGGCATGGGAAATTTACACTCTGCAGCCAAAGCCCTGGAACATGTGGGTGCAACTGTAGATGTAACCAATGATCCCAAGCTGATTGCTCAAGCCGATAAAATCGTATTTCCTGGTGTAGGCGCAATGCGTGACTGTATGCAAGGCATGCATGAAGCAGGTATTGATGAAGTGGTACGCAATGCCGTATTCAACAAGCCTGTTCTTGCAATTTGTGTCGGCATGCAAGCATTGATGCAGCACTCTGAAGAAAATGGCGGTACAGATGCGCTGGGTATTTTTGAAGGTGAAGTGAAGCATTTTCCAGAGATGGCAGGTTTAAAAGTTCCGCATATGGGCTGGAATCAGGTGCATCAGGCAGACCCAAGCCATCCGATGTGGAAAGACATTGAACAGGATGCACGTTTCTACTTCGTCCATAGTTTCTATGTGGAACCGAAAGATACTGCCCTAGTCGCTGCGACTTGTGATTACGGTTTAGAGTTCTGTACGGCGCTGTATAAAGAAAACCTGTTTGCTACGCAGTTCCATCCTGAAAAAAGCCATACTGCTGGTTTGCAATTGCTGAAAAACTTTGTGGAATGGAAAATCTAAATATCCATTTTTAAATATTTTAAAAGCTCAACTCTGGTTGGGCTTTTTTATTTTTGCGAATTTTTCTTTAATTTTTTATAAAAAATACTTATTATTCATACAAATATTTAAAATAATTTTTTTTAAAACTATAAGGGGGAATAAAATGTCATCTAATGTTCAAACAAATGATTCAGGTTTTAGCGCAAGTGGTCGCTTTGGTCGACTTTCATATGCTGCATGGATGGGCCTGAGCTCTCTTATCGCTGTTCTACTTTTATCCACTTATCTTATAAAGTATTTTTTTCCAAGCTCACCAATCGAATTAAATGGAATTTTTATTCCAATCATTTATATTGTATTTCTGTATTTTTCCATTGTATTTACAATACGTCGTTTACATGACCGCAATCAAGCAGGTTGGTTATCCTTACTTATACTTGTTCCGTTTGCCAATCTGATTTTCATGATCTATTTATACTGTGCTAAAGGAATGGAAGGCAGTAATAATTTTGGTACTGCAAGAGAAACAAAGGGCTGGGGAAAAATCTTAGGTTGGATCTATATCATCTTTATTCCTCTTAGCTTTGTTTTGGGTATTGTTGCAGCAATTTCAATTCCTGCTTATCAAGACTATGTACAGCGCGCACAGCAAACCTCAATAGAAATCCAGCAACAAGCCGAGCAAAACCAATAACAGCTTCTCATCTATACACTGTCATCAAAGTCTGCTTAATGCAGGCTTTATTTTTGCCTAAAGCCTGAAAAACCATTAAGCTGAATGACAATAAACCACGCTATCAATTGTTATGGAAGAGCCACTGCTTCAAACCCTGCCCAGCAAAGAACAAATTCAGCAATTGCCTGTATTTCAGAATCTTCCACTGCAACACATTCATATCATTAACAGCATTGAACAATGTCTTGCACTTGAAAAAGAGTTGAAAAGCTGTGCATTATTCGGTTTTGATACCGAATCCAAACCCACTTTTAAAGTCGGTGAAGTCTCAACGGGCCCACATCTGATTCAATTGGCCAGTCATGACACAGCCTATTTATTTCAAATTAACCCTCAAATATTAGAATTTTTAAAACCTGTTTTTGAAAATCGAGATCAAGTTAAAGTGGGCTTTGGTTTAAAGAATGATGCGCATCTTTTTCGTAAAAAAGGCATTGAACTGAATAGTGTGATTGAACTGTCTAAATGCTTCTCCGCCTTTGGTTTTCCTAATCCCATGGGGCTAAAAAATGCCATGGCACTTTTATTTCAGCTGAATTTTCCTAAAAGTAAAAAAATCAGTACTTCCAACTGGGCACGCAAAATACTGACTCCACCCCAAATTCAATATGCGGCTGCCGATGCTTATGCACCTGTACTGGTCTTTGAGGAATTACTTCGTTTAGGCTTACTCCCTAAACACATCCCCAACACTTCATTAAAATTACGCATTCGCCCGAATAAAATAAAAGCTGAAACTGAGGCTTAGAGATTTAGCAATACTTTGCTAAGATGGCACACAACGAATTTAACGAGATTAGGCAAGGAGCGAAAGCATGCTGATCATCCCTGCAATTGACCTGAAAGATGGCAAATGTGTCCGTTTAAAACAAGGTCGTATGGAAGACGATACCGTATTTTCTGACGATCCAGTGGCAACTGCACAGCATTGGGTAAATGAAGGCGCGCGTCGCTTACATTTGGTAGATTTAAACGGTGCTTTCGCTGGTACACCGATTCATAAGCCTGTGGTTGAAGCGATTGCTAAAGCACAGCCTGAATTGCCAATTCAAATTGGTGGTGGTATCCGCTCACTTGAAACCATTGAACATTACCTTGATGCAGGCGTATCGTTTGTCATCATTGGTACAAAAGCAGTGAAAGAGCCTGAATTTGTTGAAGAAGCGTGCAAAAAATTTGCAGGCCATATCATTGTCGGTATCGATGCCATGAACGGCATGGTGGCAACAGATGGTTGGGCAAATGTCACAGACGTGAAAGCTACTGATTTGGCAAAACGCTTTGCAGATGCTGGCGTATCAAGCATTGTCTACACCGACATCGCACGTGATGGCATGATGCAAGGTGTGAACGTTGAACAAACCGTTAACCTTGCAACGTATTCAGGCTTACCTGTTATTGCATCGGGTGGCGTGACCAACCTTGACGACGTGCGTAACTTAAAAGGCCAACCGGGCATTTTAGGTGCGATTACCGGTCGTGCAATTTATGAAGGCACATTGAACCTTCGTGAAGCTCAATTACTGCTTGATCAACAAAGCTTGTAATTTACCCGAGCAGAAAAGAGGTCTTCGGGCCTCTTTTTTTTATTTCCCCTCTTCGAACAATCAAATACACATGTCAACCGTCCAATCTGCTTGGAAAGCCAAGTTCCCGCAGCTCGCACTCATCCTGATTACCATGATTTGGGGTGCCAGTTTTATCACCGTGCAATACGGTTTAAATTTCAGCAGTCCCGTGCTGTTTGTCGGTCTACGTTTTGCCGCAGCTGCACTGGCTGTGAGTCTGTTATCGCTCAAATATCTTAGACATTTTTCTCAATACGATGTCATTGCGGGCGCAAGTATTGGCGCTGTGATTGCGATTGGCTATGCGACACAAACGGTCGGCTTACAAAGTATCAGCAGCAGCGAATCGGCTTTTTTAACCGCGCTGTATGTCCCGCTGGTTCCGATTTTTATGTGGCTCTGTTTTCGGCATAAACCACATCTGATGACATGGCTGGGAGTAAGTTTGGCTTTTGTCGGTTTGGTCTTTTTAACTGGTAATGGTTTTGGCGCTATTCAGCTCAATTTTGGACAAATCATTACGCTGTTCGGGTCGATTGCCATTGCCTTTGAAATTATCTTGATCAGTTATTTTGCACCCCGCGTCAATCTGCGCAGAGTGACGGTTCTACAGTTGGCATTTGCCTCTCTGTTCTGTTTTTGCTTTGCCCCACTAGTGGGTGAAACCACTTTGCCAAAATTTGAATGGCCATTAATCGCTGTACTCTGCGGATTGGGGCTAGCTAGCGCCGTCATTCAACTGGTGATGAACTGGGCGCAGCGCATGGTTGACCCTGCACAGGCAGCAATCATCTATGCAGGTGAACCGGTTTGGGCCGCGATCATTGGGCGGCTTGCAGGTGAACGCTTAACACCGCTCGCTCTCATTGGCGGACTGTGTGTTGTTCTGGGTGTGATTGTGAGTGAATGGCGGCCGAAACGGTTAAAGAAACGCTAATTTCAGCATCCTTTCCCATAACAAAAAAGCGACCCATAAGGTCGCTTTTTTGATGCCAAGATTTTTTATGCTAAAAATCTTTAAACTCGCATTACTCATACATCGGTCGGTTGTCATTGACACGGATTAAACCTTTAATCGCGCGGTACACAATCCATAACCAAGACAGTCCGATTACCGTGACGCAGAAGGTACTCGCTCCCAGTGCTACACCTGCAAAAGCATTGGCATTATTGCCGGTAAAGAACAGAAAAATAAAAGGCACGAAAGCAATGATGTTCCAAATGAGATACCACCAAAACGTGCGAATCTGCCAAGTGAAATGGCTTTCAAAAATCGTGCCGCGCACATCACTGCGTTTGACGTAATTGATAATCAACGCGAGGACCGCAAGCAAGCCGGCAGAAAAAATCGCCACAATATAAAGAATATACAAAATAATCGTGAGCAGGCGGTTTGGATCTTTATCAATGGAATAATTCATTTCGCTCTCCGTCATGATGATTTTGCGGATCATTCCACCCTAGATATGCAGGATATTAAATGGTGAAATCAGCCATAAAATCAGTAATATGTTAAAGGCTATAGTACAGAAATATATTTTTCGAAATGGTTGTTTTTGTGTTTTATGCCGCAAACGTTGCTGAGCCAGCCATGCCGCCGGCCACCCACCTAAAAAAGACAAAAGATGCAGTGTATTTTCTGGCACGCGTCGGTTCCCCATTTGCGCAGCTTCTTTATCTTGAGCGTAGAACCAATAGGTCAGGACATTGATAATACTCACAAAAAGCAGCACCATGCCACTGAGTAAACCCGCCACAGACAAACCCGCCAAGGCGAGGATATAAATGATGCACAAGATTTGCATCGGCTCTGCCTGACGCGGCATCTGCACCACATTTTTTTTATTAGGGCGTTGTGTAGCTTTGGTTTGTGAGGCTTTTAAATAATGCACTTGCTGTGCACGAAAGCGTCCGCGTTCGTCTAAGATCACAGCATAATCCAACGCGCAGCCCACGATTGGTCGTGGGCCGGGACGGGAAAAATCTTTAATGTGCAAAAATACGCGATCTTTGGTGCTATCGTTCGGTTGAATGAAGCCGTAGCCCTTGTCATCAAACCATTCTACTAAGCGTCCTTGATCACGCATGCTTTTCCCCCTCGTTGTTTTTAAAATTTATGCAGTGACGAATTTTAATCGTTCAATCAGCATATTACGCATTTCAGCAGGGTTTTTCTGCAAAATATCATCCCCTGTACGGCCTTCTGCCGCATTTTTCTGTGCCACCTGTAAACGCATCATCCAGAAACGACCTGCCGCCATCGCCAAATATAACTCTAGGCATGATTTTTCATCTGCGGTTAATGGACGCACGCTTTCATAGGCATTTAAAAAGGCAATGGCTTTGTCTTCATTCAAATGTACATCCGGATATTCAGTACAAAAGTCATTTAAAGTAATAGCAATATCAAACAAGAGTTCGTCTTTATTTAACTCATAAAAGTCTAAAATGCCGTTGAGTTGATCGCCTTCAAATAGAGTATTGTCACGGAACAGATCAGAATGAATAAAACCGGTAGGACGGTCTGGATACATCGCCGTTAAGATGTCATATAAGCCCAACAGATTGTTAAGTAACGTGGTATCTGCTTCATTTAATGTTGGACGAATATCACGTGAAACTTGTAACCAATAAGCATGATCACGATATTCTGCACGTTCCAAAGGGAAATCTTGTAAAGCCACATGCATTTTCGCTTGGGCTACAGCAATCGCTTCTGCTTGCGCTAAGCTCGCAGGCATGGGATGTTGACCTTGCATGCGTGGCGCAATCTGTGCAGGTTTATCCTTTAAGCTATGAATCGCTTTACCCGAATGATTCAGCGGTACAGGCACAGCTAGACCAGCCTGCCCCAAATGTTCAAGTACAGGGACCAGTTCCCCTGCACCTTGCTCGTCCATCTCTTCAAAAACAGTTAATACATACTGCGTGCCATTTTCGCAAACAATAAAATAGTTGGTATTTTGAATACCGCCTTGAATCGGAATCAGGTCAATCACCTCCAGTCCATAAGGTGCTGCAAAATCCTGAACTTCCTTTAAAGTCAAAGTGGTATAAACCGACATAGAAAACCTGCGAAAAAACTTACATATTTTTGATAGAATAACCGCTCCGACTACTAAGGTGTAGCATCTAAGTCGCGAAGTTTCATAATCGGCTGTTATTTTTGGAAAAAATTATGCTTGCTAAACGTATTATTCCTTGCCTCGACGTGGACAACGGTCGTGTAGTGAAAGGTGTTCAATTTCTTGATATTCGTGATGCAGGCGATCCAGTTGAAGTTGCACGCCGTTATAACGAACAAGGTGCGGACGAAATTACCTTCTTAGACATTACCGCAACCTCAAATGGTCGTGATACCACTTACCGTACGGTAGAGCGTATGGCTGAGTCTGTATTTGTGCCATTAACAGTCGGTGGTGGCGTGCGTAAAGTAGAAGATATCCGCCTGTTATTAAATGCGGGTGCGGACAAAGTTTCGATTAACTCTGCGGCTATTTATAACCCTGAATTTGTACAAGAAGCCTCTCAGCGTTTTGGCGCACAGTGTATTGTGGTTGCGATTGATGCAAAAAAAACTGGCGACAATAAATGGGAAATTTTCACCCACGGTGGTCGTAAAGAAACCGGTATCGATGCCATCGAATGGGCAGTAAAAATGGCGGACTTCGGTGCAGGTGAATTACTCATCACCTCGATGGATGCTGACGGAACCAAAGCCGGTTATGACCTTGAACTGATGCGTAACATCAATGACCGTGTGACCATTCCAACCATTGCTTCTGGTGGTGTCGGTAATCTCCAACATTTGGCCGATGGCATTTTAAAAGGTGGTGCAGATGCGGTGCTTGCAGCCTCTATTTTCCACTTTGGTCAACACACCATTCCTGAAGCGAAAAAATATCTAGCAGAACAAGGCATTGAAATGCGCCTTTAATTGATTCATTTTCAATGAAGATTTAAAAAGAGCGATGATTCGCTCTTTTTTTGTTTTGATGTTTTTGATGCAAAGCATTGATTTGTAGCAGCGAATCGTCGATTTAATTCATCAACGATAGACATAAAAAAAGGAGCCTTGTCGGCTCCTATAAACCAAGAAAAACTACAGCACTTGGTCTGATACTTAAAACAAATGAAAAAATATACATAGCAACTTCATCAATCAACTCGTCGTGTACAAGCCTTTTGATGATTTAAATATAGGGCATTTACACTGTATTTGATTGACAGTAGATTCATAATTTATTGACAAATTGCGACAGCTCAAATGGGTAGCAACGCTCGTTGTCAAAACGCACAGTGCATTCATATTAGACCGTTTCAAGAAGTGCAACTGGCTTTTCACGCTCAGCGACCCACTTTGCAGGAAATACCCGATTGACCCAGTGTGACAATGGTTTCGCAATCGCTGTCGGTAGTAACACACCCAATGGGTTCTGTTCCTGTAATTTTGCCGAGGAGATCACCCGCGTCCCTAAAATATAATCAAACCACGGCTTAGTCACACACCAATTGGCATCCTGATTTGAGTTCATATGGTGGTCATAGTGCCATGGAATCTTTTTCATCGCCCACTCTGGCTCAAGATGTGCGCGACGATGGATATAATAATAATTCCCTGCGCAATACAGCACCGACAAACTTATTCCTTTGGAAATGGGATAAAACAGCGGGACAAATACAGCTGAAACTGCCACCAGAGACAATATTTCATTTTTCGTGCGCCAGTTCTGTACACCTTCAACATAGCCATGATCATGAAAATCTGTTTTTCGAACTTCACGATGATGTTCCCAATGTGATTTCATGCTTTTCGGTACTGGACTAAAACGTGGCTTGCCTGACCGATGTGTCCCATGCAAAACATATTTATGCGCGAACCATTCAAAGGCATTGGCGACGACCAACCCTGCAATAAAACCTTTTAACATGACCAATATCTCCTTTTCTTAGCTCCACTATAGGTAATGAAAAGAGCTAGATATTGACCGTTTTTTTTAATATTATTGACAAAACACGACAAAATTTAGAATTAAAAAAATATGCAACAACTCAAGGACTATACAGGATCGGTCTATGGAGGACTGGGCCATTTGCTCTATGCTTATCACCAAGCTCAAGGCATTGCTATTCCTGAAAAACTGAATAAAGTTCAAAACTTAGAACGTTTTGATTATGCCGTTTGGCGTGATTTATTGATGGATTTGGATCAAAAGATCCAAAAGCCAGCGCTGGGTTTAGAAATTGCAGAACATGTGCAACCCAAACATATTGGCATCATTGCGTATATTGCCCTGTCCTGTGAAAACTTAGGCGAAGCGCTGCTCCGCTACCATGATTTTCATCGCTTAATCTTCGATGGTAGTCCATTGCTGATTGATATTCAAAATGATTTTTTCTCGATCGGTTGGAATGATTTACCCATGAATATGGCCAATCAATTGACCGATGAAATTGCGATTGCCTTAATGCTGCAGTTTCTAAAATTATTCATGCGTTTTGAAGATATCAATTTACACGAAGTGCATTTTCATAATCCTGCACCGAAAAATGTCGCTCAGTATGAACAATATTTTCGCTGTAAAGTTCGATTTTCCCAAGAAAAGTCGAAGGTTATTATTCCCATTCAAGAACTGTCTCGCCCCTTTTCCCAAGGCGATCAGACCTTACAAAAACTGTTAATGCAACAGGCACAGTCTTTATTAGAAAAACTGCCGAATACCACGCAAATCGACCAACGCTTACAGCAAGCCATCTTAATGGGTTTACAAAAAAATCAGTTCCAAATTGAACATGTCGCTACTCAACTGAATCTGTCCGTCCGACAATTACAACGCCATTTACAACAACAAGGCAGCACCTATCAGCAACGCATGCAGGAGGTCCGCTGTATGATGGCTGAAGAATTTTTAAGAGACCCACATTTAAGTTTGCAAAAAATTGCGCTACTGCTGGGTTATTCAGAACAGAGTGCATTTCAACGTGCTTTTAAACAATGGCGAAATTTAACCCCACAGCAATGGCGCTTATCGCAAATTGAAGCAGCAAGTTAAAATGTGACGCAGTTATCATTTTATATATTGTGATTTTCAGCAAAATCCATTAAAGCTATGCATATTCAATAAATGAATAAAACAACACTTCACAACTATATTGCACTCATGCTGAGTGAAAGATTGAAAATCTATTCCAAATGACAAAAACAAATGGAATTTTAAATGAATAAATATTTAGCAGAACTGATCGGTACGTTTTGGCTGGTCTTTGGTGGTTGTGGTAGTGCGGTCTTGGCTGCGGCCTTTCCTGAACTTGGCATTGGCTTCGCAGGCGTGGCACTGGCCTTCGGTTTAACGGTGTTAACGGCTGCTTATGCGCTGGGTCATATCTCAGGGGGACATTTTAACCCTGCCGTGAGTATCGGCTTGTGGGCCGGTGGTCGTTTTGAAGCGAAAGAACTAGCACCCTATATTATTTCTCAATTGCTGGGTGCAACCCTCGCCGCATTTATTCTATTCATCATTGTACAAGGTCAGGCCGGATTTACAGGAGTCGGCGGTTTTGCCACCAATGGCTATGGTGAATTATCTCCAGGTAAATACTCTATGCTCTCAGCGTTAGTCATTGAAATTGTGCTGACGGCTGGCTTCCTGATTGTGATCATGGGAGCAACGGATAAACGTGCCCCTGCTGGATTTACCCCAATTGCGATCGGTCTTGCGCTTACATTGATCCATCTGATCAGCATTCCCGTCACTAATACTTCGGTCAACCCAGCGCGTAGTATGGGTGTGGCATTCTTTGCTGAAACTGCTGCGCTATCACAAGTTTGGCTATTTTGGGTAGCCCCAATCATTGGTGCGGTGATTGGTGCGGTCATCTATAAACTGATGGCAAAAGACGAATAAATAGAAGAAGACACCATAAAAAAGCTCACAATCTGTGAGCTTTTTTTCATTCATCCCGAATTGAGCTTTGCTTCCTTCGACGGCCGATGACACAGCTTTAAAGAAATGGATTTTCTACTTCGTTTTCTTCACCGCCCTGCGCTATTTTTTCAGCTAAGTTGGTTTCTGCCTCAAGCGTGGTCACCACATCATTGAAAAATGCCTGTAAAGCTTTCGCTGCAGCTAAACCTGCTTGGTCTTTCGTCACCTGTAAATTGCCATAAATATTAATTCGATCTTGGCCATTTTCTAGTGTTAAGTCATGAATTGCATGCGACGCAGTGTCATTTTCAAATGCTTTGAACATGATGGATATCCTTCTTTTTTGTTGTAGTGATGCAGCAATAGAAATACGTGAAAAAGATTTCAACTGCAAGCAATGATCCTCTTCATCGCTCGCAGTTCAGCGCTATTATCTACTCAATTATTTCAAAATCTGTAGCAGATATTGCAGAATTTCTTCAATCAATTGTTTGACCAAGGCATCTTGATTGTTGTCATTTTCACTGCTTGCCATGGATGTCTCTCCCACAGAACCACCACTCGATTTAAACTCTTTTTGCAAACTTAAAATCTTGTCTTCTGCGACATCTGCAGCACACTGGCTTTCAGCATCCCAATGCAAATAAGCGATATCTTGATTTGCTTTTACTTGGGTGGCTTTGAGTGGCAAACGGTAGGTATTACGCTTTTGGTCTTCAGTTAATTCTGGAAAGAAATTAATTCCAGTCAGTTCTTCTAGCGCACAAATACTCATGACTTTGACTGTCGGTGCCGTATCACGCAAGGTATTGTCCGCATAGTACACGCCTGCAACACCTTTTTTCGGCAAATAGATCGCCTTATAAGTAGCGGTCGGCACGATGACCCCTTGCCCGATGGTTTTTAATTTTTTCGCACTATATACCGGCCCCGTTACCACATAGACATCTTGCTTTTGTTTGGTCACTATCGCCCGTGTGGCTTCTTCTAACTCACGCCACACTTGCTGATTATTTTTTGGAGCTTGCGGCACCATATTGGCCAAAGAAAAACTATCTAACTGCGCAGCTTTATTGGGCATATCGGCATTTGGCGCCATGTGTCCACGGTCATAGCCTGAAGATTTATAGTCTGAAAGCAAAGCCCGATATTCAGACGGCACGCGAGTCTCTTCATGAAAGTTATCTTCACGCGGAATTTTTTGACTCAGGCGTGCGGGGGTTAATGCTTCTGCAACCCAAAGCGGTGTCTTGGATATCCCCGAATACATGACATTAAAGCCATTAAAACACAGTGGAAAACTGTTTTTATGTAGGCTTTCACGGACCAAATAAGGTGGCACTTCACGATAAAATTGGTCCAAACAGGCGCTATTTGAAGTGCTGCTCATAGAAACAAGTTGTTGAATTTTTTCTTGCCCGAAAGCAATAGCAAAGCTTCCTGTTGCCACCAGACCCAACAGCACTTTTATGCCATTTTGCCCAAATAACTGTGAAAGCAGATTTGCTGAATTGCGTTTCTTTTTGACCATGACTTACAACAATGACTTCTAAAAGGACTATTTTTCCGCAGCTTAGCAAGGGTGCAAATTTTAGTACACTTTTCTTTTTTAATTTGCTTAACAATCACACAAATATTGTTTAACAAAGCAGCAGTTGATGTAACTTTATGTCGCAGTTGTGCAGGTCTTTATAGGAAGTCATGAAGCAGTTGCGTATGTTTCATTGAATTCGCCTCAAGAATTATGACAAGGTAAAAATACGAAAAATTGCGATAAAAATATACGGATTGATTATGCATTCTAAAATTTTAGGTTTAGGTTTAATTTCAGGTTTAATGAGCGCAGCAGCATTTGCAGAGCCGCCGATTCAACCCGGTGATACATTAGAAAGCTTGTCTAAAGTCAAAATTGTGACCACCGTGAATGGTCAATCTGGTTCCATTCAGGACTTGGTTTCAAGTGGCCAAGTTCAATTGGTTGAAGCTCCTGCCGGACAAGTCAATGCCGCTGCAACAGAACAGCCCTTAAACCCTGAACAAGCTCAGGCAAACCAAATCGATCCGAATGCCCCTGTAGTCCCTGCAAATGCTGAACAAGCCGTGACTGAAGCGGAAAATGCACTCGCAAATGAACAACAAAGTGTAGCTGCTGCACCTACAGAGCAGTCCGTTCCAACTGAACAAACAGCAGTGGCCAATACACCTGAAGCCGCGGTAACTGAAGCACCTGTGGAAACAGCACAGCAAGCACCTGAAGCCGTATCAGCGGATAACAACGCTGCACCCGTCATTGCCTCTTCTGCAGAAGCGCCAGTGAATGCCGATAGCGCATCGGCTGCATTGCCTGAAGCTCCTCAAGGACAACAAGATGCTTTTATGGCAGCACCTGAGACTCAAAGTGTAAATCCTGCAGATGCATCAATTCAAGCCAACCCAGAAGCACCTGTTGCTGACGAAGCCATCCAAGCTGCGCCTGAAGCCTCTGCAGATGTAGACGCGACAATCAACTAATCAGCATATTTTCAAGGATGAAATAACGCAACATCTTCATTCTGTTGTTTTGCTCGCATACTCCTCCCAGGAAAAAGCAACAGAATGATCTCTATGTCTTTGGACTAAAAAAGTTCAATTATCACAGATAAAAAAAGCCAGAATTGATCTGGCTTTTTCGTGTTTAACTATTAAATCTATGCCTAAAAGTTCAATCTAGGACTTAAATTTCAATCTGACTTCCCAACTCCACCACACGGTTGGTTGGAATTTGATAAAAGTCGCTGACTGGACTGGTATTTCGCTGCATAGAGATAAACAGCTTTTCTCGCCATGGCGCCATGCCTTCACCCAAGGTATGAATAATGCGGTCTCGGGAAATAAAGAAACTGATTTGCATTAAATCAAATTCAAAGCCCAATTCACGATACGCATGCTCCAAAGCCGCAGGAATATTCGGCTGGTCTTTAAACCCATAAAACATCGTGATTCGATAGAATCGATCATCTAGTTGTTCCGTGATCACCCGCTCATTTTCAGGTACAAATGGCACATCTCGGGTGTTGACCGTAACCATAATATTGCGTTCATGCAGAACTTTGTTGTGCTTAATATTATGCAACATGGCATGAGGCACGATCTCAGGCGTTCCTGTCAAGAATACGGCATCACCTGGAACAAACTTGGTTTCACTACCCATGCTAACACTGCGAATAAACAGGTCAATAGGCAAAGCATCTTTACCGAGCCGATTGAGCACCAATGCCCGTCCATCTTTCCACGTCATTAAAATCGTAAACAATACCGCACCAATCAGGATTGGAACCCAACCGCCCGCTGCGATTTTTAATGATGTCGATGCAACAAAAATCAAATCAATCAATAAAAATGGAACTGCAAAAATCGCCACTTTCCAAACCGGCCAACGCCATAAACCATAAGCTAAAACTGAGATCAAAATCGTACCGCAGAGCATGGTCATGGTCACAGCTACGCCGTACGCACTGGCCAAATTCGCACTGTTTTCAAACAGCAAGATCAAGATCAGCACCGAGATAAACAATGCCCAGTTAATAAATGGTAAATAAATCTGACCACGTTCAACTTCAGAGGTATGTTTCACTGTCAAACGCGGCAAGTAACGCAATTGAATCGCCTGATTGACCATGGAGAATACCCCTGTGATCACCGCTTGAGAGGCAATCACCGCGGCCGCAGTTGCCAAAGCAATCATTGGATACAATGCCCATTCAGGAATCAGCATATAGAATGGATTGGCTAAAGCTTCAGGATTACGCAGTAGCAAAGCACCTTGACCCGCATAGTTCAACAGCAAGCACGGCATCACCACAATAAACCATGCCAAGCGGATTGGGAGTCGGCCAAAATGCCCCATATCGGCATAGATTGCCTCACCACCCGTCATCGTCAAGATAACCGCACCCATAGTCAAAAATGCAACATAAGGCTGCTGAACCACAAAATTGAAGGCCCAATGTGGACTGATCATGGTCAATACAAATGGCGTTTGCGAAATACTCCATAGTCCAAAACCACCAATGGATAAAAACCACATGAGCGTTAAAGGCCCAAAGAATTTACCCATCGTGCCTGTGCCATGGCGTTGCACTAAAAATAGCCCCGCTAAAATACCGATCGATAAGGGTTGCAGCCATTGGTTAAACATCGGCGTCGCAATACTTAAGCCTTCAATCGCGGATAACACAGAGATTGCGGGGGTAATGATCCCATCACCAAAGAACAAAGATGCCCCAATAAAGCCAAGGGCAATCAGGTAGATTTTTTTGTTTTCGGCAATTCGTGTGGTTCGTAGATTCAAGGCCAACAGCGACATAATACCGCCCTCGCCATTGTTATCTGCGCGCATGATGATGCTGACGTATTTAAAACTAATCGTCAGCATGATGCACCAGAAAATCAGGGACAGAATACCCAGCACAGACGCTTCGCTAATCGCCAAGTGTGCTGTGAGGAAACATTGGCGCAGCGCATATAATGGGCTCGTCCCAATGTCTCCGAATACTACGCCCAAAGCTGCCAAGGTGATGGCAGGCAATGCGGCTTTTTGTGCAGTACTTTGCATATAATTGTCTTCAATTTAGACAGGATTTTTGCGAATCATAGCACCGCTCAAGATGTTTTTGTCTAATTCAATTGTTTCTCTTGGCAGAATATATTTTTTTCGCTATTATCCACCGCGCAAAAGGTGAAGTGTCCGAGTGGCTGAAGGAGCACGCCTGGAAAGTGTGTAAACGTTTATAGCGTTTCGAGGGTTCGAATCCCTCTTTCACCGCCAGAATAAACTGCAATGCCAAGCAGAATGAAGGTCTAAATTGATAAAATTTAGGCCTTTTTTAATTTTATTGTTCTCAATATTAAATATCCCCCTAATTGATCTTCTATTTGTTTAGCTCAATAACTTCACAGTATTTAAGTCCTGATTGACGGATTTCAATCACACGTTTTTTTCCTAATGCACGACTTATGGATTTTTTATTGGCAGCAATAAGTACACGTATATTTACAAATACAAATTTTATATTCTAAAGACAATTACTTAAGCCTATGCTAAAAATAAATCATCCTCTCAATATAGGTACTATTCAAAAAATTATTCATTAATTTAAACATCATAGAACTGAAACGCGATTGCGGTACTTTTAACTTGATCAACGAAAAACTTAAAAAACACATTTCATATATCACTGCTATTCGGGAGAGAACATGAATAACAGCCAGAATTATGTTAAGCAGATCAAGAACGCCAAACGTGGTGGCTATACCCCAACCCTTGCCAAAGACATCAATAAACATAAAATTCAAAAAGCACAGCGTCTGATTGACGAATGGCGAAAGCTCGCCAATGAACTCCGCCCCCAAATGCAACTGGAGATGGCATATACACTTGAAGAATGCGCACAGGATCTAGACCAAATTTTAAGAATGAAATAGCACTCAACGCTCACCCATCCTATTTTTTCGCCCACATCTTGTGGGCGAAACATTACCTATTTTTATTTCTCTGGTTTTTAGAGCCAAACATCGGTCGAATGCTGAATAAATCAAACGTATAAATTACATTCGATTTGCTGTTTTTTTAACTTGCACCACTTCAAAAAATCTGTAGAATGCATTCCACAACGCCGGCATAGCTCAGTTGGTAGAGCAACTGACTTGTAATCAGTAGGTCCACAGTTCGAATCCGTGTGCCGGCACCATTTCTTAGCCTCGCTTTTTAGTGAGGCTTTGATGTTTTTAAAGCCTCTTTTTTATGGCTTCCTCGCGCTAATCTGCACATAACGAATCAGCCCGTCTCGATACAACTTCTCACACAATTTTGCCGTCATCTTGATTTTGAATTGATCCACATGACTCAGGCTCATCTGACTTTTTTGTTCTTGAATATAATCGGCAAAACCCTGAAATACGAATTCGCTGATATCTTCAATCTGGATATTTTCGAAACCTGCCTGTTGCACTTGGTGTTGTAAATTTTGCTTTGAATTTAAATTTTTCAAATTCACATCTGCTGCTTTCAACAGACTTTGATATTTCAATCGTTGCACTGAATTTAAATTCAAAAACGCATCGGACAACATCAAATAGTGAAAAGCAAAGCGTCCTTTTGAATTCAAAACATCAACGACTGATAAAAGCAATGAATTCAACTCACTATGATACGCAGCATCAATACACAGCACTGCATCCATAGCGTTTTGTGGATAAATATTTTTTAAATTCAAAAATGAATCTTGCTGGATTTTAATCTTTGAATTTAAATTTTTTTGGATTTTTTCCACACATGCGGTTTGCAATTCGACTGCGGATAAGTTTTGAATTTGAAAATGTTCCATCCAAAAAACCAAGCTCGCACCCTGCCCACAACCGAGGTCTAAAACACGATCTGTAGATTTTAATTGAATGGATTCGGCAAGATGGAAAGCGAGTTTTTGACAGGCCGCAGGATAGGATGATTTTGCATCATCCCAATAGCCCAAATTGCTCCAAGCAAGTTCCGCATCATCTCCGAGTAGTCGACTGTTAATCGCATATTTATGGCTAGGGATGTGCTGACGAATTGCTTGAAGCCATTTCATGTTAGTAACCGAGTTGAGGGGCTACCTCCACTTTAGGTTTTAAACCCACAAACGGCAATGGTGCACCAAAAATTTCTGCAATATGCATAGCAGACGTTACCGCAGACTCTAAAATCGGCAGACCGTCACAAGACCATGAACCACAGAAGAAGACTTTACGTTCAGGGGATAAATGTCGTTGCTGTAACTCTTTATTCAGCGCCACGGTATGTGAATCCACCACTGCACGTGTCAAACTGACCGAAGAGATCACTTTTTTAGGATCAATCGGTGTCACTGGCTGCCAGGTTTGGAACACAGGGGTTTTACCCACCAAGCTCGGCTCAATGGAGTTGAGCCATACGGTAAATTGCTGACGGGTAAATTTACGATCCATCATATAACTTAGTACAGACCAATCTTTACGCTTCGGCGGCATCACTGTTTGATCGGTGTGAATCACCAATTGACCTTGCTCAAATTTAAATTTCTTTAAGAGCTCAATATCGTCAGCAAACTGGGTTGAATCTAAAAATTCTTCCGTTTTGGTGGTTGGTGTCGCAACAACCACACGATCGAATAGATGATGTGCTCCGGCCTCAGTTTCCACCAAGACTTTATTGTCTTGCTCGTGCACTTTGGTAATTGCCGTACCACTTTGAATATTTAAACCTTCAATCAGTTTATCAACCAACGCAGGTGTACCACCTTGGATACGCAGCAAGGCATCGCCATTGGTCAATTGACGCAAGAAAATCAACAGCGGTTTAGCAGGCCATTCGCCAATCGTTTTCGGGTTACAGGTGCAAATGGTATACAACACAGGCATGACCGCACCATGCCAAAATACTTCTTCAATTTCATTTTTATTAATGAATTCGGCAAGCGTAATATCCTGATTTTTTGATTTAAAAAATCGAGTGATCGCGGCTTTAAGTTGCAACATTCCTTTGACTAAACGCCAGCCATATTGTTGTAAGCCTTTCCGGTTATTAATAATTGGGAAATTACCAATACGGCTACGACTGGTGGTCAACCACGTTTCTGTACGATCTTCAAATAGCCAACTGCATGCCATATAGGTACGGACTGGGAAGGTTTTAATCCCTAAATGGGTCGCCAAACTTAAGGTATTTTTCCAGAGGTGTGGATTCATCACACGCAAAGGGGCATCGATCAAGCCGCCTTCAAACTCAGTGCTGTGGCTATCCATACCACGACCAGGCAGAGCTTCGAAAATTGTAATGTTATGCCCTGCGTCTTTAAGAATTCTTGCGGTAGCCAGCCCAGCCATGCCACTACCGATGACTGCAATTTCCAATTTTCTTTTCCATCTATAAAACACAGTTTAAAAGTATGACTGATCAGAAGTTAAAAATAGCTATTAAAAAATACCAGATTCGCACTTTTTGTATGGATTTCAGTACAGCCGTTTTTAAGTTAAATTTACAAATATTTACAGTCAAAAAGCACACAATTTAAGCTTTGTTTTTTAAACATATTTTTCTTTAAAATTTTAATTACTCTATAAAACCAAACAATTAAATTAACCATTTTTATAACTTTCGGTTTACTTTAAAGCCAAGTCTTGCTAAGATGCGCCACATAAGAAAGTGATAAATTCATCACAATTTATAAAAAGTAAAATGATATTTAAATCATGACAACTATAAATACTACAGCGCTCAATAAAAAAGCCTCTGACTGTTCAGAGGCTTTTTTTTCGGCTACTTCAACGACATGATTTTCGCTTAAGCTTCATGCACCAGCGCAATTTCACCAAATTTTCCGTTATTGAAATCATCAAAGGCTTGAATGATTTCAGCTTTGCTATTCATCACAAATGGGCCATAACCTTGAATCGGCTCATTTAGTGGCTCACCGCTAAGCAACAAAAATTGTGTGTCCTGCAACGCTTGTAGCTGAATGGCGATATCGTCTTTGGCAAACATGACCATCGAACTGTCTTGCACTTTATGGCTTTCATTCACCACAACCTCACCCTTCAAGACCACCAAAATGGTGTTATGCCCTTCAGGTACATGTAAGGTGGTTTCATATTGAGCTTTCAATTCACCATCCCAGACATTCACTGGACTAAAGGTTTGTGCAGGCCCAAGGTGACCACCCATTTCACCGGCAATCACCCGAATATGCCCTGCACCTTCATCCATGTCTATGCGAGGAATATCTTGGCGTGTGATCGCTTGGTAACGAGGCTGAGTCATTTTGTCTTTTGCCGGTAAATTCACCCACAATTGAACCATCTCAAAAAGACCACCTGCTTGAGTAAATTCAGGCGAATGAAATTCTTCATGCACCAGACCCGACCCTGCGGTCATCCATTGCACATCGCCTGTTTGAATTGTGCCGCCACCACCACTTGAGTCCTTATGAGTCACTTCACCGCTGTAGGCGATAGTCACCGTTTCAAAACCACGATGTGGATGTGAACCTACACCATGCCGTGCAGTGGTGGGATCGAACTGATAAGGTGCCGCATAATCCAAAAGCAAAAATGGGCTAATCGCCTGACCTAGACGATTATAGGAAAATAAGCTTTTGACTGGAAAACCATCGCCCACCCAGTGCATTTGCTGATTACGATAAACACCAATTACTTTTTTCATTTCTTAGCTCCTATATTCATACGATAGGATGAACATAGCGCTTATTTTAAGCTTTGAAATACTTGATGGCCATCATCCAGATAGCATTCTATATCTCAAATTTAGAACAATACTCAGACATACAATCTGCACCTCACTCAAAACCAAGCATTAATTCAGAAATTCTAAGCTTTAAGTCATATATAACGATGAATTATCCCAATTTTATGATTGAGCTTCTCATTTAAACCCATTTCATTGTCTCATTTTTACAACTTTTCTAAATCTAGTTAACACGCAGATTTCATCTGATCCTGCGTACTTGCAAACAGGAAAGAGGACAATAAAATGGGGCAAACCTTACGTTCGTTTAGACAAAGATAATGCCGCGGTACTTTTAGTTGACCATCAAACAGGTCTACTTTCATTGGTTCGCGACATTGATCCAGATAAATTTAAAAATAATGTACTCGCACTGGCTGCAGCCGCAAAATATTTTAATCTTCCAACGATTCTCACCACCAGTTTTGAACAAGGTCCAAACGGTCCATTGGTTCCAGAACTCAAAGAGATGTTCCCTGACGCACCTTATATTGCACGCCCAGGTCAAATTAATGCTTGGGACAATGAAGACTTTGTGAAAGCCGTCAAAGCAACAGGCAAAAAGCAATTGATTATTGCCGGTGTAGTGACTGAGGTTTGTGTTGCATTTCCAACCTTGTCTGCTTTAGAAGAAGACTTTGACGTCTTTGTGGTGACCGATGCTTCAGGTACATTCAACCATTTAACCCGTGACTCAGCTTGGCAACGTATGACGCAAGCGGGTGCGCAGCTTATGACGTGGTTTGGTACCGCGTGTGAATTACACCGCGACTGGCGTAATGATATTGAAGGTTTAGGTGCGCTTTTCGGCAACCATATACCGGACTACCGCAACCTAATCAACAGCTATACGCAAAATACTGAAAAGAAATAATCCTTCAGTAGTAAAAAGCGGCTTCGAGCCGCTTTTTTTATACCTGATGTATAAATTGACGTATGATGATTTGAATTGAAATAATTTTCACTGCATAAGGTGATCCATGCATTCATTTGATGATTATTACTACTTTTACTTGGTGGTGAAACATGGCGGTTTTAGCGCTGCAAGTGAAGCATCGAATATTACAAAATCAAAATTAAGCCGACGCATTTTAGATCTTGAAGCCAAATATAATGTCACCCTTATTCAGCGTTCTACCCGACACTTTAAGGTCACGACATTAGGCCAAGAATTGTATGAAGAATGCATAAAAGTAATCGAACAAGTTGAATGTGCGCATCAGGTGCTCCTGAAGCAAAAAAGTGAACTTGAAGGCTTGGTTAAAATTAGTTGTCCACCGGTCATGATGGAACATCAAATTCGCCCCTTGTTAAATCAATTTTTAAAAGATCATCCCAAAGTTCAGGTCGAACTTGAGCTGTCTAGCCGCCGTGTAGATGTCTTGCATGACGACATTGATTTAGCGATTCGTACCAATTTTAGTAAAAATGAAGACTCGAGCATTATTGTACGTGACGTGATTAAAACCGTGCATTGCTTAGTGATTAGTCCTGAACTTTTACAAGGACGCGAGTTAAAGCATATTTTCGAATTGACAGAATTTCCGAGTATCGTTTTGGGTACACAGAAAAACCGCTATCAATGGCATTTGCATCATACGGGACAGCAAGAGCAGATTGAAATTGCCTTACAACCTCGGATTAAAAGCAATGACTTAGCCGGTGCTTATTATGCGGTACTCGATGGTTTAGGCATCGCAGACTTACCGTATTTAACGGTACAAGCAGATATTGAGGCAGGTCGTTTAATTCACCTCTTCCCCGAATGGTGCTCAAATGTCGGTACGGTACAATTGGTATATGCTTCGCGCAAAGGTCAACGCCTAGTCATGGAAAGATTAATTGACTATTTAGTCGATGGAGTTCGTGGCTATGCTCCAGAACATGATGGCTATTTAGTTTAATGTTCTAGACCACAAAAAAAGCCAGAACTGAGTTCTGGCTTTTTTAAATCTACGGTTGGATCACCAAATTAGATTTTACCCACTAGGTCGATCGATGGTGCAAGCGTCGCTTCACCTTCTTTCCATTTTGCAGGACATACTTCACCTGGGTGTGCATGTACATATTGAGCAGCTTTTACTTTACGCATCAATTCAGAAGCATCACGACCAATACCACCTGCATTGATTTCAACGATTTGGATTTTACCTTCAGGGTCAATTACGAAAGTACCACGGTCAGCAAGACCATCCGCTTCAATTAAAACATCAAAGTTTTTCGCAAGTGTCCAAGTTGGATCGCCAACCATTGGGTATTCGATTTTCTTAATTTCTTCAGAAGAATCGTGCCAAGCTTTATGCGTAAAGTGTGTATCAGTAGATACTGAATAAATTTCTACGCCCATTTTTTTGAATTCAGCATAGTGATCAGCAAGATCGCCTAATTCTGTTGGACATACAAAAGTAAAGTCAGCAGGATAGAAAAACACCACAGACCATTTACCGTAGAAGTCTTTTTCTGAAACTTCAATAAATTGACCGTCTTGGTAAGCGGTAGCGTTAAATGGTTTTACTTCAGTATTAATTAAACTCATTTGATATTCCTCTAACTCATTTCAGGGATTGCTTATCTGTTGAAGCTAGAATACGACTTATCAAATCATAGGTAAAACCGAACTTTTTTATAAAAACTATCGGATTTTTAGATTTATTATTTAAATCAATCTTTGCCTTTCCATCGAGCAAACCAATCAATTTCAATGAGAGCAAGGCTTTATATCCATACAGAGGGCCTGCCAAGCAGCCTGTGTAAACTGTTGTTTATAGTGTGATGGTGGCGTTTTGACTTTATGCGATAACCATGCCCGACAATAATTTTCCGTTGCCCCTAAGACCAAAGACATCATTAATTCTTTGGGTAAATGCTCGATCAAATGCCAATCGGATTGTGCGGTCAACCAATCCAGCAGCGCGGTATTGCGTTGTAGATTATGTTGTTTTAACTCGGCTTGTAGCGTTTCCTTACGCATACTAAACCCTGCCGCATACAAGAATCCTGCAAAATCAGGATACGCTTCGACCCAGTCTATATACGAGCACAAAATGGCTTGAATGCCTTCCTGCAGCGATTGGGCCTGTGTCAAGGCGTCTGCCCTTTTCGCAAATTGATCTTGCAATGCCGCAAAATACAATGCTGCTACTAAACCATCTTTATTTTTAAAATGATGGTAAATCGCACCAACACTGGTCTCTGCGCGGTCTCGCACAAGTTCAATCGTCGTCGTTTCAATCCCTTGTTCTAAAAAACATGCAAGGGCTTCTCCTAAGATCTGCCTTTTAAGTTCCGCTCTGCGACCGCTGTAAATTCGTTGCAATAATGCTTGATTTGACGACATTGATACTTTCCTTTGCTCGGGTCATTTTAAAACAATGTTGGCTTTTTTTAATAGCTGTGACGTCATTTACGCCATTAACAGAACAATATTCTGTATTAGAATTATATTCTGAATAATGACGGATAATTAAGCATGAGCCAAGCATTAAAATTATGGAAGACCTTCCAAAACAAACCCGCAGGGAAATGGACTTTTTCAAAATTGCTGTGTTTAAAAGCACCGTATTTCAGCAGTATTTCGCCTGTTTTTGATGAATTAAAGCCCCAATACTGTGAACTACATATTAAAAAACAGCGCAGTGTGTTGAATCATATTGGCACTGTCCACGCGATTGCCATGTGTAATATGGCTGAATTGGCTGGCGGTACCATGACCGATGTGACCGTTCCGAGCAGCCATCGTTGGATTCCCAAAGGCATGACTGTGGAATATTTGAAAAAAGCCGATACAGATTTAACGGCCATTGCCACGCCTGTCGATGCTAATTTTACGTGGAATGCAGGGAGTGATTATTTGGTGAATGTAGTGGTGAACAACACGCGTAATGAAGCCGTTTTTAAAGCCGTAATTACCATGTGGGTTTCTGCAAAAAAATAAGTCGTCGACTCAATTGCAAAATAAAACTGATCTTTCAAGATGAGACCTGCGAAAAAAAACCCTCAAGATTGAGGGCTTTTTTTGATGATGATCTACCGTTTTAAACGCTGTGTTTAAGGTTCATTAGAACGGTAAGTCGTCATCTAAATCTGCTGCTGCAGGAGCCGGTGTCGGTGCAGGCTGTTGTTTTGGCGCAAAACCACCTGGGTTGTTATTGCCATAGCTATTGCCTTGAGCCGGTTGGTTATTGCCATAACCGCCTTGGTTTGAGCTATTACCGTAGCCACCTTGGTTTTGGTTATTGTTATAACCACCTTGTTGATTATTAAAACGAGGCTGACCAAAATCACCGCCTTGACCTTGTTCGCCTTGTTGGCGATTATTGTCAAGCATTTGCATTTGTTCACCACGAATTTCAGTCGTGTAACGCTCTTGACCGCCTTGATCTGTCCACTGACGAGTACGTAATGAACCTTCAATATAAACTTTAGAACCTTTGCGCAAATATTGCTGTGCAATTTCACCTAAGCGGTTATGTAACACAATACGGTGCCATTCTGTTTGCTCTTTACGTTCACCTGTATTTTTATCTGTCCATGAATCACTCGTTGCAATTGAAAACTGAGTGAGAGAACCACCATTTGGGAAAGTTTTTGTTTCAGGGTCACGACCCAAAGTACCAACTAAAATGACCTTATTTACACCACGCATCAGACGTATTCTTCCTATTTGTTTCTATTATTTACTTTATAAGAGTTATGCTTAAATGGCTACCTCTTTCCCTAACAAGTGCGTTAAATGTTGTCGCGCAGATTCATCCATCTGCTGCTTATCCACTTTTACATAAGCCACTTGCTGGTCAGACATCACCACAACTTCTTCAATACCACGAATTGCTAAAAGCTGAGAAGTCCATTCATCCGTTTCTTTATCTTCAGGCAAACTGAAAACCATAGACGATAAATAACGCGGCTGAGCCAACCCAAAACTAATGATCAACCATAAAATGGCTAGCCCTGTCAGGATGCCCCATCCCATTGCCGTATCATTTAGCAACAGAAGTTGCCCGCCAATCATACCACCAAAAAATGCCCCCAGAAACTGACTGCTGGCGTTCACCCCCATGGCAGTCGCTTTGGATTGAATTGGAGCTGCTTTCGATAACCATGACGGTAATAATGCCTCCATCACATTAAATGCGATAAAGAATAATCCTAAGCCAGTAAGCAGAATATATTTTGATTCGAAACCAAAAATTAAGATGCCCAATCCTAAAATAATGCCACCAATGGCGGTCAAGAAAATGCCGCGCATTTTGCGATATTTTTCCGCCAAAATAATACTTGGAAAGGCAAAAAACAGGCTCACGACCAAAAGCGGCAAATACACCAAACCATGTGAATGTAATGGAATATTGGCAAAGTCAATCAACTGAGACGGTACATAAATAAACATCGCGGTGAGCAGTAAATGCAATGAAAAGACTGAAACATGTAAACGATTTAGATCAGGCATTTTCAGTACTTGCTTTAACTGCGTCAGATAACCTTGTTGAAAATTTTTATGATGACGCGTTACTTTCGGTACCAATAGCAACATCGCAATCGCGGCAAGTCCCATGATGGTGGTCACCCAAAATAAACCCGAGATGCCGACTAAACCTGTGAGCCAAGGCCCAAGGCTGAACGCGACCACAAAGGACAAACCGATACTCATCCCCATCATGGCCATGGCTTTAGTACGCTGTTCTTCACGTGTGACATCGGCTAACAAAGCCATCACTACGGCAGATACAGCACCACCACCGGCAATCGCACGCCCGATAATTACGCCGTAGATGCTATCGGACATCGCCGCAATTGCACCGCCTAAAGCAAACAACAGCAGCCCGATCACCACCAACGGTTTACGGCTATAACGGTCTGCAATCAAACTAAACGGAATCTGTAAAATCGCTTGGGTCAACCCATAGACACCCACCGCTAAACCAATGAGTGCCGGTGTTGCCCCTGCATATTGCTGACCTGCCACAGAGAAAACAGGAATAATCATGAACAGCCCCAGCATACGTAAGGCGAAAATACTACTCAAAGCAAAAGTTGAGCGTCGTTCAAGAGCATTCATCATAGCTGGTTAAAAATTCATTAATCTTGGAATGGGATTATAGGACATTCAGCTTAAAGCGAAGCAGGATTTTTATTGATTTTAAATATCCTGATGATTGGACAAATAAAAAGCGCAGCTGACGCTGCGCTTTTTGGGAGATTTTAGGCAAATTTAAATTAGCCTAAATTTTCTTGACGCTTTTTATATTGAATTGAGGCAATCACAGCCCAAACAATAAATGCCACACCAATTAGACCCGTTACCACTTCAGGGACATGAAGACCTGTGCCACTCGCCAACATAATGAAGGCCAAAGCACCAATCGCATAATGCGCACCATGTTCAAGGAAGATATAAGCATCTAAGGTGCCTTTATCCACTAAGTAAATGGTCATTGAACGCACGAACATAGCACCAATAGCAAGACCGAGCATAATGATTACGACATCAGAGGTAATCGCAAATGCACCAATCACACCATCAAAACTGAATGAGGCATCGAGTACTTCAAGGTAAAGGAAACCACCAAAACCTGCTTTGATCACGCCCGTCGGTACGCCATTTGCGTCATGTCCAACCGCATTACCGTTTTCATCAACTTCAGGTTCACCACCCAATAAATGACTCAGTACTTGGACACCGATATACACCACGATCCCCCAGATACCCGCCATCACTACCGCTAGACGAGAGGCTTCGGCCACGTTTGCTGCCATTACCAATAACGCAATTAGGGCAATAAACACGGACATCGCAGGAACGTTTGCAAGATTAGCTAAACGGCGCTCTAGCCAACGGAACCAATGGGTATCTTTCCCTTCATCTAAGAAGAAGTTCAGGAACACCAACAATAAGAAAGCACCACCAAAGGCCGCAATTTCTGCATGATGTGCCATCAATTTTGCAGAGTATTCAATTGGATTATTCAATGCCAATTGCACCACTTCCATAGCGCCCATGTCAGCCGTTACAGCAACAATGACGATTGGGAAAATCAAACGCATACCGAATACAGCAATCACGATCCCGACAGTTAAGAAAATCATTTTCCAGAAATGATCCCAACCACGGAGTACCGATGCATTCACTACAGCATTATCAAATGACAATGATACTTCCATCACTGCCAAAATTACAGTAATGGTCAGTGCTGTCAGCATGGCTTGCACACCTGCATTTGGGCCATGATTCAGACCCCAATATGCAGAAATGGCAAGACACACGATTGTAAAGACGATTGAGAAACCAAAATGTTTCATCATGATAGATCGACCTATTCATTCAATAAGATTTCAAAATGAGGGAATACCCAGTTTGAAGCTAAGTTTATGGCGCAATTATGCCGCTTTTCAGGATTGAAACCAAAAATTATTCGTTACATTTTGAATAAACACTCTAAGATGGAGTCTCTCAATTACATCGCATCATGGTGTAGACCCGTCTTTCATTTTTAACGACAGGAATGTTCAATGCGTTTTTCTGAAGAAGTTTGGCAACGTAATACCGCGTTATATCAGCAGATACTCCATCTACCGTTTAATCAGGAATTGGCTCAGGGCGGCTTAAGCCGCGACGCCTTTTGTCACTTTGTCATTCAGGATGCCCATTATTTATTGGCCTATGGTCGTGCACTTGCAGTGTGTGCAGCCAAGGCATTTGATGCCGACGATGTGATTCAGTTTTCTGAAGCGGCAAAAATTGCCATCGTGGTGGAACGCAGTCTGCACAATGACTTTATGCAAGGTTTCAACATCAGCAAAGAACAGTTTGAAAATACTCCACTGACCCTTGCCTGCCATCATTACACTTCATTTCTAACAGCGACAGCATGGTCAGAAAGTTACCCTGTGGTCCTTGCCTCACTCCTGCCTTGCTTTTGGATCTATGCTGAAGTCGGCAAAGCCATTGTCAGCCAATCTGTGCCGAATAACCCTTACCAAGCATGGATCGACACCTACTCAGGTCAAGACTTCAACAGCGCTGTACAAAATGTGATTCAAACCATTGATCGAGTGGCGGCTCGCTGTGATGCAGATACACGTGAAAAAATGCATGCGGCTTACACGAACGGCGCAAAATTAGAATGGATGTTCTGGGACAGCGCGTATCAACAGCGGACTTGGCCCATTGAATAAACCTGTGATTTTAGCTGTATAAAAATTTAAGGATCTAAAATTGCTTTTAGATCCTTTTTTTATACGGTTGGATTCGGTTTTTAGAATGACCTTGCATGATCATTTTAAGCATTAGCGTTTAAAACGATACCATCCGAGGAAAACCCCCATCGCAATAATCACCAAAAAAATCGCAAAACGTGCTTCACGCAATTCACTGCGCGCTGCTTTGCGTTCCTGCATTTCTTCTGAATGAAATTGTGATTTGATCATCGGATCAAGTTGAGCAATGGCCAATAAATCTTTGGGTTTCTCGCCTTTACCTAAAATCAAATACAGCCCTTTCATCTGCATTTCATTCAGTTTGCCCAGCTCAATATTCAGTTGAGTTGCTTGTGCATTATAGTCAGGCACCCAATCTTCTACGCGGGCATATACATGGGCACGACTAGCATCAAAGATTGATGCATCCTGCACTTTCTTGCCAGTTTGATCTTCCAGTTGTTCACTCAGATCGGAAAATTGGGACAGTACATAGTCTTTTTTCTGTGCCAACTGCACGCCGTCAAAACCGTACTCTTGTATTTTTTGTGCAGGATTATTTTTTAATAATATACCTTGAGGAACGACTTTAAAGTCCAGTACGGTGTTATCAGGGACTTGGTTGGTTTGCAGCACCATATATACTACAGACCATAGCTGTTCATTTTGCGCGACCACAGGCACGCTCACGCTATAGCGCTGCTCTTCTGCAGGGTCAATAAACTGTTCAAACGCGAGGATTTGACTGTCTTCAGCCCACAGGATTTGGCTTGAAAACATGAGGCAGATGATCACCCAAAATTGTTTTAACATTATTTGCTCTTATCATGATTATTTGCTGTTCTGGCAGAATTATAATCAATTATTCAAATACTTACATTTTAAATCACACATTTAGTGATTGGAAATTCATCATAATTTAATACAAATCTATTGTTTTATAAATGATCTAGAACCGATAAAAAGTTAATCTGAAACAGCATCGATATAGGCTTTTGATGCTTACTGAAAACTCTGCCATGCATAAATCAAAACAGCCGCAGCAAGCACCCAACTCAAAGTTGCTACACTCAAACATGCCGTTAAGCTCAAACGTGTTGCGAGCAGGTACACCATCAATAAATAAATGAAATATGGGATGAGAGACCAGAGTCCAAACAGCGCAGTTTTTTGTAATGCGGCTGCACCCTGATCATTTGCCACAATTACATGAGCAATCAACGCAAAAGTCGGAAACAATGGAACCAAACCTGCAATATAAAACACCTTACTTTTAGACAGCAAAGCAATTAATACCACAACAAAGGCACCCATTAAGCTTTTGAGAAATAAGGACAACATGGCATTCTATGGTTTCGATAAAACTGCATTTTACGCCTTTTCTGCGATAGTCCTGAGATTTTCTAATGCATTTTTATGCGCATAGCACAGGAGATTTAAACGATGAACTTAAAACAGTCATAGTGCCGTGATCTTTATGCACCTTTACACCACAGGCTAGATGTAAAGCGCGCTTTTTGTTGCTCAGCCATGTGCTTAAACTGCGCTTGAACTTTTAAATCTTCAGCGCTCATCAAATGTTGATTGTTTTCGACAATTGCCAAAACTAAATCAAACTGTTGAGGAATCTTTTCACAAGCCAGCTGCTTTTTTTCAGCGTCTGTTTTGGCCTGACCTAATTTCGCAATATACAGATCAATTTTTTCACTTTCGGTATTCAGCGCCAAAGTTGCTTGTTCTAAGCTGTCATATTTTTGCACTTTCGGTGTCTGATTTTCGGTACATGCACTCAAAAACACACTACACATCAATAAACCCATCACAGCTAATATTGGATTGAGATGAAGTTGCCATTTCATGTTAAAAGTCCTAGATTGCTGATTTGCAGATGTTTTAGAGCATCGGCACAGACAGCTATATTTTGATTCGGCCATTTTTCTCACAAAGTCACGCATAAATCTAGGTTTAAATTACACTTGAACATTTTTCATGCGCTATCATATATAGGTTTTTCGATGAATATTTTAGGACCCCTTGCATGAGCCAAAGCCATATCCGTATTCGAGGCGCACGTACCCATAACTTAAAAAATGTGTCACTCGATATTCCACGCGACAAGTTTGTGGTCATTACGGGTCTTTCTGGTTCAGGGAAGTCCTCTTTGGCTTTTGATACCTTGTATGCTGAAGGTCAACGTCGCTATGTTGAGTCCTTATCTGCCTATGCACGCCAATTCCTTTCGCAAATGGAAAAGCCCGAAGTTGACTCGATTGAAGGCTTGAGTCCTGCGATTGCCATCGAACAAAAATCAACGAGCCACAACCCACGCTCAACAGTGGGAACAATCACCGAAATTTACGACTATTTACGTCTACTCTATGCCCGTGTCGGCACGCCGTATTGTCCTGAACATGACCTCCCGATGGTGGCTCAGACTGTGTCTGAAATGGTCGATACCGTCAAAGGTCTAGAAGAAGGCACGGCGCTTATGTTGCTTGCCCCTGTGGTCCGTGACCGTAAGGGTGAATACACCAACTTATTTGAACAATTACAAGGTCAAGGTTTTGTCCGTGCGCGTGTCGACGGTGAAGTCATTGATATTGATACTCCGCCTGAACTCGACAAAAAGAAAAAGCACACCATCGAAGTCGTTGTTGACCGTTTTAAAGTTCGTGATGACCTCGGTAACCGTATTGCAGAAAGCTTTGAAACTGCACTACGTATGGGTGGCGATATTGCCATTTTGTCGTGGATGAAAGGCGAACAAGAAGATCGCGTATTTTCTGCGAAACACTCTTGCCCTGAATGTGAACGTGCCGTTGGTGAACTTGAACCACGGCTATTTTCCTTCAACAATCCATTCGGTGCATGCCCTGTTTGTGATGGTTTAGGCACACGCAGCCATTTTAGTGCTGACAAATTGATTCCCAATAATGAAGTTTCGATTAGCCAAGGGGCAATCCGTGGTTGGGACCGTCAACGTCCGTATTACTACAGCATGATCCAAAAAGTTGCCGATCATTTTGGTTATTCTCTAGACACACCGTGGAATGAACTCGATGCCGACACCAAAAAGAAATTTCTGTATGGGACAGGTAAAGAAAAAGTTGACCTGAGTTATATCGATGAACGTGGTCGTTCGCACAAACGCGTGCAAGCCTTTGAAGGGATTCTACCTCACCTAGAGCGTCGCTACCGTGAAACGGAGTCGAACTATGTGCGTGAGGATTTAGCACAGTATTTGTCGAATGCCGCTTGTGATGCCTGTGATGGTTCTCGTCTGAATGAAATCTCACGTAATGTGAAAATTTTAGATAAAACCATCGCGCAAATCACCAAGATGTCGATTGGCGATGCTGAAAGCTATTATCAAGACCTCAACTTAAGCGGTGCCAAAGGCGAAATTGCTGACAAGATTTTCAAAGAGATTCGTGAACGTTTGCACTTCCTAGTCTCTGTCGGTTTGAACTATTTAAGTTTATCGCGTTCGGCAGAAACACTGTCGGGTGGTGAAGCTCAGCGTATTCGTTTGGCTTCGCAAATTGGCGCGGGCCTGATGGGCGTAATGTACGTGCTGGATGAACCCTCAATTGGTCTACATCAGCGTGATAATGACCGCTTGCTTGAAACCTTAGTTCGCCTACGTGACCTTGGTAATACCGTGCTCGTCGTTGAGCATGATGAAGATGCCATTCGAGCGGCTGACCATATTATTGATATTGGTCCAGGTGCAGGTGTGCATGGCGGTCATGTCATTGCCGAAGGAACTTATGATGAAATTTTGGCAAACCCTGACTCACTGACAGGTCAGTATTTATCAGGCAAGTTAAAAATCGAAGTTCCAAAACAACGTGTACAGCCACCCAAACCTGAAGAACAAATCAAGTTAATGGGCGCTGCGGGTCATAACCTGAAAAATGTCGATTTGACTATTCCTTTAGGTGTGATGACCTGTGTGACAGGTGTATCAGGTTCAGGTAAATCGACGCTGATTAACCGGACATTATTGCCGCTTGCAGCGACTCAATTGAATGGTGCAACCACATTAACGGCTGAGAAATTTGATTCGATTGATGGCTTACAGTTCCTCGATAAAGTCGTTGATATTGACCAAAGCCCAATCGGTCGTACACCACGTTCAAACCCTGCAACATATACCGGTTTGTTTACCCCTATTCGTGAACTGTTTGCGCAAACCCCTGAAGCCAAAGCACGTGGCTATGCTGCAGGTCGATTCTCGTTTAACGTGAAAGGCGGTCGCTGTGAGGCCTGTGAAGGCGACGGTATGATTAAGGTTGCAATGCACTTCTTACCTGATATGTATGTGCCTTGTGATGCCTGCCACGGCAAGCGCTATAACCGCGAAACGTTAGAAGTTGGCTATAAAGGTCGTAACATTTCTGATGTCTTAGAAATGACGGTTGAAGATGCGATGCATTTCTTCGATGCCATTCCTGTGATCCACCGTCGTTTGGAAACCTTGAACCAAGTGGGCTTGGGCTATATCCGTTTGGGTCAGTCTGCAACCACACTTTCAGGTGGTGAAGCGCAGCGTGTGAAATTGGCACGTGAGTTGGCGAAACGTGATACAGGCAAAACCTTGTACGTGCTTGATGAACCGACGACAGGTCTGCATTTCCATGATATTGCCAAATTACTCGACATCCTGCATGAGCTACGTAATAAGGGCAATACCATCGTGGTGATTGAGCATAACTTGGATGTGATTAAAACCGCCGATTGGATTGTAGACTTAGGCCCTGAAGGTGGTGCTGGCGGCGGTATGATTATTGCCGAAGGTACGCCAGAGCAAGTGGCTAAGAATAAAGTGTCGCATACAGCGAAGTTCTTGAAGCCGATGTTGAAGTAACAATCTCCCCTTGCGGAGCAATGCTCCTCATCTTTAAAAAGAATGGGATTCCCTCTCCTCAAAGGAGAGGGTTTGGGAGAGGTATTTATTAATAAAAATCACTAGGATATGTAAAAAAAATTTTCTAAACTTCCTATTAAATCCGTACGATAAAAAGCATTTACCGTAATCTCAATTGGTAGATAAAACATGAAAATTTTAAGCTTACTAATTTTACTTTTTTCAACAAATATTTTTGCCGATCAATTACATGAACCACTTTATTTAATTAAAAAGCAAAATTCCTTGTGTATTTATACAAACAACCCTAGTTCTAAATTACGTGATGATCATATAACACTTATATCTCTAGGTATTCCTGATTCTAATGCTGGATCTGTTTCAGAGACTATTATTAAAAATCTCGTACATCCTCCTATATACGAAGAAAATTGCCTCTCATTTTCCTTAAAAAATATCAGAAAATCTGGGCCATACTCTGTAATTTTAGATATGGATAAAACTTATGCTGCGAATTTCTGTATAACTGTTGATGATCAAAAAAAGATATCAATCCATAAGCAAGGCAGCCAATTACAATGTCAAAAATCTATATATAACAACCCCTTTAATATTTCCTTAGAAATTAAAAAAAATTTTATAAAAATTAAGAGTTTTTTAAATGAAAAAACGGACAGTAGTAAATTTTAAAGTTATTTCTAAGAGATATGCTTTTTAATTAAACAAACTCAATCACATGAAGGCGACATGGATGTCGCCTGTTTGACTAGGGCAACACGGATGTGCCCTCAGTCAAACAAAAGCATTTTGCCTACTTTTGTGCTTTCAAAAGTAGGAATCTCCTACGCAATGGAAACTAAAACCTAATGCAAAGCGAGGACGTGCCAATTCAAAATTCAAAATTCAAAATTCAAAATTCAAAATTCAAAATTCAAAATTCAAAAAATTAACGTAAATAATGAAACACACCCAACTTATCCAACACATCCAACGTCAACTGCTTACGCTCCGCCACATCATCCCCTGCAGCCATCTGCAAATTCAAACTAAACGCCGTGATCTTGCCATGACCATCATCCACCCAACCGGTATACCAACCGACTTGAGGTTCCACATCCATACCCCAACCACTCTTGGCATATAACTTCGCATCCCCACGGCTTTCAATATAAAGCATGTCTTTGACTTGCTTTTGTACCGCGACATCAAACGGTAATTTCTCTGTCGCAAGCTGATACGCAAATTTGACTTCTTGTTCAGGCGTAATCTTTAACGGCCCAACCAACCAAAAATTATCCACCTGTTTGCCAATATTGGCATTGCCAAAACCGACCCGTTTGACTTCTTGTTGCATTAACGCCAAACCTATTCGCCTTGCCAGTTCCTGATATACAGGAACTGCAGATGCTTGCATGGCTTCACCCAAAGTCAGGTCTTTTTCCCATGAGGGGAAAGCACGTTTTTCACCTTTCCATTTAAAAACTTCATTGGCTGTCGCCTTCTGATGCTGCAAACCAATTAATGCATTTAACATTTTAAAAGTAGATGCGGGAATGTATTCGGTGTGGGTGCGCTGTAAGTCATTGCCATAATGGCTCAAACGCTGACCATCAAATGTGACAAATACCGCCTGTGTCTGTGCTTGATTAAATAAAGACGTAATCTCTCTCACCCGTGAATTTACTAAATTGGCTTGAGCCGTTTGTTTTAAGTGTTGAGATGAATCCAACATGCCTTCATTTGTTGTACATGCTGACAAACTCAGGACAGTCATCAACGATAGATATATTTTTTTCATTGCACTATTTTTATGGCGTTTAAAGTCCACAGTATAAGATGAAGTTCAAACCTGAATTGTGTACTTTTCAACAGTCTTGTATCTGTTGCAAACTTAGCATATCGACTATTTATTTTTAAACAAAACATCCTTATGATGACGCCTATCGTGAACTCAACAACGAATAATTCTTAACTTTTTAAAATATAAAAGCATACTAACAATGAATAAATTTATCTTAAGTTTCAGTCTCTTATTATGTCCAATATATAGCTTTGCCGATGGCTATCTAAACGAATACATGGTGCTGTTTGTCTCACAAGAAGACCCTGATCTTAGCCCATGGAAAGATAAGCCGCAGTGTAAAGCCCTCAGTACCCCGACTTCACACAAAGGGATCTATGAAAATCAATATGTCTATGCCAATGGCAATGCCCTAACCACCATCTTTCTGAGCAACAGCAAAATTAAAAATGGTGAATGTGAACATCTAATTCACTTTCCAGATGGTATTCAAGGCTCAGGCGTATTTGAAAGTTTCTTCCCCAACGGCAAATCCCGTAGCCGCATTGCCTATAAAAATGGGGAGTACGAAGGCAAACTCGAGTTTTGGTTTGCCAATGGGATAAAAGAGCAAGAAAGTAGCATCATCAATGGTGAATCTCAGGGGGATTACAAAATTTGGCATCCGAATGGCCAACTGGCTTTTTCTCAAAATTATAAAAATGGTATCGAGCATGGCCTGCGCCAACGCTGGTACAGTAATGGTAAACCGTGGACCTATGCCAATTTTCAAAACAATAAATTGATTGGCGAGCTGAAAATGTGGTTTGAAAACGGCAAACTAGAACGCCAAGGTTATTATCGTAATGGCGTTCGTCATAACAGTTATAAAATTTGGTATGACAATGGGCAACCTGAAGCGGTGCTTCAGTACGATTTAGGCAAAATTACCCAAGCCCAGTGTTGGAATGAAGATGGGAGTCAAATGAACCAACAAGCCTGCAATAAATTATATAAAGATGAAGATTAATTGATTTTTCTAGCTAACTTTATGAATCTGCCAAGATATTTATGAATATCAAGCTGCGTTTAGGCTGAAACACGGTCACGCCCCGCAGCTTTGGCTTTAAATAATGCTTGGTCTGCGCGCTCTAATAAATCGATCCAGCTTTTGGCACCCACTGCAACACCAATACTCACTGTCACGATGAGATCTGCTTCGTCTTCTGCCAAATTGAAATTCACATGCTGAATATCATGCCGTATGGTTTCGGCAATGTGCTGGGCTTTGAGCATATCAATCCCCTCGATCAGGACTAAAAACTCATCTCCACCATATCGCACCACCAAGTCGGATGAACGAATATGTTGTCGTAATTGATTGGCAACATGTTGAATCACCAAATCGCCGACAATATGCCCATAGCGATCATTCACCTGTTTAAAGTGATCAATATCAATCACGATCAGTGCTGTATGTAAAAAGCCTGAATTTTGGCTGTCGCGAAATTTAATATATTCATCTAAGGCAAAACGATTGGCGACATTGGTGAGTGAGTCAGTATTGGCAATATGTTTAAGCTGAAATTCAAAGGCATCACGTTGTTCCAACATGTTTTCAATATGCTGAATGGCATCAAATAAACTGAGATAACCTACTTTGGCAGGTTCAATCACGCCTTGATCCATTTGTCGGTGCCGAGCCAGTTTAAATAACTGATTACGAGCACGAATTAAAGGTTCAAACACCCATTTCTTGGCATAGAACATCGTTAATAATGCAGTCAGTAATGACACAAGCGAGACAAAAAGCGTGAAAATCAATTTATTTCGCGCTTCACGTTGTTCATCCGCAGCTACTTTGAGACTGTAATCTAAAATATAACTTTGCAATTCCACCACTGTGACAAATTTATTGACCATTACATCAGTGAGCTGGGTGCCATCCATGTGATAACGCTGATGTTGAAGACTTTTTTGAGCCAAACCATCAATAATTGGCAAACCTTTATCTAAAAATTCCGTTCGTACCGCATGATGTAACTGTTTAAACTCGGGTGTTTTGTCATGTTCGGACTGCACGACATTGATCAATTCCCATAGATAGCGTGTTTGACGCTGGGTTTGTAAACTCCGCGCTAAATTTTGCTCTGGAATTTCCTGTTGAAATGATACCGCAGCCATAATATTTGATGCGACTCGTCCCGCCTGATCACGTAATTCTGCCAGTAATAAAATCAGCGTGTAATAATTCGATACACGGGTATCTTTACCATGTGAATGATTGACCAATTTCTGCATGGCAATATAGCTTTGATCCCAAGCTTGGAACATCGCCAAAATGGCATGATCCAATTTTTTAGCTTCACGCTGTTGTGTCGGCAGCGCAATATATTGATCGACCGTTTTGCGACCCTGCAACAAATATGGATATAAATTGGACTCTAACTGCTGGGCGATCGGTGCAAAGCCCGTTTCTTTTAAAACCGTCAGCGTATCTTGATATTGTTGATCGACACCTTGGCGATATTCAGCCAATTCAATTATTTTTTGCTCACGCTGAAGACCTTGACTCGACATTGCTCTGTTGGCTGGTGCACGTTCACGGGAAATTTGGTTGGTTAAATCTGCCACTATTTTTAGCATCTGAATTTCTTTCAGCGCTTGAGCATTTTTGAGGTAGTTTTGATAACTGCTCACAATCAGTGGAACACTGATAAATACGATAGACAAGACGATTACTAGCATCGCAAGTTGCAAGCGCTTACTAATATGCTCTGTTCGTAATGTTTCCATCTATTTTATGCCCCACACTTGTTGCATACCCCAACCCACTTATCAACTAAACGCGGGAATATTTAAATTAATGATCAATAATTTATTAATTTATAAAATGAACATTTATACAGCTAAATTCTATACAAATGTGTTGAATCTGTCACATTTTTATCATTTTAAAACGAGATAATTTGCTAAAAAACAGCAACATATTTGAAAGGAATAAATTTTTTTATGAACTTGCTTAAATAAATATTTACAATTGCAATAAATTGGTGCAGAATGCACCGTATTAGGGCACACTAAATTTCTTCCTCAGCAGAATATTTTAGTTTCCCGAAAATTTTGGCTAAAAAATCCTGATTTTCCATGAAAATCAGGATTTTTTTTGTCTGGACCTACTGAACTCGATGATAAATTCAATAATATATGCACCATAAAAGGGCATTTATTTTTATTCCATCTCCGTTTTATCTATAATCTTTGCGGTAAAGTTCCATTTTTAGACAAAAAAAAGCCCAACCTTGGGGAAAGCTGGGCGAATAAAAAACAAATGATGGAGAATCAGGGTCAAAGTCACACTTTTAAACTGTGTGACGACTCGATTGGCAAATTATGAATCAAATAAAACCTGATGTAAAGCCAAGTATTTCACAAGGATATTAAATTTATCACTAAGATATTCATTTAAGTGAATTAGACCTCAGATTTAAAACAAAAACGTCCATTTACTATGCAAATAAACAGTTTTTGCCCAACAATTCGGCAGTCAAAGCCGCAATTTATCGCTTCAAATGCGTGAAAAGCGTTAGAATTTGCCCTTCGTATTAAATGTTATTTTAAATAAAAATAAATACATTGATTGTTATTTCAGATTGAAAAGTTGTGTATTTTTTCAAGTGTATTTTTTTAATTAAGAATTTAATCAAACTTACTTAATTGTTCTCAATGATTTTTTTTCAGTGACTTATTAGTTAGAGTAAAAACTGAATTTCTTATTATGAAATAAAGATCTGAGTCAGAGACTGAATAATAACCTTTAGGATCATTGACTTAATATATTGTTACAATACAATGCTCAATGTTTAATCCATTTGTAACAACTGGTAGAAAATCATGAAAAAACTCGGTTTAGCCACTGCTTTATTATTAGCCATGACCGGTGCTCAAGCTTACCAATTTGAAGTTCAAGGCCAAGCAGAATACATCGACACAACTGCAAATGACAAAGATTTCATTGGTGGTGTTCAAGGTACTTACTACTTCAAAAATGTTGACTCTACAAAAGGTCCTTTAGCAGAAGCTGCATTCTTAAACCAAGCTTCTAACGTATCTGTTGCTTACAACTACGGTGAAGTTGGTTCAAAAGGTACTGACGTAATTGCTCATAACTTCGGTGCTAAAGCTGAAGCTTATGTTCCAACTAAAGTTGTTCCTGTATATGCAAGCGCGTCTTACAGCCACACTATTTTAGATTCTAAAAACCAAGCATCTAAAGTATTAGAAGACAACGGCGACCGTTATGCATTAGAAGTTGGTGCGCTTCCAACTCAAAACTTCTTAGTTGCTGTTGGTTACACTAGCGTTGCTGACCAAGCTGCTGTTGACGCGTTCAACGTTATGGGTAACGGTGTTGCTAAAGCTGTTGCTGAAGCTGCGACTATCGATCAAGACCAAGACGCTATCACTGCACGTGCTAAATATGTTGGCGCAATCGACGACACTAACATGGCAATTGGTTTCGAATCAGGCATCATCTACGGTGATGACACTGCTTACCAATTCAAAACTGATCTTTTCGTAACTCCTAAATTAAGCGTTGGTGCTTCTTACGCTGAATCTAGCTTTGCTGGTACTCCAGACTCAGCTTGGGGCGCGAACGTAAACTACTTCATCACTCCTGCTGTTGCAGTTGGTGCTAGCTATGTAAATGCTAATGCTGAAGAAGTTGCGCTTGACACTCAAACTGTTGGCGTAAACGCTAAATTCCGTTTCTAATTCATATTAGATACTGAATACCAAAAAGGACGCATTTGCGTCCTTTTTTTTCCTGCCATTATTTGTCTTTGGGCTCATGGCGTTCCGGTAAATGGGCAATATATTGCAATGCAATTAAGCGTGAAACGATGAGAGCCAAATACATCACCCCACAGAACATTTGAAGCATCGCCAAGACCCGTGCAGGCGCACTCACAGGCATGAGATCCGACAAGCCCGTGGCAGACTGCAAACTAAAACTTAAAAATAATAAATCTAACCACGACTGCATGCCCGGCTCTGCAGGATTTACAAAACTATCCGGATAAATCAGCTGACAAATACTATAGAGAAAAGCAAAACCCCATGCGATGAGGGTAAATACTGCCCCTGCTGCAAAAAGTTCATCTTTGGTTAAATAACGATCGGCAAACATATAGCGTAATAAGCCATAGGCTGCACTAAAATACGCACAGGCTTCAAAACCATGCGCAATAATTTGAATATTCGGATGATTTACACCGAGCATAATCAAAGTAGAAAACAATACGGCGCAGCCAACAAAACTCAGTCCTAGAATCGTAAACATTGGAGTTTGGCGAATCACTTTGGCAATGATCAATAGTACCGACACCCCAAGTACCCAAATTAGCGCACGAAAAGACAGACTTTCTCGGGTAATCGCGGTTAAAACCAAGATCAGAAACTGCACCAGTAACAGCCATGCTGAGGGTAAAAGTCTAAAGCTTTTCCAAAAATCTACAAAACCTTGCATTATGTTCAATCTCTATATTTTTTTCATGCGCTGAAATGATTGATCTGAAGCATCATCAACTGATTGATTTTAAATTAGCACGAAGTGAGTTTTTTATACTGCAAAGATTTGTTGAGCGTGACCTGAAAAACATCACATATGCCTACTGTTCTGCCTCAATTTTTTGATCACCCTTGAAACTCAAAAAGCTTATTGTAAGTTTCAGTTTTCAGGCACATATTCAAAGGAATCTCCTACGTGGTAGATTTAATTATGAAAAAACATCTCGTATTTGCACCCCTCTGTCTGCTCATGCTCTCTGCCTGTACACAAAACAGTCCGCTCCTCAAAGGCCATGAAAATTATGTGGGGACTTGGCAAAACAACCACAGTGAATTAGTGATCAAATCGTCGGGCGAAGTGACGTATTACCATCAAGAACATACGGAAAAAAGTATTGCCAACCAAACCTTCAGTGGTGCTGAACAGTCGCGAATAAAAGCCCATTTGAGCAGTTTTGGTGATCAGAGCTTTAGCATCGATCAGGATAATTTCTCTCAACAATTCACCATTCAGCGCTCGCCTTATCAAGATGATCAAGGCCATTGGAAAATGTCGATCAATGGAGAAAATTATACACGCAAATAGGACAGAGATTTGTCTACAAACCTCTGTTTCATATCATTCACTCAAACATAAAAAAAGCCCCTTATTAGGGGCTTTTTAGGCGATTCAGATTAGTGATCTGAAGCACCAGAGATACCAATGCCAGTTTGTGAACGTACATACTGTGCATCGAATGCTTTACGCTCAGCTTGTGCTTGTGCTGAATTATCAGTTATAGAGAACAACCAGCAGCAGATGAATGCCAATGGCATTGCAAAGATAGCAGGACCATTGAATGGGTTAATTGGTGTTTCAGAGATTGCGAATGTATCTACCCAAACTGCTTTAGATAAGATAATTAGAATCACGGCAGTTGCTAGACCAACCACACCACCAATCACCGCACCACGCGTCGTTAAACCTTTCCAGAACATCGACAATACAAGCACTGGGAAGTTTGCACATGCTGCTACAGAGAACGCCAAGCCAACCATGAATGCAACGTTTTGTTTCTCGAACAAGATACCTAAAATCATCGCGAAGATCGCAAGACCTAAAGTCGCGATTTTAGACATACGAAGTTCAGATTCTGGCGTTGTTTGACCTTTCTTGAATACGTTTGCATACAAGTCATGTGAAATAGCTGAAGCACCAGACAATGTTAGACCTGCAACTACTGCAAGAATCGTTGCGAATGCTACCGCTGAAATAAAGCCCATGAACAAGTCACCGCCCAATGCATCAGACAAGTGAACCGCTGCCATGTTGTTACCACCAACAAGTTCTAACTTGCCAGTTACCGCCATTTTCGCTACATCAAGAAATTGTGGGTTGTTCGATACATAAAGGATCGCACCAAAACCGATGATGAAAGTCAGTAGGTAGAAGTAACCAATAAAACCTGTAGCAACAACTACTGATTTACGTGCTTCTTTTGCATCTTTTACAGTAAAGAAACGCATCAAAATGTGTGGAAGACCTGCTGTACCGAACATTAATGCAAGACCTAGAGAGATCGCATCAATTGGGTTTGCAGCCAATTTACCCGGCCCCATAATGTTTGCAGCTTCAGCTAAAGATACGTCATGTACTTTAGAGAAAACTTGGATCGATTGAGTGAACATTTCAGAGAAGCTGAAGCCCACGCCTTTCATGACCATAAATGCCATGAAGGTTGCGCCAGACAAAAGCATCACAGCTTTAATGATCTGTACCCAAGTTGTTGCCAACATACCACCGAAGATTACATAAGCCATCATCAGTAGACCAACGATCACAACCGCAATGTTGTAGTTCAAACCGAATAGTAGTTTGATCAACTGACCTGCACCCACCATCTGTGCAATCAGGTAGAACGCTACAACCACAAGTGAGCTTACTGCTGCAAGGGTACGGACAGGTTTCTCAGCCAAACGGAACGATACAACGTCAGATAAGTTGAATTTACCTAAGTTACGCAGACGCTCTGCTACTAAGAACAATACAATTGGCCAACCCACCATAAAGCCCAATGAATACAGCAAGCCATCAAAGCCTGAACTGAATACCATTGCGGAAATACCGAGGAACGATGCTGCTGACATATAGTCACCGGCAATCGCTAGACCATTTTGGAAACCTGAAATACCACCACCAGCAGTATAGAAATCTGCAGTGTTGGTAGTTTGTTTTGCAGCCCATTTAGTAATTAGCAGCGTAAAACCTACAAAGATGGCAAACATGATAATTGCGTGCCAGTTGGTCGCTTGCTGCTGTGCTTCACCTAAATCTGGTCCTGCCATTGCCATGCTTGACATGAGCAGAGCGGGAGCCGCCAGTGCTGTTGCTTTCAATGAATTCCATTTCATCTTAGTGAAGTCCTTTTTCTTGAGTAATTGCTTCTACTTCACGCATTGCTTCTTCGTTTAATGCATCTAATTTATTATTTGCAATGTACGAATACACACCACAGAGCAGGAATGACAATACAATAATGCTCAAACCTAATGGCATACCAATCGTGGTTACACCACCACTCACGGATTGCATCAAGAACTCTTTGTTATAGCCCACAAGTAGCATGAAGCCGACATAGACCACCAACATGATGATCGTCAAAGTCCAGCTCAACTTACTTTTACGGCTAACCATTTCCTTAAATTTTGGATTCTGTAGAATTTGTTCTACCTGTCTCTCATCCATAATGTTCTCCTTACGCCGAACCTTGGCGCGCAATTTTCTAATTCGAATTATTTCGAAGCTAAACTTACCAATGTTCCTTATCTCTTGTAATTTAGACTTTGGTCGTTAAATTTTGAGCAATAACCTCCCTAAGCCTATGGATGCGTTATCATTAAGCGAGAATTAATATGCTGCAGGCTCTATGAATAGTTGGCTTATCGTCGGGGTATTGGCCCTTTACATCGCATTACTCTTTGTATGTGCATTCTTTGGTGAAAAGCATGCCAGCAGGCTCAGTACTCGCGGCAGAATGCTTCTCTTTAGTCTAACTTTAGGGGTTTACTGTTCATCTTGGACGTTTTATGGCGCAACAGGTGCCGCGGTTCGTGAGGGCATTATTTTCCTGCCGATCTATCTAGGACCGCTGCTATTTGTTGCGCTCGGCTATGATATTTGGCGACGTTTAGGCCGTGTCCGTCAGCATCATGCCATTTCATCGATTGCCGACTTTGTAGCAGCACGATATGGTAAAAGTGGCCCCTTAGCGTCATTAGTCACGATCCTTGCAGTGATTGCCATTATTCCCTATTTAGCCTTGCAACTACGTGCAATTGCCCTAAGTGCAACGGTCATTTTAGAACCGACCGCTGGTCTGACCGGCACCACCAATAGTGTGCTGTTTTTGACTGGTGTATTGGCGATTTTGGCGATGATGTTTGGGACACGACAGATTGCCAATACTGAACAGCACGGCGGCTTAATGTTGGCTGTGGCATTTGAGTCTTTCGTCAAGCTGTTTGCACTACTTGCAGTCGCATTTTTCTTTGTTTTTGAATCACCTGAAAACATGGCTCAAATCAGCCATGACATCAACACCACCTTTAAAGATGTTCAGCTCAAAGGTGTGCCAGAAAGCTTTTGGATTCAAACTTTATTGGCTGCATTAGCGATTATTTGTCTACCACGTCAGTTCCATGTCGCGGTGGTTGAACTGCGAGATGAAAAGCATATCCGTGGTGCTCGTCGTTGGTTTGCCATTTATCTGATTTTAACTATTATCGCGATCATCCCGATTGCCAGTTGGGCGCTGCATGCAGCACCTGCCTACTTGGCAATCCCCGATGTTGCTGTGCTCTCACTGCCTTTGAGTTATAACCAAGACTGGTTGACCTTACTTGCATTTCTCGGTGGTTTTTCAGCTTCGACAGGTATGCTGTTGGTGTCGTCAGTGGCCTTGTCGATTATGCTCAGTAATGACTTGATCATGCCTGCACTGTGGCGTACACGCTTATTGTCACGTCATGACAAACGCCTACCACTCGTACTGAAATTCACACGTCGTGTATGTATTTTAGCGGTCATGTTATTGGGCTTCTTGTTCTTCCATTTCTTCAATGACATTGACCAATTATCGGTATTTGGCCTATTGGCCTTCAGTGCTGTGGCACAGTTTGCACCGGCGTTAATTGGTGGTTTATATTGGCGCGGCGGAAGTAAGCAAGGCGTATATGCAGGTCTGTTGGTCGGCTTTGGCATGTGGGCTTATACCCTGTTATTACCAACCGTATTGCGTAGCCTGCCTGAACAATTTAAAACATTTACCGAAAATCTTTTAAGTCAGGGTCCGCTAGGCTTGAGTTGGTTACGTCCTGAAGCACTGTTAGGGTTTGAATCTTTCGATCCACTTACCCATGGCGTAGTTTGGGCACTCGGTTTAAATATCACCCTCTATATTTGGATTTCCCGCGTCTTCCGTCCAAGTGTTGCCGAGCAAATTCAGGCCGAAAGTTTCTTTTATTATGAAACCAAGCCCCTCCCGGCTCAAAGTACATCAAACGACATCAGCTATATTCACCATGATGTGGCACGCTTAAAAGTAGGTGATCTGATTACTTTGGCAAAACGCATTACCGGTGAAGGTCCAACTATGCGCGCCTTCAACCAGTTCTGCGCACAAAACAATGTCGTTTTGAATGAAAATAGCAGCGCCAACGGCATGTGGTGGCGTTTTACCGAACAGTATCTTGCCGGCACCATCGGTGCGGCATCTGCCCGTACCCTACTCACCACAGCCATGGTCAATAATGGTTTAGCACTCGGTCAGGTCGCCAATATTCTTGACCAAGCCTCACAGTGGCAGCGCTTTAACCAAAACCTGATCATGACCATGATCGACCATATGACTCAAGGTGTGTCCGTGGTTGATGAAAATATGTGTTTGGTGGCATGGAATAATCAATACCTCAAACTGTTTGATTATCCAAAAGACATTGTCTATGTCGGTTGCCCAATTTCAGACTTGATTCGTTATAACGCTGAACGCGGCGAATGTGGTCCCGGTTCAGTCGAGGAACATGTGCGTAAACGCATGCATTGGATGCAAGTCGGCAGCGCACACGAATTTGAACGGATTCGTAAAGATGGCCGTGTAATTCAGATGCGTGGTAATCCGATCGAAGGCGGCGGTTTCGTGACGACCTTTGCCGATATTACCGCATTCCGTGAAAATGAAGCCTTGCTTGAAGGGCGTGTGCAAGATCGTACCCAACAGTTGGCAGATGCCCTGTCCGAACAACAATTGGCACGTGAACAAGCCGATAAAGCCAATATGTCGAAAAGCCGCTTTATCGCTGCCGCAAGCCATGACTTATTGCAACCGATGCATGCTGCGCGTCTGTTTAGTACCGCCCTCGAGCAAAGCGTACAAAATGACGATGATCGTAAAACGCTTCAGCAACTTGATCGTGCGCTGCATGGTGCGGAAAGTATGCTCTCTGCCCTATTGGACATTGCACGACTCGAAGGTGGAACCATTCAACCAAAACGTCAGCCTTATCCGCTGCATGACTTACTCAGTGATCTTGAACTTCAATTTAAATCGATTGCGGCACAGCGTAATATCAAACTGACCGTACACGATGCTCAGTTCTGGATTGACACCGACCCACAGTGGATTCGTCGTATTATTCAAAACTTCGTCAGCAATGCCCTACGCTATACGGCACGTGGTCGTGTGGTTGTCGGTGTGCTACGTTCAGCACGTCCAGGACATATTCGTATTGGCGTTTGGGATACAGGTCCTGGGATCGCGGAAGAACAACGCATTAAGTTGTTCCAAGAGTTCGAACGCTGTGGACATACCTCTCCATGGGGCGAACAAGGTCTGGGCTTAGGTTTAGCCATCGTGCAACGCATGACCAGCCTACTCGACTATCCGGTGCATGTGTTCTCAGAACTTGGTCATGGTTCGTGCTTTATGATTGAAGTGCCTGTGGTCGCTGCGCCAAAAGTGGTCGCTGCACCGACCCAAGCGGTTCCGTTGAAAACCAAAGCCTATAAGATTCTGTGCTTAGACAATGATGAAACGATTTTGGAAGGGATGTCGACCTTACTGACCAAATGGGGCTATCAAGTCTTTAAAGCCACTGAACCTGAACAGGCCATGGAGTTGATTCAACAAGAAAATATTCAAGTTTGGTTGGTTGACCAACATTTGAATAACAACAAGATCGGTCTCGACTTTATTTTAGATAACCGTCAGGAAAATGTCCCTGTGGCGCTGATTACCGCAGATTCTGATCCTGAACTACCGCAACGTCTAAAAGAGTTAAACATCGTCTTACTGAAAAAACCATTGAAACCGGCTTCACTGCGTTCATGGTTATCTGGTTTAAAAATTTCAAATCAGTAGCGTTGTTACAGGACATCGCTCTGTGAAAAGTAGCCCATTTCATTCACATGAAATGGGCTTTTGTTTACCTTGCTTTTACTTAAACTTACCTAACTGGCAAAAAAATTTGTCTCAACAGCAAGACCATTCAAAATAGCCCCGATATTTCGTCTATTTATTAGCCATAAATATCAAATTAAGATTGCCTATGGCAAAAGATATCGAATGCGTGAGTGAACACTTGTACACTTAGTTACAATTAAAAATCTATTTGATTTAAATCATATTTTTATAACCAAAAATAAAAACTAAAACTTTAGTCGTATATTTAGCTGCGGCCGTTCGTTTTAAAAATATTCATAAGAAGTTGATCAGTTTCAAGCCAATTCAAGAAGCGTCATAACTCAACACTTGAGAAGCTGATCTCCCCCTCATATTAGGAGTGATCTTGTGAATATTTCAGAAACAATGCCGCATGGTTTTGATCAAAATCTACAGTTTCATCGTCAGTATGGTGCCAATGCTATTTTGCCAGAGATCGATTGGCGTCAGCTATTTAAGTTCAGCAAATTAAGTGATGTGCAAGTCGAAGCGCTGGAAACGCTCTATCGCAGTGCCGTTCCTCTCGCTTTACAAGTATTTGACGAACTGAATTTTGATGTCTTTGCGCCAAATGCCTACAAACCTCAAGGCCTTGGCTTATTCGATCGACTGGCAGAACAGGAAGATCTACTACTGCAAAATTTAGAAGCAGAATCCAATGGCTTAGGTTTGGACACCCGTCATCAGATTTGGAGCATGCTACTGCGTGGTGGTGCGGTCTTAGTATTTAAAGCTTGGCTCGGTAAAGTCAAAACCGACAAAAACCAGCTGGATAAAACACAGTTTGATGAATTATCCGATTTACTATTTATTAAAACAGCGCCATTTGAATTGGCACAACGTTTAAATGTTGATGCCAACTCCAAGCAAGACCATATCTTCCTGATGTATGACAATGATGTTTATCTGGACCGTTTTAACAGCTTAGAAACCGCAGCTCTATTTGTGGATTTGGGTGTTTATGATGCTGCTTTCCTGAGTTTACGTGATGACCGTGTCGCGGATTATCTCAAAGCGCGCGGCTATGTGTCCGATGAACAAATTGATGAATTACAATGTGCGCTCAACCCTTTGTACTGTACCGATCTGACGCCTAAGCAAGACTATATTGCTTAAGTTGAAGTGGTTTGTTTAAGTCATTGTTAAGTTGCATTGCTCTATTGCTTTTAAACCACATGTAAAGACCTAACAGCATTTACACCGAAATGATCCAGCGCCAGCATTAGCGCTTAAATAGCATAAAAAAAGACCTCCATCGTGGAGGTCTTTTTTTTTGAAAAAATCCTTAGATTTTCTTTTCTTCAATATTCAATGCATTAATTGCCAATACAGCTTGAGTTCGGTTTTGTACGCCCAACTTACGGAAAATCGCCGTTACATGCGCTTTAATGGTTGCTTCAGACACATCCAACTCATAGGCAATTTGCTTATTCAACAAACCTTCCGCCACCATCATTAACACACGGAATTGTTGCGGTGTTAAAGACTGAATACGTTCTGCCAATGCTGTTTCATCTGCAGCACGTGGGTCAAAATTCATGTTGGCAGGTAAATTTGGTGGCAACCAAATCTCGCCTTCTAATACTTGACGAATCGCTTCACCAATGTGGCTTGGATGCGCAGATTTTGGAATATAACCCATCGCGCCATGTGCAATCGCACGTTGGATAATCGACGCTTCTTCATGCGCAGAGACCACAATGATAGGAATCGATGGATATTGTGCGCGAATATGCACCAAGGCAGAAAAGCCTGAAGCACCTGGCAAGTTTAAATCCAATAACACAAGATCAGGCTCAGGGCCATTTTCAAGACGTTCATAGCATTCATTGACTGCTGCAGTCTCATGAATTTGCGCCTGAGGCAAACTATAACGAACCGCCTGAATTAAAGCATGACGAAACAGCGGGTGATCATCAACGATTAAAATATTCATAAGCAACGTGAGAGATCTTGTGCACAATGACCCTATTCTAACCACACATGCTATGTGAAGGATATGCAAGAACTTATTTTTTTGCATTTAAAATGTAGATTTTCACATAAAATGCGTCTTTTTTCGCATTTTCTATAAATCTTTAAATCTAATCATATTTTCATATAAATTTTATCAACACAGTAAAAATGCTTATATCTAAGCATTATATGTTGAAATATCAACAGTTTAAAACTTGAAATTTCACGAATCTTCTGGTTTTTCCAACATATCTAAAAATCAGATAACTTTTCTGATTTTCGTTATTTTACAGTGATCCACCCATCGGGATTAATAAAAGGCATTCCGAGAAACCACACTTTTAGGTTTAAAAAATGTCTCAAGTTAATCTACAAAAACCCCTGAATATTGTTGCTGTGTCAGGTGGTCTAAACAATCCATCTAAAACTGAAGCTTTGGTACAAGCCATTGTTGATGAACTCGGTGATGCAACTCCAATCAATGTGCATTTTATTAAGTTTAGTGAAATTGGCAATTTATTAGGTGGCGCGATTTACCGTAACCAATTGCCACAACGTGTACAAGATGACCTTGCTGCTGTTGAAGCTGCTGATGCACTGATTGTTGGAACACCCGTTTACCGTGCTTCATTTACAGGTCTGTTTAAACACTTCTTTGACTTTGTCGAACAAACTGCATTGGTGGATGTACCTGTCTTGCTTGCAGCTTCGGGTGGTTCTGAACGCCATGCTTTAGTGCTTGAACATCAACTGCGTCCATTGTTCAGTTTCTTCCAAGCGCAAACATTGCCGATTGGGGTCTATGCAACAGATCGTGATTTCACCCCTGAATACACCATTCATAGTGAATTACTGCGTGACCGCATTACTTTAGCTGTAGCACGTGCGCTGCCGATTTTGGAATGGGCTCCAGCCAAAGGTCAGCGTGCTGAAGTGGTGAAAGCCAAGTCTCAACAAGCCAACCAAAACTTGGGCATTAATAAGCAAATCGAGCAAGAAGAAGTCCTTCCTTCTGCAGCTGTTCCAAGTTTGGATGCCGCTGAAGCTCGACTGCATAGTAAAAAGCCAAAAACGCAAGTGGCCTAAACACCACAGCTTAACAATTCGATCCCGAGGGTTTGCAAAATGTCAGTACAAGAAAAAAACATTACATTTGCGTACTGGGTACCAAACGTCAGTGGTGGTTTGGTGGTCAGTAATATTGAACAGCGTACCGATTGGAGCTATGACTATAACGTGCGTTTGGCACAAGCTGCAGAAAAAAGTGGCTTTGATTATGCGCTGACTCAAATTCGTTTTACCGCAGGCTATAACGCGGAAAATCAACATGAGTCGGTGAGTTTCAGTCATGGTATTTTGGCCAAAACCGAAAAGCTCAAAGTCATTGCCGCGATTTTACCCGGCCCTTGGAAACCAGCTCTGGCTGCGAAACAATTGGCGACCATCGATCATCTCACCAATGGCCGTATTGCGATTAATGTTGTAAGTGGTTGGTTCCGTGGAGAGTTTGATGCGATTGGTGAAGAATGGCCCGAACATGATCAACGCTATGCGCGCTCTGAAGAATTCATTCGTAGCCTAAAAGGCGTTTGGACGCAGGATAACTTTAGTTTTGATGGTAAATACTATCAATTTAAAGACTACACTCTATCTCCGAAACCGGTACAAAAACCGCATATTGAAATCTTCCAAGGTGGCAGTTCACGTGCAGCACGTGACATGGCATCACGTGTTTCCGATTGGTACTTCACCAACGGCAATACCCCTGCTGAGTTGAAAAAGCAGATCGATGATATTCGTGAAAAAGCCAAAGCTAACAACCATCAGGTCAAAATCGGGGTGAATGCCTTCATTATTGCCCGAGATACGGAGGAAGAAGCCCAAGCGGTGCTTCAAGCTATTATCGACAATGCCAATACCGAAGCGGTCAATGCTTTTGGCGATGCAACTCGTGAAGCAGGTGCATCCACCAAAGAGGGCGAAGGTAACTGGGCAAAATCAACTTTTGAAGATTTGGTTCAATATAACGACGGCTTTAAAACCAATCTGATTGGCACACCACAACAAATTGCTGAACGTATTGTGGAACTCAAAAGTGTAGGCGTCGATTTGGTACTCTCAGGTTTTCTCCACTTCATTGAAGAAGTGGAATACTTTGGCGAAAAAGTGTTGCCACTGGTTCGTGAACTGGAAGCTCAACAGCAGCAAGTTGTGCAGGCTAAATCAGCATAATTGTTGATGCAGTCACAGCTCATAAAATCAGCATAATAATCACAATCGGCTCACTTCACTTTCCTCCCCTAAGGCTCGGCTTAGGGGATTTTTTATCTCGAGTCCCATTTAAAGATATGCTTTGATTCTAGAAAATGAGCTAACCTATAGACAAAGAAAAAGCCCGACATCCTGTCGGGCTTTTTCTATATGGATACTTAAGCATGACTCCTGTCTTGCTTCACAGTCCTGATGGTGAACACTTTGTTATTGTTTTATGTTCCGGAACATCCTGTTCCTGTATGAGTTCATCTTAGGTAAAATTTAAAAGTGCGCCTAGCGTCAAAAACTTCGTTGCTTGTACGCTTAAGCTGACAGCATTGTGCGCAATCGGTTAACTTAAACCATAGATATTATATGGTTTTTTATAGAAATCGATTTTTTAGATAATTTCATTACCACTAGATACCCCCGTAATTCTGGTGATATTTCCAACACAAACGAGGCAATAAACATGCAACTGGTTTGGTTTCGACAAGATTTAAGACGACATGACCATAGCGCACTGTGGCAGGCGACACAGTCTGGTCCAACGATTGCCTTTATTGCGCTTTCTCCTGAACAATGGGCAAGGCATGACGATGCCCCCATTAAAATCCATCGCTATCTTGCCCAACTGGAACTTTTGCGACAGCAATTGGCTGAACTAAATATTCCACTGATTATTCAGCATATTCCCCATTGGTCAGACATCGCCAATGAGCTATTAACCCTATGCACTCAGCTCAATATACACACTGTTCATGCACATATTGAACATGGTGTGAATGAGCTTAAACGAGATCGCGAAGTACAACAGTTATTAGAACAGCAGCACATCTCTGTTGAGCTGTACCATGACCGCACCCTGTTTCCTGTTGGCAGTATTCGCAATCAATCTGGACATCCTTATCAAGTTTTCGGTGCATTTAAGAAAAATTGCTACGAAAAATTGAGCATCAGTCTGCCTACTTGTTATCCCGCTATTGAAGCCCAAGCGGCTCTCGAACCGCATCCGCTGTGGCAAAATCAATTTGATTTAACTCCTTTTTATCCCACATCGCTGTTAGCTGCTCAAATCGAGCTTTGGCCGATTGGAGAAGATCACGCACTACAGTGCTTAGATGAATTTATTGAACAACATCTGCATCGTTATGCTGATGATCGGGACTTTCCTGCGCTCAATGGAACCAGTCGAATTGGCATGTATTTAAACTTGGGCATCTTGTCTATTCGCCAATGTCTGCAAGCCCTTTTTCGTGAACAAGGCGGCTATTTCCAGATCGACCACAGAGGACAACAAACTTGGCTCGATGAGCTGCTTTGGCGTGAATTTTACCAGCACATTTTATTTGACTACCCGCAAGTTTCTCAGCACCAGCCGTTTCAAGCCAAAACCTTAAAAATAAAATGGCGCCATGCACCACAAGACTTTGCTGCGTGGCAATACGGCCAGACGGGCATTCCGATCGTCGATGCAGGGATGCGTCAACTACTGGCTACGGGTTGGATGCATAATCGGGTGCGGATGATTTGTGCCATGTTCCTCAGTAAGAATCTACTGATCGATTGGCGGTTGGGGGAGCAATGGTTTATGCAGCACCTTGTCGATGGTGACTTAGCAGCCAATAATGGCGGTTGGCAATGGTGCGCCTCGACGGGTACAGATGCTGTACCTTATTTTCGGATTTTTAACCCGATCAGCCAATCTCAGAAATTTGATCCGAACGGAGATTATCTACGTCAATGGCTACCTGAGCTGGCAGATTTGGATGCAAAGCAAATTCACCAACCCTTTGCCAAAAATCCTCAATTGGAATTGAACTACCCTCAGCAGATCGTTGACTTAAAACAGTCTCGCCTAGCGGCAATTGAAACATTCCGAGCATTGTAGATATTGCCAAGATCGAACTGCGACAGATCAAAACGCCGTACTGAAATGATCACTCTAAGGCATAGCCGAGCGTTCGTTTTGTCCCTACAATATAGAAAACGCAAATCATTTTAGAGACGCTCACATGTATACAGGCATCGTGCAAGGTTTAGAAAAAGTCTTAGACATTCGTCAAGGCAATGGCTTCACAACCTTGGTGATTTCAAATCATCAGAATTTTTTTCATGATGTCTTTATCGGAGCAAGTGTAGCGATTAATGGCGTGTGTTTAACGGCCACACATATTGATTTGGCAGCCAACCAAGTACATTTTGATGTTTCTGAATTGACCAATCAACTCACCACGCTGAAAACTCTCAAAGCTGGTGATGAGGTCAATGTCGAACGCTCAGCCAAAGTTGGGGCAGAAAATGGTGGTCACAATCTATATGGTCATATCGAAGGCACAGCCACGATCAAAAACTTAGAGCATCGCGGGGAAACCTTTCATCTCGATATTCACATTCCGGCAGGCAATATTAAATATTTCTTTCTCAAAGGTTTTATTGGACTCAATGGTTGCAGTTTGACTGTGAACCGTGTTGATCGTGCCAATAGTGAAATTTCAATCGATCTCATTCCTGAAACACTGCGCCTCACTACATGGAAAGATGTCCAAGTCGGTGATGCCGTGAATTATGAAATTGATCAAACAACGCGAACCTTAGTCGATACCTTAGAAAATATTCATCAGCGTTAAAATCGACTGACAGCACATTGCAAAAAGCCTCCCTTTCGGAGGCTTTTTATTGGCTCATTTGCAATATACGTTTAAGAATAAAAACTTGGATCTGGCACTTTGGCTGTGAGCACCCATTCACCAACTTCCTGATATTTATAATCAATCGGATCGTGCAGGGTCTGGGTACGCACATTGCGCCAGAAGCGGTCTAAATTCAGTTTGGCCGTCGTGGCACGTGCGCCCATCACTTGGAAAATATTTTGCGTAATGTACAGCGAACTATTGGTGGCCGCAATTTTGGCTGTTGCAATCGCAATAGAGACTTCTCCACGTTGTTCCGCCGTCAAAGCTTCACCAATCTCCCAAGCCCCTTGCAAACGCTGAACCGCTTTATCTGCCAATAAACGTACACTTTCTAATTGCACATAAAACTCAGCAAAATGCTTTTGAATAAATGGGTCATTCACTGCATTTTCAGCCAATGATTTTGACCACGCCTTTTGGTTTTGAACCGTCTGTTTTGCTGTTTCAAAAGCTCCTTCTGCCACCCCTAAAAACAAATGCACAAAGATCAACTGTGCAATCAATGGACGCAAGCTGGAATACGGCGTACTCAAAGGCCCCGGGTTCAGTAGTAATTCATCTTTGGAAATTTTTACCTGTTCAAAATGACTGCTTCCACTGTCGGTTTGACGTTGTCCCATATTGTCCCAATCGCCGAGAAAACTGACGCCTTCACGTGCTGTAGGAATCACCCCGATCAATAATTTTCCGTCATCATTGAACCCAGAACACAGCAAAATGTCAGAATCCATGGAACCCGAACAAAAACTTTTATCGCCATGAAACACATATTCATGTTCAGACAGTTGCGTCACTGTCGTACGACGGTCCAAAGGGTTTAAGGTGTTGCCCCAAAATAAATGCTCACGTGCAGTCTGTTCAAACCATGGGCCATATTGCTCTGGCTGCGCGAACAACTGTACGGTTGCAATCAATAAATGATGGAAACCATAAACATGCGCCAATGAGCTATCCACTTGGGCAATGGTTTGAATGGTTTTAAAAATCGTCTGCCAATCTGCACCCTGTCCACCATATTGCTGTCCAATGGACAGTGCAAGCAAACCACTTTGACGAATCAAATCACGTTCAGCTTTGGGATTTCCCCCCTGCTTATCACGCTGAGCAGCCGTGGTGGCAAATTCTGCCGCCAGTTTTTGGGCAATATCGATTGGATCTTGAGTCAATGGAGTTGAAGCGTTCATATGTCTATCTGATTATTCTGTTACCGTTTTAGCTTAACAAAGCGCAGGCATTCAGCTTATCTCAATGCCTGCAGTCTATATCTGTAAAATCTATATCTCATGAAATCTAAGTCACCTAAATTCAGGCGACTTATGGCTTGGTCTTTTTATACGTCGTATGTACGGTGGATTAAAAGCATCATGAACATCCCTTCTTCCTAATCAACTTTCCTAAGGGAAAGGACGTTCAATATTGCCTTAATAACCCGTCGTATGAGCGATAGTGAACTTTCATCAGAACGCTATCACTCATGCTCAAATTGCTCTTATGACTTCGGATAAACCGTCACAATCAAATGTTCAACCACTTGAGGTTCTGCCAAGGTCGAAGTGTCGCCTAAAGAGTCCAGCTCATTGGCCGCAATTTTTCTTAAAATTCGGCGCATGATTTTACCAGAACGGGTTTTCGGTAAGGCTGGCGCCCAATGCAGTGCATCTGGCGTTGCCACTGGTCCAAGGACTTTTCGTACCCAAGCCACCAGTTCCTGACGCAACTCATCCGTCTCGGCTGTCCCGGCTTGTAAGGTCACAAAGGCGCAAATCCCCTGTCCCTTAATATCATGCGGCATACCCACCACCGCAGACTCTGCCACAGCATCATGTGCAACCAGCGCACTTTCAATTTCAGCCGTTCCTAATCGATGCCCTGAAACGTTTAAGACGTCATCCACACGGCCCGTAATCCAATAGTAGCCAGACTCATCACGACGTGCGCCATCACCTGTAAAATACGTCCCCGGATAAGTGGAGAAATAAGCTTCAATAAAGCGCTCAGGATCACCCCAAATGGTTCGCATTTGTCCCGGCCAAGAATCCTTAATCACCAAGTTACCTTCTACGGCGCCTTCAAGCTCATTGCCTTCAGCATCAACTATCGCAGGTTGTACACCAAAAAATGGACGCGTCGCCGAACCCGGTTTTAAATCAGTTGCCCCCGGCAATGGCGTAATCATGAAACCACCCGTTTCTGTTTGCCACCATGTATCCACCACTGGACAGCGGCTTTCACCTACCACGGTGTAGTACCAATTCCATGCCTCTGGGTTAATGGGTTCACCCACCGAACCCAGTAAACGCAAACTACTGCGGTCACTTTCTCGGACAAAGGCATCGCCTTCTCGCATCATGGCGCGAATTGCAGTCGGTGCCGTATATAAAATGGTGACATTGTGCTTATCGACAATATGTCCCGTACGTGCCCAACTTGGATATTGCGGCACCCCTTCAAACATCACGGTCGTGGTACCATTCGACAAGGGACCATACAATACATATGAATGCCCAGTGATCCATCCGACATCTGCGGTACACCAAAACACATCATCTTGTTTTAAGTCAAAAACTTCACGGAAAGTACAATTCACATAGGTTAAATAGCCTCCCGTGGTATGCAATACACCTTTCGGTTTTCCAGTTGAACCTGATGTATATAAAATAAACAGCGGGTCTTCGGCATTCATGGGTTCAGGTGGACAAATATCATTAACCGACATGATTTCCATGTGATACCACAAATCACGATCCGCTTTCATTTCGATCGGGTTACCTGTACGGTGCACCACAATGACATTTTGAACCGAAGATGTGCCTTCGATGTCGAATGCAAGGTCGACATTTTCTTTGAGTGGGATGGGCTTACCACCACGCATCCCACAATCCGCAGTAATCACGACTTTCGCCTGACTATCATCAATACGACTTGCCAATGAGTCTGGTGAGAATCCGCCAAAAACCACGCAGTGTACTGCACCAATTCGGGTACAAGCCAACATCGCAATTGCCGCTTCGGGTACCATTGGCATATACAGCACCACACGGTCGCCTTTACCCACGCCATGTTTTTTCAGCACATTGGCAAAACGGCAAGTTTCATCATGCAGTTCTTCAAAAGAAATGATTTTATGCCGTGAAGGATGATCACCTTCCCAAATAATGGCCGGTTTATGTGGATGTTCTTTTAGATGTCGATCGAGGCAGTTGGCACTGACATTCAGTTCACCGTCAGCAAACCACTCGATCTTGAAATCATCTTGCTTAAAATTGGTATTTTTAACTTGGGTAAACGGTTTGATCCAATCGATCTTTTGCGCTTGCTCCGCCCAAAACTCATCTGGTTGTTCAATCGATTTTTGATAACGCTCAAAGTACTCCGACTCATTGATGCGCGCGGTTTTTTTAAAACTTTCAGGTACTGGATAGATCTCTTTCATATTGTATTTTCCTTGATCTGATTCATCTCATCACGAGATGCCATGCCACATTTCTACTTTTATAATTTCTGCATCACAGCAGTATGACGATTAATTTTTAATCGCAGCAATCATGCTTTGGTCGTATTATTCTTTCCCATTTAAAGCATATTTTTGAGCAAAATTTCAACAAAAACATGTTTCAATTCAGTATCTGATCAGTTCATTTGAACCTATAATGCAAAGGTAATTTTACTCAGCATTCCGCATTTTTATTCTTCCATACACGTTGAGTTGACCCAAGCATGAATACCCAAGACTCTTCTTTCTTTTCCCGTCAGACGAACACTACATCGGACAATCCCTTGAAACCAGATGGACGTTTTGGTCGACTGAGCATGATTGGTTGGTATGGCTTTCTCAATATCATCAGCTTTTTTGCCTTGATCGCCTTAAGCCTTGCTGTGGGTATTTTCAACATCAATACCATGGCGTTAAATGAGCAATTTGTTGGCATATTCACAGGGGTATCTGGCCTCGCCTATTTGGCGATTATTATTCTCTACATTTATTTTTATTGTGTCTTTGTCGTGCGTCGGCTGCATGACCTCAATAAAGCCGGTTGGTTGCTACTATTATTATTTATCCCCCTGATCAATCTGTTCTTTATCCTGTATTTATTATTGGCCTCAGGCACACCGACCGTAAATCAATACGGCGCGCCACGCCCTGCTGCGGTTTGGGAAAAAATTCTGGCATGGTTGATGATTTTAATCAGTGTCTTGTCGCTCTTGGCTACAGGTAGCATCACCTCGTATATGATGGGTAGCGGAGAAATTGAATCGCCTACAGAAATCATTCAACAAGGTACTGAATACTTCTAAGCCACTGACCGAATTTGAGCCTGTCTGAATTTTGATACATCTGTTCGCAAGCCTGTAAATGAGGGTTATTTTCGCCACTAATTTCAGGCAAAATAGCGAAAAATCTGAACATTTGGAAAACTCGTGGCTGAAAAAGAAAATGCCTTGAGTGATGTCACTCAAGGCACGACTCAACTTTTGCAAGAGGCAACAGAAAAAACCGCACAAACCGTGCTGGAACATACCTCTAAATATAATGACGCATACTCAACGATCGATAAATTTGTCGATGGATTTTGGGAACGCCTGCCTTATATTTGTATCGCATTAATTGTTTTTACGATCTTCTATCTACTGTCAAAACTCTTTAGATTCTTTGTTCGTAAAGCGCTCACTGACCGTTCTTATTCAAAACAAAATCTAGTTTTGGTCCTGAACCGTGTCGGTAGCTCAGCCATTATGTTCTTCGGTTTCCTGATTGCAATGGTCATTGCGATCCCTGGTTTCACACCGGGTCAGCTCATGAGTGCCTTGGGGATTGGTTCGGTTGCAATCGGTTTCGCGTTTAAAGATATTTTCCAGAACTTACTGTCGGGTATTTTGATTCTCCTCGGTGAACCGTTCAAAATCGGTGACGACATTATTGTGTCAGGAATGGAAGGTACGGTTGAAGATATTCAAATTCGTGCAACCTTCCTACGCTCTCCCGATGGTCGTCGTATCGTGATTCCAAACGCGACGGTTTACACCAGTGCGGTAACGGTGAATACCGCTTATCAACGTCGTCGTTGTGAATTTGTGGTGGGTATTGGTTATGAAGATGACATTCAAAAAGCTAAAAACATTGTTTTGGCCATTTTAGACAAAGACCCAACCATTTTGAGCCAACCTGCGTTTACCGTAAACGTGAATGCTTTGGCTGATTTCTCGGTCAATCTGAATGTCCGTTGGTGGGTAGATACCACAGAGACCACCACTGCAAACTCGATCAGTGAAGTGCAAGAACACGTTATCCAAGCATTCAATCAAAATGGTATTTCAATTCCGTACCCTGTACAGGAAGTGAAAGTTTACCGTGGTGATCAAGCTGAGGCAGAAGCTTCAACAGCTAAATAATCGCCCTAAAACGTACGGAATCACAGTTTCTGTACGGATAATTCGGTTGCCTAAGCTGACTGCTTGGCAGCCGTTTTTTATGAGTAAATCCACCTCATAAGGGATAAATCCACCTTCAGGTCCAATGATGATCGTACATCCATGTTGAATCCCTGTAGGCATCACATCTTCGACATAAGGATGCGCCACATAAGCAGGATAGTCCGAGGAGATCATGCTCGGTAGAACATCCTCCACAAAGGGCTTAAAGCGTTTATACAGTTCAATTTTGGGCGCAATGGTGTCACCTGCCTGCTCCAAACCTAAGGTCACATAGTGATCGAGCTGCTGTAAAAATGGCGTCTGCCAATAGCTTTTATCCACGCGATAACTGTGCAGCAAAATGATTTTTTCTACACCTAAGGTGACGGCATCCATGATCAGACGGCGCAACACTTTCGGACGAGGCATTGCCACAATTAAAGTCACCGGATGCTTTGCAGGTACTTCTTCTTCTTGTAAGGGTTTAAGTTGAATGCGCTCATCACTGATACTGACGATTTGGGTTAAATAACGCTTTCCTTCCCGAATACCGACTTTGAGTGTATCGCCCACCTGTATATTCACATGGTTTTTTAAATGCTCAATTTGACGTTTGGCGCTAATACTCCAAAGTTCAGATTCAGTTTGACGAGGATCAAGCAAGACGATGTTCATAAATAACCATATCAATTCACGCAAAGCATATGTCATTGAGGACAGGCGACATGGATGTCGCCTGTGCGCTGAGGTACAGGAAGTACCTTCAGCGTACAGAGGATTTTTGCTACTTTTAATCCTTTAAAAGTAGATTATGCCTACGAATAGGATGTTCAACGATCACCATAAAATAAGGCCGTGATAAAACTTGCCTAATAAAAATTAATGTATCGCAAAATTAAAACTTAAAGGTACTGATCAATCACTTGAATATGTTGAGCCAATGACCCTGTATTCTTTTGCATAATCTGCTGCGCTGCAGCATTCAAACACTGAGCTTGAAGCTTATCTTCGATTAACTCAAACAACACCTGAGCAGCCTGTTCTGCATCTTGCACTACTCTCACGCCTTGAGCAGCAACGAACTCATCCACAATGGTTTGAAAATTAAAATAATGCTGACCTAATACTGTCGGGACATGCAGCGCGATAGGCTCCAAAATATTATGTCCACCGCCCGGTTCATTTAAAGAACCACCGACAAAACACGCCTGACTCAGTGCCAGCCAAAGCCATAATTCGCCCATACTATCCGCCAAATATACTTGTGTTTCAGGCTGAATCGTTTGCTTTAAACTGCGGCGCTGTGTGCGTAAATTCAGTTTCTGCGCTTCTACAAAAACGTCATCAAAGCGTTCAGGATGCCGTGGTACGACGATACATAACAGCTCAGGCTGTTGTTGCAAAATCGGCTGCAGCGCTGCGAGTAGTTTTTGTTCTTCTGGCGCATGCGTACTGGCAATGGTAATGATTTTGCGGCCTTGCAAATCCCAATCTTTTCGTAACTGCGCTGCTTGTTGCACAAAGCTATCGGGCGCATGAATATCAAATTTGATACTTCCCACGACCTGACTGGTATGCGGGTTTGCACCCAATTCAATAAATCGCGCTAAAGTTGCCTGATCTTGCGCCAATAATTGTTTCAAACTCTTTAGCATCGGCTGCGTCAAACTCGGGACTTTGCCATAACCTTTCGCCGATTTTTCAGATAATCTGGCATTAATTAATAAACACGGAACGTTGGCCTGATCGGCTTCAATCATCAAATTTGGCCAGAGTTCAGTTTCAACTAGAGCCAACATTTTTGGTTGATATTTTTCGATAAAACGACGGACTAATTTTTTTTGATCTGCTGGCAGATACACGGCCTGAAATAGCGATTCATACGGTGCTTTTAAAAATAATTGTTTCGCACGCGCTTGTCCGGTTTTGGTGGTATTGGTAACTAAGACCGGATGACCTGCTTTGAGATAATGTTCAATCAGCGGCTGCGCAGCGTTAGTTTCTCCGACGGAAACCACATGAAACCAAATTGCATTACGGTTTTTAACTGGCTGAAATGGCCCAAAGCGCTCAATACACTCTTGCTGATATAGTTGGAAATCTTCAGCACGTTTTTTGATGCGCCATTGATATAGCGGCTTAATCAGCGCCAAAGCTGCGTTATACCAAAAAGGAGTAGTCAAATTATTACGCTCAAAAACGGTTTGAATCGGCAGAATATATCAGAGCATTATCCACATGTTAATGGATAATGCGTATTCAAGTGTCGATTAATAGGTTGAACGACCTGAACCAAATTTATTTTTCATGCTTGGATAATCAATATAGCCTTCGGCAACATCTGTTCCAATCATATTTTCCAACTGCAATTCATTCAGTGCAGCATTCGCTAGCAAACGTTCAAACAAATCTGGATTGGCAATATAAGCTTTACCAAAAGACACCGCATCGGCTTTACCTGAGGCCAATAAATCAACAGCATCTTCACGGCTTAAACGCATATTGGCAATGTACGGCACTCCATTTGAGCGCTGTTTCAGATAGTCACTAATACTGTCATCCGCCAGATATTCACGGGTAAAGAAAAATGCAATCTTCCTCTGCCCCAACTGCTCTAAGGCATAGCCAAAGGTTTCACGTGGATCATGATCGCCCATATCGTGTTCATCACCACGCGGCGCAAGATGTACACCTACACGACCTGCACCCCACACTTCGATCAGCGCATCCACCACTTCAAGCAATAAACGTGCGCGGTTTTCGACAGAACCACCATACTCATCTTCACGTAAATTGGTTTTGCTTTGTAGGAATTGATCGATCAAATAACCATTGGCCGCATGCAATTCCACACCATCAAAACCGGCTTCTTTGGCTTTGATCGCAGACTGTTTGTATTGTTCTACAATGCTTTTGATTTCTGCAATCTCTAATGGACGTGGCACGACATATTCGCGTTTTGGGCGAAGCAGACTGACATAACCCGCCTGTTGTACCGCACTGGCAGAAACTGGTGTATCACCATTCAAAAGGTCGGGATGTGAGACACGTCCGACATGCCACAATTGTGCCACAATTAAACCTTGCTGTTCATGTACGGCTTGGGTCACCAATTTCCAGCCCTGAACTTGAGCATCGGTAAATAAACCCGGCGTCTGCAAATAGCCATTAGCTGCTTCTGAAATGACTGTTGCTTCTGAAATGATTAATCCAGCACTTGCACGCTGTGCATAATATTCAGCCATCATCGGCGTTGGAACACGGTCAATGGTTGCACGACTACGGGTTAGTGGCGCCATTACAACGCGATTTTTGAGGTGTAAATCACCCAAAATGAGAGGAGTATTAAGTTCAGCCATATATGTCTCGCCTAACACTTCAAATGCGAAAAATGATTTAAAGTGAGTTCTGCAGATAATCAATATATTGCTGAATGAGTTCTTCATTGCGCGAAAAATACGACCATTGACCATATTTCTCGGCTTGAATTAAGCCCGCCTGTTGTAACACAGACAAATGATTAGACATCGTAGACTGCGAAACATTACCGAGTTTTTCGATATTGCCAGCGCATACACCACGATTAAAGCCGCCACATTGTTCTTCTGACAAAAATTGTTCAGGTGTTTTCAACCATTCCAAGATTTGACGTCGAGTCGGATTGGCAAGTGCTTTAAAAATTAAATCAATATCCATAATTTAAACGGGTTTAATTAAATAAAAATTTGGACAACAAAGTTCTATTCAGCATCTTGAATACACTATATCGTATTTTTTCGATTTTTATATCGATTTTTTTAGATATGATGATCAAAAACAGATAGAACTTTGTTTTCTATATAAATTTAAATTACAAACCTTGTTTGAGGCTGGCTTCAATAAACTTATCTAAATCGCCATCAAGCACTGCACCAGTGTTTGAACTTTCCACACTGGTACGTAAGTCTTTAATACGCGAGTCATCTAAAACGTATGAGCGAATTTGGCTGCCCCAACCGATATCTGACTTGGTATCTTCCAACGCTTGTGCCGCATCATTACGTTTTTGCATTTCAAGTTCGTACAATTTTGCACGTAACTGTTTCCATGCATGGTCACGGTTGGCGTGCTGTGAACGTTGGTTCTGACATGCCACCACAATCCCTGTTGGAGCGTGAGTTAAACGTACCGCAGAGTCTGTTTTGTTAATGTGCTGACCACCCGCACCAGATGCACGATAGGTATCAGTACGTACATCAGCTGGATTGATTTCAATTTCAATATTGTCATCAATTTCAGGCGATACAAAAACCGCTGAGAATGAAGTATGGCGACGATTACCCGAGTCAAAAGGTGACTTACGGACTAAACGGTGTACGCCGGATTCTGTACGTAACCAACCATATGCATACTCACCTTCTACACGGATCGTTGCAGACTTGATCCCTGCCACATCACCATCAGACTCTTCCATCACTTCTGCTTTAAAGCCATGACGTTCAATCCAACGTAGATACATACGCAGTAACATGGATGCCCAATCCTGTGCTTCAGTACCACCAGAACCCGCTTGAATTTCGACATAGCATGGGTTCGGGTCCATCGGATTACTGAACATACGACGGAATTCTAATTTCGCAAGTTCTGCTTCCGCTGAAGTTAACTCTGCTTGCACATCCACAAGTAAGCTTTCTTCTTCTGCTTCAACCGCAAGATCCAGCATCGCTTGGGCATCTTCTAGCTGAGTTGAAAGCCCTTCGAGCACGTTAATGACGTTTTCGAGTTCACCTTTTTCTTTTGCCATTGCTTGTGCACGGCTTTGATCATTCCAAATTGCTGGGTCTTCCAGCTCACGTAGAACCTCTTCTAAACGCTCTTTTTTCAGATCGTAGTCAAAGATACCCCCGTAATGTTTGACCACGGTCGTTTAAGTCTTTTAGCTGTAATAGATACGGATTAATTTCCACGTGAATTACTCTCAATCAAAAAATTTGGCTTAAATAGCCGCCTATTATATCACAGAGCATTTGCACAGTTTCAGCCAGATTGATCATCCAAATCATTGACTTCAATGCACATAATATGAACAATACGCTCGCATTACTATTTATTACATTTTTTTTACAACAATAATGTTTCGAGGGTTTTATGAAAAAGACATTACTTGCACTAGGGTTAGCTGTTATCACTTCATCAACTTTTGCTTATGATGGTCAAGTTGATGGCGGTTTTACTTATACAGATTGGGACAATGACATCGTAGATTCAAACGGATTGTTCAACTTACAAGGCACGTTATATTTAGACTCAGTAAACCCTAAAAATGGCCCATTAAACGAAGCTGCATTTTTAGGCCATAACAGCAATATTTATGCTAAATATAGCTATCAATATTTAGATACAAAAACAGTTGATGTATCAGATTATTTTCCTGTTTCAGGTCCGCTTGCAGGCAAAGCAGAATATGACAGCCACCATATTTCATTAGGTGCTGAATACTTCTTTGAACAATTCTACTTTAATGGTGAATTAGGCTACAAAGAAGAAAAAGCTGAAGTAAAAGTTGCTGGCATTTCAGCAAGCGAGGACTATGATTCAACAACATACCGCGCATTAGTAGGTTATTTACCTGTCTCTAACCTTTTACTTGCTGTTGGTATTGATGGCTATCAAGGCGACAATGATGAAGACGAAGACAACCGTTTTGCTGTAAAAGCAAAATATGTTGCGCCTTTGAACAATGGTCAATACATCAACCTAGAGGCAGATGGCGCTTTTGGTGATTTAGACTCTGTTACGATTGGTGCAGACTACTACTTCGACCAAGCTTTTAGCATTGGTGCATCTTACAACATCGAAGATGATGGTGATGAAGACACGGATTACTTCGCTATTCGTTCAAAATACTTCCTTAACCCGAACCTAGCAATCGGTGGTCAAGTTGGTTTTGGTGATGACGTTCAAGCGTTCAACATCAATGCAACTTTCCGTTTCTAATTTCGTTTGAATTAGGAATGTGCATTAAAAAAGCACCTCAAATTTGTGGTGCTTTTTTCTTTTCGATGTAATATTTACTTTAAAAAAAGTCCAGTTGTTGACCAAATAATCTACAAATTCATAATATCTACACAGTTTTAATAAAACAAAACATTAATAATAATTATATATTTTTCAATATTTTAAATAATTAAAATTACATAAAATTACCGAATACACAGTTCTGCAACTTTGCAGCGATTGACCTTCTTTAAAAATTCTCTAGACTAAAACTTGTAACAAAAAATGTATTAAATTTAGCCAAACAATTTAGAGGGGTAGTTTCCATGAAAAAACTCGCAATTGCTTCAGCACTTCTTTCTGCACTTGCTATTACAGGTACAGCTCATGCTTATCAAGCAGAAGTGGGCGCTTCAGCTGGTTACATCGACCCAGATAATGGAAGCTCTGGCAGTGAATTTGGTGTAAACGGTACTTATTACTTCAACCCTGTTCAAACGCGTAACGCTCCTCTTGCAGAAGCTGCATTCTTAAACCGTGCAAGTAACGTAAATGCACATGCAACTTTCGCTGACCGTGGCGATGTTGACGACAATACTTATGGCGTTGGTATCGAATATTTCGTACCAAACTCAGATTTCTATGTATCTGGTGATGTAAGCCGTAATAATGTCGAAGTTGACACTCCATTCGGCACAGTAGACAACGATACAACTTATTATGCAGCTGAAGTGGGTTACCTTCCTGCACCTGGTTTCTTAGTTGCTGCCGGTCTAAAAGGTTGGGACAATGACGATGACGACGGTGTAGATCCAACTTTACGTGCTAAATACGTAACAACTTTAAGCAATGGTAAAGACATCAACCTTGAAGCGGGTGCAGCATTCGGTGATCTAGATGAATTCAATCTAGCAGCGGATTACTTCATCGACAAAACATTCAGTGTTGGTGCTGACTACTACAACAACGATGTCACTGATCGTAACGAAGTAGGGATCAATGCACGTAAATTCTTCAACCAACAAGTGAGCCTTGAAGGTCGTGTTGGTTTCGGTGAAGTTGGCAACAATGACTACAATTCATTTGGTGTAGCAGCGAAATACCGCTTCTAATCCATTGAAGTCAAAACCATAAAAAAAACCGCTCTTCTGAGCGGTTTTTTATTTGCCTGTAAAAATGGAATTTATTAAGCCAAGTGTAAAACTCTCAATTGAACACTGACATTTCCTCTAAATTCATTTTTATCGAGTTCGTAGACCAAGCGGATTTTATCTTGCATAGGATTAAATTCATATTTTTCTGCCGCATTAAATGCAATTGCGTCCACCATTAAACCATTATCTAAAGCAAGTTTTAATTTCAGATGCACATCTTTCAACCAACGATAATCTAAAATTTTAAATAGGCCTTCATAGACCGGTGCAGGGAATTTTTGTCCCCATGGACTTAAATTTTGCAGAAGATCGACGGTTTCGACATTAATGGCCGAATCGGGCAATTCGCCATCTGTCCAAATAGTGGCCTGAAATAAACTTTCATCTTGCGCAGCGATGAGTGCTTCAAAAGCGGTTTTAAATTCAGAAAAATGCTGCTTTTGAATGGTTAGTCCTGCTGCGGCTGCATGCCCGCCAAAATGACTCACCAAATGCGGATGTAATTCAGCAATACGCTCAATACTGTCTCGAATATGAATACCTTCGATAGAACGCGCAGAGCCTTTAATATGTACGCCATCCTCATCTGCGGCAAAGACGATTGCAGGTCTATGAAATTGTTCTTTCAAACGCCCTGCAACAATCCCAATCACCCCTTGATGCCAATGCTGTTCAAACATGATCAAGGCTGCAGGTAAGTTATCCTGATCAAGCTGAATATGTTCTAACTCAGCCAGAGCTTCCTGTTTAATCTGCCCTTCGACTTGGCGTCTTTCAATATTGAGTTGATTCAACTGCTGCGCAATCGGATAAGCCGTACTTAAATCTGCCGCAATCAGACACTCAATCCCAATATCCATAGTCTCCATACGCCCAGCTGCATTGAGTCGTGGGCCGACCACAAAGCCCAAGTCTTGTGCTTTTAACTGTGCGGGATCACGACCAGCGATATCCAATAATGCACTGATCCCTGGACGACATAGTCCTTGCTGAATCCGCTTCAAACCAGCATCGATCAAGATCCGATTATTCAGATCTAGACTTGCAACATCGGCATAAGTGCCTAAAGCCACCAAATCCAAATATTGGCTGAGGTTGGCTGTGGATTTAGCATTTTTTTTACGCATACTGGCCAAATTGGCCAACACATAAAATGCAACACCTACGCCAGCCAAGGCTTTACTTGGAAATTCACATCCCAACTGATTGGGATTTACCACCGCTTCTGCTTGTGGTGTTTCCTTAGTGGTCAGGTGATGGTCGGTAATGATCACCTGCATACCATGCGCCTGTGCCTGTGCTACACCAGCATGGCTCGAAATACCATTATCGACTGTAATCAGCACATCTGGGGTAAAACTCACGAAGGCCAAATCGGCAATGGCGGGTGTCAGGCCATAACCATATTTGAACCGATCTGGAACCAGATATTCAACATCCGCACCCATATCACGCAGTGCCAAGACCATCAATGCAGTACTGGTTGCACCATCGGCATCATAATCACCAACAATGACGATTTTCTTTTGAGTATCAATTGCTTGATCGATTATTTCAATCGCTTGCTCTAAACCCTTTAAGTTTGGCGCATGTAAGTGCTTAAGCTTCAATTCCAGTTCTTGTGCGGAAGAAACCCCGCGACGTGCCAATAAGTCCGCAATAAACGGCGCAACGCCCTGAATATCTTCAGGGCGCGTCAAATAGGGTCTTTGTTGAATTAAAAGTTTAGACATTTATGGCATCAGTCGCTGTAAAACCCATTGACCATCCTGTAGTTTATAACTCAAGCGGTCATGTAAACGATTCGGACGGCCTTGCCAAAATTCATAATAATCCGGAACTAAACGATAGCCGCCCCAAAACTCAGGTTTCTCCAAAACGTCTTTGCTTTCCACTTGATCATGCAAATTTTGGAAACGCTGTTGTAATTCTTCACGACTAGCGATAACACCACTTTGTGGAGTACTAATGTGCGCTGCAATTTGGCTATCACGCGGTCGCTTATGGTAATAATCTGTCGATTCTTCGAGAGATATCTTTTCCACACGACCACTGACCCGAATTTGACGTTCCTGCTCTTGCCAATAAAACAATAATTCTGCATAAGGATTATCGAGCAGATCATTGCCTTTTTGACTGTCATAGTTGGTGTAGAAGTCATAACCTGCATGGGTCGCACCGCGCAACAAGACCGTCCGCACGTGCGGACGACCTTGGGCATTTGCCGTAGCCAAAGACATAGCATAGGGTTCATGCAGTTGTGCTGCTAAGGCATGGTTAAACCATAATAAAAACTGCTCATGTGGATCACGGTTCACCTGATCTTCATGCAACTCACCTTTTTGATAAGTTAAACGCAGTTCACTTAAGTCCTTAATCACATCATTCATGCAATTTCCCCTCTTGATTTAAGCTGCATTGGCACGAACAGCATCGGCCAAATGATTTGCCAATGCGGTGACTTCTTCAAGGTCATTACCTTCAACCATGACACGAATGACCGGCTCTGTGCCTGATTTACGAATCAAGATGCGACCACGCCCTTTAAGCTGAGCTTCAGCTTTTTCAAACTCGCTCACCAGTGCAGGTACGGCGTAGGGATCAAACATCGCAGCCAAGCGAACATTCACCAAGACATTTGGTAATAACTCAAACCCTTCCACCAATTCATGCAAAGCTTTACCTTGCTCAACCATCACCGTTAACACCTGAAGTGAAGCAATGATCGCATCACCTGTGGTGCTCTTGTCCAAAGTCAGAATATGACCTGATGGCTCACCACCTGTTACCCAACCTTTTTCTTCCAAACCTTGCAATACATAACGATCACCGACTTTGGCACGCAGTAATGGCACTTGGGCTTTATCTAGCGCAATTTCAAGCGCCATATTGCTCATAACCGTACCCACGATACCCGCAGGTTTTTGACTCGCTTGAGTGGCTAAAATATAAAGAATATGGTCACCAGTAATTTGCTGACCGTTTTTATCGACCATAATCACGCGGTCAGCATCACCATCAAAAGCGATCCCTAAATCCGCCTGATGTTCAACCACTGCTTTTTGTAAAAATTCAGGATGCGTCGAACCACAGTCTTTATTGATGTTCAAACCATCCGGTTCATTAAACAGCGCAATCACTTTTGCACCGAGTTCACGATACACCGAAGGGCCAACGCTATAGGCTGCACCATTAGCACAGTCCACTACAATTTTTAAGCCTGTCAGGTCAAAATGGTACGGGAAGGTTGATTTACAAAACTCGATATAACGACCATTGGCATCTTTTACACGCACACTTTTACCTAAGTTTGCAGGGTCTTCGATCACCAAGTCATTTTCAAGTTCTTTGTTTATGGCTTCTTGAATTTCATCCGGCAATTTTTTACCTTCGCTCGAGAAGAACTTAATGCCATTATCAAAATAAGGGTTATGCGACGCCGAGATCACGATGCCTAAGCTGGCATGTAATGCACGGGTTAAATGGGCAATTGCGGGTGTAGGTAATGGACCCAGCAAATGAACATAAACACCTGCTGCGTTTAAACCGGCTTGTAATGCTGACTCTAAAATATAGCCCGATAATCGGGTATCTTTACCTAGTACAACGATGGGCTTTGCTTTTTTACTGTATTGTTTTAATACTTTACCTGCGGCAAATCCTAGTTTTAATGCAAATTCAGGGGTAATAGGCAATTCACCGAATTTGCCACGAATGCCATCTGTACCAAAATAACTCATGTTGTACTCACTTCTTAATGGTGATCTTAATCATCACTTTTTACTGCAAATACTTTACACCAAAAACAAAAAGGCCGTCATATTAATGACGGCCTTTTCGGCTAAAAGCTACTAAATATCAACCAACACGGTAGTTTGGTGCTTCTTTAGTAATAGTCACGTCATGTACGTGAGATTCAGACATACCTGCCGCAGTAATTTTGACAAACTGTGCATTTTTACGTAAGTCATCGATCACTGCAGAACCGGTATAACCCATAGATGAACGTAAACCACCCATCATTTGATGAACGATGTTACCCATTGGGCCTTTGTACGGTACGCGACCTTCAATACCTTCTGGTACAAGTTTTTCAGCACCGGCTTTTGAGTCTTGGAAATAACGGTCAGCAGAACCTGTTGCACCTGCCATCGCACCCAATGAACCCATACCACGATACGCTTTGTAGTAACGACCTTGGAAGAATTCAACTTCGCCTGGTGCTTCTTCAGTACCCGCCATCAATGAACCTACCATGATGGTACTCGCACCTGCACCAATCGCTTTTGCCATATCACCAGAGAAACGGATACCACCGTCTGCGATCAATGGAATTTGGTCTTTCAGTGCATTGGCAACGCTGTCAATCGCAGAGATTTGCGGCATACCAATACCAGCAACGATACGTGTAGTACAGATTGAACCTGGGCCAATACCCACTTTCACTGCATCTGCGCCAGCATCTAATAATGCAAGTGCTGCATCACCAGTCGCGATGTTACCGCCAATCACTTGAACTTGTGGATAGTTGGCTTTAACCCAACGTACACGTTCAATTACACCTGCAGAGTGACCATGTGCAGTATCAACAACAATCGCATCAACACCCGCTTCTACCAATGCTTCTACACGACTTGGTGTTTCTGCACCTGTACCAACTGCAGCACCAACGCGTAAACGACCTAAGTCATCTTTGCAGCTGTTTGGATAGTTTTCAGCTTTACGGAAATCAGTAACCGTGATTAAACCTTTCAGTTCGTTGTTGTCATTTACAACAAGGACTTTTTCAATACGGTGTTTTTGAAGTAATGCTTGGATATTTTCTTTTGATTCGTTTTCACGAACAGTCACCAAACGATCATGACCTGTCATGATGTTACTAACAGGTTGCTCAAGATTGGTTTCAAAACGAGTGTCACGACCAGTAACAATACCCACCACTTGACCGTCTTTCACCACTGGTACACCGCTGATGTTATTTGCTTGAGTTAAAGCAATCAGCTCACGTACAGTCGTTTCTGGTGTAACGGTAATTGGGTCTTTCACCATACCTGCTTCAAATTTTTTCACGCGGCGAACTTCTGCAGCTTGTGCAGCAATATCCATGTTTTTATGCAGGATACCGATACCACCGTTTTGCGCCATTGCAATCGCCATACGTGATTCAGTCACAGTATCCATTGCAGCAGAAACAAGTGGAATATTCAAATTGATGCCACGTGTGAAACGTGTCTTAAGAGAGACATCTTTTGGGAGAACAGTAGAATAGGCAGGGAGTAATAAGACATCATCAAAGGTTAGGGCTTCTTGAACGATGGTCAACATAACAGTCTCGCTGGTAATTTCCGTGAGCCATTATATACAAATTTCCGTTCAATTTTCATTTTAATTGCCGCAATTCTTTACGGAGTTTTCAATATTAACCATCAAATATGCTGTTTTCAGCAAGAATACTCTGGGGGTTGGTCAGCATCCAGTGCAATACAGGCAGAATCCGAAGATTCTACCTCTTAGATTTCAATAAATTTATTCTGGAAATAAAGCCTTAACTGACTTGATCGAAATCTTCGTCATTTTCAGCGTCATGCAGTGGAATACTGATCAATGGAATCATTTGATGCGCGATGCGTGCTTTATTACATTGCTCATCGGCGATTTGAACTTCTTTACAAGATGAACTACGTGCCTCATACATGTTACAACTCACCTGTTTGCCTACTTCTCCACCCAAAGCAATACAACGTGGATTTGCCTGATTCGTACCCACCATACATGAATACACCGATGTCACAGGTTCCGTATAATGTTCAGGCATATTTAGCCCTTCTGCCCAATAAAAAGAAACGCGATAGTGAGCACAACATGCTCCACAGGTTAAACATGCATCCTGAGTCGGTATTTGAGACAACATTTTTATCTATTCTCGTCATCTAAAGGCTTATTTTATGGACGAAAAATACTAAAAAATGTTATCTGCAAACTCAATTATTTTTTCTGAATTTTCAAGTCATTATACTGGGCAAGTAAAGACTGTTTCATCCATTAAATCGACACCACACTGCAAGGTTTCGATCCAATCTAAGAATTGGTTGATCTGTTCTTTACCAATAAATGGCGTGCCGTGCTGCGGTACGATCATTTCCACATCCATCGTCCGTACCATGTTGACCCACAGACGGATCACTTTGTTCGAACACATGTAGCGCTGATGGAAGCCTTTCATTTTAGGAATATGAGCGGCAAAATTTTCTAAAGGTTTAGAGGCATCATCCACCATAGATGCGCCCATATCCCCTGAGAATAAAATTTTGGCAATCGGGTCATAAAATTGGAAGTTACCAACCGAATGTAGGAAATGTGCAGGAACAGCCACCAAATGACTATTGCCTAATGGAATCACCTGACCATGATCTGGCAGTTCGATCAGACGATCCAACCAGTTGCCTTTCATCCGGTCACTCATAAATGCAGAGTTTAAATGCGGTAAGAAACGCGCCCACAGCTTAGATGCCACCACTTTGGCGTCAGTATAAACCAACCAACGCGGCATCGAGGTAATAATGTCTGGGTCCTGATGCGAGGCCATCACATAGTCAAGATTGGTCAAACGGGTATATTTATTCAGTTCCATAGTCAGTGGGACATAGGTCAAGTCACCACCCGGATCGAGCACCGCTGCGCGCTCATTATCCAAAATCAGGAACTGGTTCGCCTGTACGCCCTCGCCTTTTACCAAGCTGGTAAAGCTAATACATTTATGCTTTCCATCATCATAAAGTACCTGTGATGTTGTGCGTTCGAAAGCCATTCCCATTCCCCAAATTTTTTATCAAAAAAAATATATTCTATAGGTTAATAACATATATTTATTTAGGGAAACTTACAATAAATATTCAGTCAATATTATCTGAAATATCAGTGAATTGGGTCTCATTTATTGGCAAAGAATCCTGAGTTTTTAACTCAGGATTTCATGTATTTTTAATATGGTGAGATCATTATTTAAAATAAATAGTGTTGTGCCAACGCAGCCAAACCAATCACCAAGAATACTAGGGCGCCAATTTTATGAATCAGTGAAATCGGTAGTTTTTCTGCTAGTTTGTTCCCAATAAATACCGCAGGCGCATTAACCAACATGATGCCTAGTGTCGTCCCCAAAGTCACCCAGCCAATACTGTCAAAGCGTGCAGCCAGTGCAACAGTGGCAATTTGGGTTTTATCTCCAATTTCAGCCAAGAAGAACAAAACGAAAGTGGCGGTGAAAACCCCATATTTTTGCCACTTATTGATACTTTCAGATTCATCATCCAATTGATCGGGGATCAACATCCACACCGCCATAGCAATAAAGCCCAGAGAAACGATCCACAATAAAACGGTTGGACTTAAAACAGTGGTAATCCATTGACCCAACACAGCAGAAACCCCGTGGTTCACCACAGTCGCGAGGAAAATTGCAATTAAGATCGGAACGGGTTTACGAAAACGTGCAGCAAGCAGTAAAGCAAGTAATTGTGTTTTATCGCCCATTTCTGACAGGGCAACAACAGCAAGGGAAATGAAGAAAGCGGTTAACATGGTGCATTTCTCTGGCTAGCAAAAACATATACCGATGACTTATCCCTCCTGCTAGCCAATGTGCAGAGTGATAAATCAAAGGTCTTGCCAACAAAAGAAAGCTACGAAGAGCTCATTTGGTTCTTTGCTATGATGACCATGCTCGTTTTAGAGCAAATATGTTGACCATCACCTTTTTACTTTGCGTAAAAAGCGGCTACTCCCCAATGAAGTAATGTTATTCTAGCGAGGAATGCATGTTTTCGCAATTTTAATTTTCGATGACTCAATTTGATATGCAAAACAATAATCAAAAATTTCAAGAATTTATTCAACACTATATGCATGTGCAGGATGTATTAATCATTGCAGGTGGTCCATCTCAGCTCAATTTCGACTTAACCACCATTCAGCCCTCAAAAAAACTGCTGATCATTTGCTGTAATCAAAGTTTTCTTCAACTTCCTCAGGCTCAAATTGCTCATCATTCAGACTATGCATGGTGGTTACAGTATCAGCCCATGCTCAAAGCCTGCTTTCAAGGTGACATCATTAGCGGATGTGGTTTAGGTCACAACCGGCCATATCCTGAACATGAAGTGATTAACTTCAAAACCGTGCGCATCGATACGCAAGCGGAGTTATTTCATTCACCGTACTTTGTTTATGGTAATAATTGCGGCCTTCAAGCCTATTCACTCGCACATCTCTTTCAACCGCATCGTATTTGGCTGATGGGCTATGACTTTCAACACCAACAAGGTCAAACACATGCTTATCAGCATCAACATGTGCAAGAACTGGAGCATTATGAAAAGTTTTGGGGCTTATTTTTAAAAGACTTCCAACGCTTTGAACATTTAAGGCACAAGCTTTGGCCGACGGCGCACCCGCATCGTACGCTTCCACTCACCTACAACCTCAACGCAAACTCGGCATTAAAGCTGTACCCTTCACCCATTGAACTTCCTGATTGGCTTTGTCAGTCCACCACCACGCCATAAAAAAAACCCTGCCAAAGCAGGGTTCATTTTGAAACTTAAACAGGTCAGATTAGATCAATAAAGTTCGGATATCTTTGAGCAGCTTCGTCAGTTTATTGGCAAAACGTGCAGCGTCCGCTCCATTAATCACACGGTGATCGTATGACAATGACAGCGGCAGCATCAAACGTGGATCAAAGCTTTCACCATTCCATACTGGCTGCATGGTTGCAGGTGAAATACCCAAAATCGCCACCTGTGGCCAGTTGACCAACGGTGTAAATGCCGTGCCACCAATTGAACCCAAACTGGTAATGGTAAAATTCGCACCTTGTAGATCTTTTGGCGATAGTTTTTTGTCACGTGCTTTTTGACTCAGCTCACCCAGCTCAATTGCAATCTGCTTAATCGATTTTTGATCTGGATTACGCAGTACAGGCACGGTCAAACCATCAGGCGTGGCAACGGCAATCCCCATATGGATTTCATTGCGTAGCAATACTGACTTGCCATCATCAGACAAATGACCTGCAAATTCACGCTCTTCTTTCAACAAATAAGCCACTGCTTTGATGATGAAAGCCATAATGGTTAAGCCAATACCTTCTTTCTTAAAGTTAGCTTTTAAATCATTACGCCAAGCTTCAAGATCGGTAATATCCGCAGCATCGAATTGCGTCACTTGCGGGATAAAATTGTTTAAAGACAATTGCGGAATCGACACTTGTTGTAAACGTGTCAAAACTTTCTCTTCCACACCACCAAAAGCATCAAAGCTTGGCAATTTCGGCAAGCCTGAAACCTGTGCCACAGCTTGAGCTGCAGGTGCAACTTGCGGAGTGGTCAAACGGGTTTTCACATAAGCGAATAAATCTTCTTTCATTAAACGCTCATGCGGGCCCGATGCTTTGACTTCTGCTAAAACCACACCCAATTCACGTGCAAGCTTACGAACGGCAGGTCCTGCATACACTTTAGCATTCGCCGCATTTTGCTCTTTGGTGAGCTTATCTGCGCCTTGTGGTTGCGGTGCTGCTTCAACTTTGCTTTCAGCTTTTGGAGCAACTGTCGCAGGCTGTGCTACAGTTGGAGTAGGTTTCGCTGCTGGCGCGGGTGCTGCAACAGCTTGACCTTCAGCTTCAATCGTCACTAAAGCGACGCCTTCAGAGACACTTTGCCCTAACTGGACATGAATCGCGGTGATTTTACCAGCGGTAGAGCTTGGCACTTCTACCGTTGCTTTGTCTGATTCCACCACGATGATGCTTTGGTCTTTTTCAACCACATCACCCACAGCGACTAAAATTTCAGCCACTGCTGCTTTATCAACACCTAAGTCAGGCACTGCAATATCAACAGGTCCAGACGCCGCAGCCGTAGACGGCGCTGGTGTTGCTTCTGCAACAACAGGTGCAGCAACAGGCTGTGCAGTTTCTTGCACAGCAGCCGATTCAACCGCAGCAGATGAAGCCGCCGTTTTCACCGTTAAAATCACTACACCTTCTTTCACTACATCGCCAGCACTGATTGTGATCGATTCAACACGGCCTGATACAGTACTTGGGACTTCGACTGTCGCTTTGTCTGATTCCACCACGATAATACTTTGATCGACATCAATCTCATCACCAACAGAGACCAAAATCTCACTTACCGTAGCTTTTTCTACGCCAATATCAGGAACTTGCACATCGATACTTTGCGACTGAGTAGCATTGGCTGCAACAGGTGCTGCTGCAGCTTGTTCTGCTTCCACAACCGGAGTTGGTTCTACTGCTTGGTCTTCAGTTGCATTTTGTACTGGCTCAGCGGTAGCAGTACTTTGACCTTCTGATTCCAACTCGATCAGCACAGCACCTTCAGCAACACTGTCACCCAGATTAACTGCAATGCTTTTCACCACGCCTGCCGAAGTGCTGGGCACTTCAACAGAGGCTTTGTCAGACTCTAACAACACAATGCTGTCATCAACGCTAATGGTGTCGCCGACTTTCACTAAAATCTCAGCGACCGTTGCTTTATCTACACCAATATCAGGAGTCGTAATTTGCATGATTAGTTCTCCTCTTTGTAGTCAGCCACAGCATGCAGTTCCGGCGTTTCCTGCGGAGCCCATGCCACTGGACGGTCAGTATCTAGTTCAAAGCTTGAGATGGCATCTTTAACCAAACGTGCATCAACTTCGCCTTCATCCGCGAGTTTTTTCAATGTTGCTACCACAATATGTGCGGCATCGACACCAAAGTAGCTACGTAAGTTGCCACGTGTATCTGAACGACCATAACCATCTGTACCTAATGCAACGAATGGACGATTGTCTGGAAGATAGGCACGGATTTGTTCGCTATATGCACGCATGTGGTCAGTTGCCGATACCACAATACCGTCTTTTTCACGAAGCAATTGAGAGACCCAAGCTTCTTTCGTATCTTCAGCCAATGGATGTAAGCGGTTGTATTCTTCACACGCCATACCATCACGAGCTAATTCGTTAAAGCTAGTGACGCTCCACACGTTTGAATGAATTTGATATTCATCACGAAGGATTTTCGCTGCTTTGATTACTTCGCGCAGAATCACACCTGAACCCATCAACTGAACCGTTGCTTTCTCATCTTCTTCGAAGAGATACATACCACGTTTAATGCCTTCTTCAGCACCTTCAGGAATAGCTGGATGTTCGTAGTTTTCATTCATTACTGTTAAGTAGTAGAACACACGCTCTTGGTTCACGTACATGCGTTTTAAACCATCATGTACGATTACTGCCAACTCATAACCAAAACATGGGTCATAAGAAATACAGTTTGGAATCGTATTTGCCAAGATATGTGAATGACCATCTTGGTGCTGTAAACCTTCACCATTCAGTGTTGTACGACCCGCAGTTGCACCGAGCAAGAAGCCTTGCGCCTGCGCATCACCTGCAGCCCATGCAATATCACCAATACGTTGGAAACCAAACATCGAGTAGTACATATACATCGGAATCATTGGCAAGTTATTGGTTGAATAACTGGTTCCTAACGCAGCCCAAGCACTCATCGCACCCGCTTCGTTAATCCCTTCTTGTAACATGTGACCATCTTTAGCTTCACGGTAATGCATCAACTGTTCTTGGTCTTCAGGGGTATATTTTTGACCATGCGCAGCATAGATCCCCAACTGACGGAACATACCTTCCAAACCGAAAGTACGCGCTTCATCTGGCACAATTGGTACGACACGATCTTTAATGGCTTTTTCTTTCAATAATGATGAAATCAAACGTACCATCAACATGGTCGTCGATTGCTCTTTACCGCCACTGCCTTTGAGTACCGCATCAAACACAGACAATTCAGGAATCGCCAGCTGCTCGCTTTCTTTACGACGTGCAGGTAAATAACCACCCAATGCCTCACGACGTGCTTTCATGTATTTAATTTCAGGTGAATTTTCACTTGGACGGTAGAATGGCACTTCTTCAAGCTGTTCATCGGTAAATGGCAAGTTGAAACGGTTACGCACGTATTTCAACGACTCAAGCTGCATTTTCTTGATTTGATGCGTCTTATTGACTGCTTCAATCTCTTCCGACAAACCATAACCTTTGACTGTTTTTGCCAAGATAACTGTTGGCTGACCCGTTTCCTTCATCGCTTCGGCATAAGCCGCATACACTTTGAATGGGTCATGACCACCACGGTTCAGGTTATCAATATCTTCATCGCTTAAGTTGCGCACCAACTCTTCAGCTTCAGGATACTTACCAAAGAAATGTGCACGCGTATACGCACCGCCTTTCACTTGATAGCGTTGGAAGTCACCATCGACCGCTTCTTCCATCACCGCTTTTAAGGCACCTGAATCATCTTTTGCCAGTAGCGGATCCCAATGACGACCCCATACCACTTTAATTACCCGCCAGCCTGCACCACGGAACAATGATTCAAGTTCTTGAATAATTTTACCGTTACCACGAACTGGGCCATCTAGACGCTGTAAGTTACAGTTCACGACCCAAATTAGGTTGTCGAGCTTTTCACGACCTGCAAGTGAAATGGCACCTGTACTTTCAGGTTCATCCATTTCACCATCACCGAGGTAAGCCCAAACTTTACGGTTTTCTTCTTTGATCAGGCCACGGTTCATCAAGTACTTTTGAATGTGTGCTTGATAGATCGACATGATTGGACCTAGACCCATCGATACAGTTGGGAACTGCCAATAATCTGGCATCAAGTACGGATGTGGGTATGAAGGCAAACCTTTACCGCCGACTTCACGACGGAAATTATTTAAGTGTTCTTCAGTCAAACGACCTTCTAAGAACGAACGTGCATAGATACCTGGCGCACAGTGACCTTGATAATAGATCATGTCACCGCCAAAGCTGTCGCTATTGGCACGGAAGAAGTGGTTAAAGCCCACGTCATATAAAGTTGCAGATGATGCAAAACTTGCCAAGTGACCACCTAAGTCATCACCTGTTTTATTGGCACGCAGTACCATCGCTAAGGCATTCCAGCGGATCAACGCACGAATACGGCGCTCCATATCCGAATCACCTGGCATAGGTGGCTGTTCTTCAACTGAAATGGTATTTAAGTAAGGAGTATTTAGTCGCTGAATGGGAACGTGCTTAGCAATCGCTTGTTGATAGAGTTTTTCAAGCAAAAATGCAGCGCGGTCAGTTCCCATGTGCTGTAAAACTGAATCAAATGCGTCCTGCCATTCTTGGGTTTCTTGCGCATCTGTATCGCCATAAAACGCCATACTTCACCTATCCTATGTGCTAAATATATGGCTCTATTAGTACCATATTTTGGCTAAGCTCAGTTATCGCCACAAATGAATACGAAATAGCTCTGTTATTTATTTACTAAATACTCATTGATTAACAATTACACAAATTTACATTTTTGGGTCAATTTTCGCCATTTTTCATACAGACAATATTTTTTAAAATGATAATTTTATAGTTATTAGCGATAAATAAAAAAGCCATTGTCTGTAGAGGTTCAGACAATGGCTTCGTATATAGATGTTATATGTGCTTATGGCAACATCGCTAAATACGTTGATGGGTTTTTACGTTGACCATCTTTCACTACTTCGTAATGTAAATGTGGGCCAGTACAACGACCAGTACAACCAACGTTAGCAATATGCTCACCCGCAGCAACACGGTCGCCTACACGTGCAATTAAGCGTGATGCATGTGCATAACGTGTCAGGTAACCATTACCATGGTTGATTTCAACATATTGGCCATAACCTGTGCCCCAGCCTGATTTGGTTACAATGCCTGAACCCGTTGCATAAATAGGTGTACCACTTGCCGCAGAAAGATCTAAACCTGAATGATTTTCTGCACGGCCACCCATGGTACGGCCACCATAATTTGAGCTCACGCGCTTCATGTCTGGAAGTGGGTGGGCAATTAACCATGAATATGGATTATTTGAACTTGCTGAATAGTTTTGAGAGGAATTGCTTGAACCGTATTTTTTTGCGATTGTCGCATTGTTGAGTTCAATTGATTTTTCACGAATTTGAACATTCAACTTCGTTTCCGCTGGAACATCAATATCATTGCTTTCAGAGTAAGCACCTTGAGACAAAGTGCGAGTTAACTGTTCAATACGATCTGATGAGTCTGCTTGATTTAATTCAACTAAATCTGCAAAAGCGACTGAAGCGGCCGAAGCTGCCAATGAAAACGCCAATAAAATACGTCGTAAATGCATAAAAAACCTCTATAAACTGTTCTCTTTTGTTCCTTGTGTGATTTCGTCCTTGATATCAGCCAAAAGGAGCGCATAAGATTAAGACATAAACATGTAGGAAATATGTATGTCAGAACCTGTCAACGTCTTTCAACCAACAAGAAAACACATAAAAACAGGAAACTTGTCGTTTCTCTCAACGCAAGTTGCTGCATGGCAGAAACTTACGAAAATTGTTCAACCGCTATTGCCCCAACCGGATCAATGGCAAGTTGTTTGTTATATAAATGGTGTACTTATATTAACTGGAGAAAATCAGGCACTGATTAGTCAGTTGGCCTATTTGCAAAAGCAATATATTGCACAATTATCACAAATATACGAATTCAAGGATTTACACAAGATTCAAGTTCGTCTGAGAACTCCGTCTCCAACGCCCCACTCCCCTGAAAAAATTTCAAGAACCCTCAGTACAGAAACTCAGGATTTACTCCGTAATGCTGCTGACTTTGTGAGCGACCCTAAGCTTAGCCAAGCAATGCTGCGTTTGGCAAGCAATAAAAAGTAACCACCGAGTTGTAACAGATAAATTTGAATATTCAGAATGTGACAGACTTAACACTTACAAGTGATACAATATAACATCACTATTATAAGACAATGACTTATGTCACATTCACATAACTAATTGGGCAATCTTTAATGTCATCAAATGTTACAATTTCATAGCTATCTGGATCACTTTTGACATTGCGTAATAACTGATTATTTAATGCATGACCTGACTTATAGGCATCATATTTCGCAATAATTTGATGACCAAGCAAATATAAATCACCCACAGCATCTAATATTTTGTGACGAACAAACTCATCCGAGAAGCGTAAACCCTCTTCATTGACCACACCATTTTCATCTACGCCAATGGCATTTTCGAGACTCGCCCCCAAAGCCAAATTATTGGCTTTGAGATAATCCAAATCTTTCATAAAGCCAAAAGTCCGCGCTTCACTGACTTCATAGACAAATGTTTCGGTTGAAAAGTCGATGGTTGCCGACTGAAATTCTTTCTTAAATGCAGGATGGTCAAAATCAATCGTAAAATTTAATTGGAAACCGTCATGCGGTTGAAAGGCAGCACGTTTATCATCGATCAGTGCTTCGACAGGTTTGCGTATTTTTATGAATTTTTTAGGTGCATTTTGTTCTTGTAGTTCACCTTGCATAAGCAAATAAATGAACGGGCCGGCACTCCCATCCATAATGGGCACTTCAGACGCCGACACTTCCACGATCAGGTTATCAATCCCTAAACCAGCAATCGCACTCATAATGTGCTCAATTGTGCCCACCTTGGCATTTTCTTGCACCAAGTTAGAACACATGAATGCTTCTTGAATCAGCATAGCATCGGCTGGAATATCAATCGGTGGATTTAAGTCGATACGACGAAACACAATCCCCCCATCGGCATGATGTGGCACAAAGTTAATCATCACTTTTTGCCCACTATGCAGTCCGATGCCACTCGCTTTCACGATGCGTTTCAGGGTACGTTGTTTCAACATGTGTCTTCTATCATCAGTTCACAAAACCGCTATACGTTAGCATATTTAGCCATTGATAAAAAACAAAAAGGTAGCTGATCAGCTACCTTTTGTAATCAATAGACACTTAAGTCATTGAATTTATGTTATTTACGTTGCTGATTTTTCAAGTAGTCTTGAATACTCATTGGCGTAGGGCGTGAATTCGATGCTGACGCCGCCGCAGCCGCCGGAGCAGCTGCTTCATTGTGCTGACGTTGAATCGCTGGTACATCATCTTCATCTACAGGTGCTTGTGCAGAAGCGACTGTACGCGTTGCTTGTGCGACAGGGCGTTTCACTGGCTCAGCAGAATCGGCAGAATTACGCGTTAAACCCGTTGCGATCACCGTTACACTAATTTCATCACGTGCATCTGGATCAAATACCGTACCGTAGAAAACTTGACCTTCATCAAGATCCACAATTTGGTTCACTACATCAGTGATTTCTTCAATTTCACCGAAGGTTACGTCATCGCCACCTGTTACGTTAATCAAAATGCCTTTTGCATTCATGATCGTCACGTTATCTAACAATGGGCTACGGATCGCTTGTTCAGCAGCTTGACGTGCACGGTTTTCACCACGACCAGAACCTGCACCCATCATGGCATAACCACGTGTACTCATCGCAGTTTTCAAATCGGCGAAGTCAAGGTTGATATGACCAGGACGCACCACAAGATCGAAGATACTACGCACCGCATTTAACAATACATCGTCTGCCTTTTTATAGGCATCTTTCATTGAAATATCGCGGAACACTTTTAGCAGGCGTTGGTTCGGAATAATAATCAGAGAATCAACATGTTGCTCAAGTGCTTCGATACCTTTCTCAGCAGATTGCTGACGACGTTTACCTTCAAAGTTAAACGGAGTCGTCACCACACCTACCGTTAAGATACCCATTTCTTTGGCAATTTCAGCAACAACTGGCGCAGCACCTGTACCTGTACCACCACCCATACCTGCAGTCACGAACACCATGTCCGTTCCTTCAAGGTGTTGGCGAATCAACTCACGGCTTTCTTCAGCAGCAGTTTGACCCACTTGTGGATTTGCACCTGCACCCAAACCACGGGTACTTTGCTCACCCAGTTGGATTTTAAATTGTGCATTCATGCGATCGAGTGCTTGTTTGTCTGTATTGGCACAAACAAATTTCACACCCTCGATATCTGATTCCAACATGTGTTGCACAGCGTTACCGCCAGCACCACCTACACCGAATACTGTGAAACGGGCTTGACCGTTGCTGTCGCTTTGATCATCTTCTAAAAATTCAAATGAGGCCATGCCTAAAAAATTCCTAATCCATAATTGGCAGACACTTCAGCCCGTATACTGCCTTGATCTTAATAAAAATTGTTTTTTAGAATGCTGTCCAAGTTCCAGCTTGTCAAGTACAAGCAATAATCCGTACAACTTCCCAACAATATTCCCAAATATTTCAACTTAAAAGATCGACTTCAAGGTGTCATTGAAGCCCGACCATGCCCGTTTTACCCGATTCAATACTGAAAGTTTTTCCGTATCTTCTGGCTCAACGATCGTATCTTGTGTTTCGCTTTGACTGAAAATTAACAGACCTGCGGCAGTCGCGTATTGTGAACGACGTAAAGCTGCTTGCTGTTGATCATCGGCATACACTTGCATAGGTGGATTACCTAAATGTGCAGAGACACCTAAAATCCGGCGTGCAAATGTCACCATTCCTTCAATTTGGCAGGCATCACCTGTGAGTACAACACCATGGTATAAACCATGAATTGCACCATGATCGACCAATTCATTACGCACTTGATTAAAGATTTCTTCATAGCGCGCAATAATGATTTCGGTCAGTTCAATACGGCTAATGGTTTGTGGACCATCAATCCCTTGGAACTGAATCATACTTTCAGGTTTAACCACTTTCAGGTCGACACAACCATACAACAGCTTAATGCGTTCCGCTTCTTCTGTTGTGGTTTGCAATACAGCAGCAATATCACGTGTTACATGCTCACCGCCACGTTGCAAGGTATGTGTCATCGCCAAGCGACCATCTAAATACACCGCGATATTGGTCGTACCTGCACCAATATCGACCAAGCACACACCATATTCTTTTTCATCTTTAAGCAAACTGGCTTCAGCTGTTGCTAATGATGAAATGACCATGCGTTCAACACCAATATTGGCGCCTTTTAATGCACGATCCAAATTCTGCATGGTGCTGATGGGCAACATCATCAAATGATAATGCCCTGTCATACTCCGTGCTGACATGCGAATCGGGTTTAATACCCACTCAGGTTCATCATCTAGTTCAAAACCTAAAGGTACAGCACTCACCAAATAGTGGTCAGACGTTAAATGACTGGCTTTGGCCAGTTCTAATGCACGCACCACTTCATTGGTGGTAATCGCATGGTCATTATTTTCAATTGGAGTGCGACCAGAGGCATAAAAACTTTTTAGTTCAGCACTTGGAATGGAAATCCACGCAGAATGTACACGACATTCCGCCATATCTTCCGCTTCCTGCACTGCATTTTTAATTGCGGTAACAACTTTATCGAGACTGACAATTTTCCCTTTATTCATGCCGCGGTTACGAGCGGTCGCCATCCCTACCACTTGGATATTGTCTGGCGCGTGTACCTTACCAATCAAAACTGAAACTTTGTGTGTCCCAATGTCAATCGCAACAACCGAGGGAACAGCTTCATTCATTATTTACTACTACCATTCACATGTTTGTTTAATTTATGGCTTAAAGCCTCTACTTATAAAGCCGATCATTATGGCTTTACCGGCGCTGCATTCGCAATGCCTATGTCATCACTGGTTACAACAAACTGACCATTTACCGACTTTGCTGGCACAGAGTTTTTCCATTGAATCGCTAAACCATTTCGGTAGCGCAAATCGATGGCAGAAATTCGTGGCCATACAGGTTTTAAGTCACTGTGTGCGAGATAACTTAAACGCTGCAACTTACTCATGGTCTGATCTTGATCGACAATCACGCGTAAGCCTGAATCAAACTGCATAAACCAAGTCATTCGTTCGGTTAAATATAATTCTTTTAAACGAATGCCAACAGGTATAAATAATTGATTAATTTCATTATAGCGACGCATCATCATTTTGGACTGACTCGTCGGCCCATGCAATAACGGCAAATTCTGATGATTGGTCGGGGTTAATTCGGCAAATACATCACCACTGTCGCTTAACAGTCGCCCAGTTCCCCAACGTGCAATTGCTTGACGCGGCATCACCCGTACACGAATTGCATTTGGCCAAGCACGCGATACCACCACGCGATCGACCCACGAGATTTCTAAAGTACGGTCACGAATGACACGTAAATCAGAGGTAAAATAATTTTGAGTCATCATCGGTGAAACGTATGACATGACTTGTTGTTTTTCTTGGACGCTCCGCACACCCACCACATCAAGTTCAGCCACACGTGCATCCGTCATGACTTTATATAGCCCCCAAATTCCGGCAATCAAGACCACACATGCAATAAACAACAACAGCCATCCACCCACATTGGTAAGCTTTTCCTTACGTGTCGGTGGTTTGTCATGTATCGATGTCGTTGCTGCACGTTTACGGCGCATAGACGCAGGAAGTTGAGCCATAATTTAGTGTGCCGCACCTGTTAGGGTTTGTTCCAAAATCGCGACACAAAGATCATCAAAACTATAACCTACGGCATTGGCCGCTTTTGGTACTAGAGAATGACTGGTCATACCCGGAACAGTATTTACCTCAAGTAACCAGAAGTTTCCTTCTGCATCCTGCATCGCGTCAATACGGCCCCAACCACTCGCACCTACCGCTTGGAAAGCGCGTAAAGATAAAGCTTGTAGACGCTTTTCTTCATCTTCAGTCAAGCCACATGGAATACCATATTGCACATCGTTACGGTTATATTTCGCTTCGTAATCATAAAAAGCCACATCTGCAGGCGGTTCTAAACGAATCACCGGTAATGCCTGACCATTTAAAATCACAATGGTAAATTCACGTCCGGTAATCCATTTTTCAGCCATCACGACTGCATCATGCTGGGTCGCTTTTGCAATTGCGGTTGCAAAGTCTTCAATTTTTTCAACTTTGCTCATACCAATGCTTGAACCTTCATGCACCGGCTTGATAATAAATGGCAAACCAATTGAATCTACAATTTCTTGTAAATCTGAATCTTTACTGACAATACGATAAGGTGCTGTCGGTAGTTCTGAACCTTGCCAAACTTGTTTAGTTTTGACTTTATCCATACCAATCGCTGAGCCTTGAACGCCCGTTCCAGTGTACGGAATGTTTAACCATTCCAAAGTACCCTGAATTTGACCATCTTCACCACCACGGCCATGAAGTACGATAAATGCACGGTCATAAGCCACCAACTCAGTCACACTGCGTTGCTGCGGATCGAATGCTTCGGCATTTACACCCGAACGCACCAATGCTTCAAGTACAGCTTTACCACTATCGAGAGAAACCTCACGTTCGGCAGATTTCCCACCTAATAACACGGCAACTTTGCCGAATTTTGAAGCATTTGACACGTTTATATCCTTAAACTTTTATCTACAGTCTAAACAAACTTTGGATCACCAAGCGATGATCATTTTACATAGAGATTGTTTTGAGCAAGTTCGATTGAGATTGCTCCAACATTACCTGCGCCCTGTGTTAATAACAAGTCATTTGCTTGTAACACTTTTTTCATTACTGCTTGTAAGTTGCCTTCTACTGGATCGATGAGAATCGGCTCCACTTCACCACGTAGACGAATGCTTCGAGCCAATGCACGACTATCCGCACCCACAATTGGTTTTTCACCTGCAGGATAAACTTCTAATAACAACAGTTGATCAACTTGTGACAAGACATCGACGAAGTCATCAAAACAGTCACGCGTACGACTAAAACGATGTGGCTGGAACATCATCACCAAACGACGATCTGGATGACTTGCACGTGCAGCTTTAATGGTCGCTTCCACTTCTTTTGGATGGTGACCATAGTCATCGACCAATTTCACCAAGCCATCTTCAACTTCAAATTCGCCTTGGACTTGGAAACGACGACCTACGCCACTGAAGCTTTCTAAGGCACGCGCAATCGCAGCATCAGAAACGCCTTCATCCGTTGCAATACCAATCGCTGCCAAGGCATTTAAGATATTATGAAGACCCGGCAAGTTAATGGTTAAACGTAACGGCTCACGGTCTTTACGCAAAACTGTAAAGTGTGATTGCATGCCTTCTTGAGCCACATCAACGGCACGAATGTCATTGTCTTCATTGAAACCATAAGTCACGACAGGACGACCAATACGCGGCATAATTTCACGGATGTTGGCATCATCACCACACATCACAGCTAAACCGTAAAATGGAAGGCGCTGTAAGAATTGTACGAAGGTATCTTTCAATACATCGAAACTACCGCCATAGGTATCCATATGGTCAGCATCGATATTGGTGACAATCGTTGCCATCGGCTGTAAATGCAGGAATGACGCATCTGATTCGTCTGCTTCAGCCACGATATAACGGCTTGCACCCAATGCAGCATTCACACCAGTACGATTTAATAAACCACCAATGACATAAGTTGGGTCCAGATTTTCTTCTGCCAACATGCAGGTCACCAGACTGGTTGTCGTGGTTTTACCATGCGTCCCCGCAACGGCAATACCATGACGGTAACGCATTAATTCACCCAACATTTCTGCACGACGCACGACAGGTGTACGGGTTTCAATCGCCGCTTTCACTTCTGGGTTTTCAGAATCAATAGCTGTTGATACCACGATTACATTGGCGCCTTGAATATTTTCAGCAGCATGACCGATGAAAACTTGAATGCCGTTTTCTTCAAGCTGAGCCGTGGTTTTCGACGCTTTAATATCTGAACCTGAAACTTTATAGCCTTGGTTTTTCAATACTTCGGCAATACCGCACATGCCCGCACCACCAATCCCAATAAAATGGATGTGTTTAATACGGCGCATTTCTGGCACTTTAATGAGCTTTTTCGCTTGATCGGCAGGCGTTGATGGAGACATAGATTACTCGAATTTTACAAATCTTGAATTAAACCAACCACGTGCTGTGTCGCATCGGGTTGTGCCTGTTGTCGAGCCTTAACCGCCATTTCCATAAGTCGTTGGCGATTCATCAGCGGCTTCAACAACGCTGTTAAACTTTCTGCGGTCATATCCGCTTGTGGGCAAATTTTTGCAGCATTGATATTGGCCAAGAACCCTGCATTTGCAGTTTGATGGTCATCCACTGCACTTGGCAGAGGAACAAACACGGCTGCTACACCTGCTGTCGCAATTTCAGTGACGGTTAGCGCACCAGCACGGCAGATAATCAAATCCGCTGCAGAATAGGCTGCTGCCATATCTTCAATAAACGGCTGAACTTCAACTTGCATATGTTCAGGTGCATTTGCATAACGAGCCAATGTGCTTTCAGCGTTATTTTGACCACACTGGTGATATACACTGAGTGGCTGTTCTAATTGCTGCAAGGCTGCCGGCACACATTCATTTAAGGCACGTGCGCCCAGTGAGCCACCCACAATTAAAACCCGTAATGGCAACCCAGCTTTTTCACGCTCTTGGTAACGCCATGACGGATTTAAAATTTCTGTAATTTCTTTACGTACAGGATTCCCTGTGGTTACGATTTTATCTTGTGCTGGAAAGGTATTTGGAAATGCCTGACAAACAATTTTGGCCACACGTGACAACTGCGTATTGGTAAAACCTGCCACCGCATTTTGTTCATGGATAATGACTGGAATGCCCAATGCACGAGCTGCCAAGCCACCCGGCCCAGCCACATACCCCCCAAAGCCTGCAACTGCATCGACTTTGAGTTGTTTCATATAACGCATGGCACTCAATGTAGCTTTGAGAATTTTAAATGGTGCCATCAGCTTACGCACGACTCCATTGCCGCGTACACCTTGGATATCAATTTGATAAATTGGAATATTATGATTTTTAAGCAGGCGATTTTCCATACCTGTTGGCGTTGCGAGCCAAGAAACTTCACAGCCTTGTTGTTGCAACTCTTTGGCAACAGCGAGCGCTGGAAAGACGTGACCACCGGTTCCGGCAGCCATCATCATGACATGTTTCGGCTTTACTTGCGTTACTTCGGTCACTGTCTAATTCTTCAATTCTAAAAAGAGGCTAATGATATTCGATTTTAAGCAAACAATTGTAATCACAAACGCATGACCGTGAAAGGTAATTTACTTTTTTTCAACAGGCGTATGATTGTTTTTTTCTACTATTTTAAAAGTTTAAACTAGTTTTATTATTAATCTATGAGAATTGAAAAAAAATCAGACAATTTTTCACTTTAATTGCATTCACTTACAGTTTTTTTGCTTTTTAAGCTCCCCTCCCCTTAGCGCAGGCCAAAAAAAGAGCCCGTGAAGGACTCTTTTAAATCTAGTGCAAAATTAAGCTTTTAAACCTGCCTCAAGGACATCAAATAAATCATCGGCAATCGAGGTGCCAAATTGCGCATCAATTTCACGTACGCAGGTTGGACTGGTGACATTAATTTCAGTCACGTAATTACCAATCACATCCAGACCAACAAACACTAACCCTTTTTCACGAAGGAATGGCCCAACTTTGGCTGCAATGGCTTTATCATTTTCGGTCAATGGACGCGCCTCGCCCAAACCACCTGCCGCCAAGTTGCCACGCACTTCGCCATTTTGCGGAATACGCGCCAAACAATACGGTACGGGTTCGCCATTGATCATCAAGATGCGCTTGTCGCCATCCACAATTTCTGGGATGTATCGCTGCGCCATAATCGGCTGAGTGCCGTTATTGGTCAGGATTTCAATGGTTGAACCGATATTAACGCCATCTTGGTATAAACGGAAAATGCCCATGCCGCCCATGCCGTCTAATGGCTTCACAATCACATCACCATGTTCTTGTAAAAATTCACGAATCAGACTTTGCTGCGAAGTCACCAAGGTTGGTACTTGAAGTTCAGGGAATTGTGTCGCAAACAATTTTTCATTGCAGTCACGTAGGCTTTGTGGCTTGTTAATAATCCATGCACCTTCGCGTTCAGCCTGTTCCAAAATATAGGTGGTGTAGACAAAGTTCATGTCAAACGGCGGATCTTTACGCATCAAAACCACGTCATAAGCAGCAATTGGTTCTTTTTGTTTTTCGCCGAGTTCGTAATAGTGGTTGTAGTCTTCAAAAACTTTTAGCGGTGAAATCAAACCAAAGGCTTTGCCTTGATCGATATATAAATCTTGCTGTAATGCATAGCCTAGCTCATGTCCACGACGTGCTGCTGCCCATAGCATCGCCATTGAGGTATCTTTTTTTAGGTTTACATTTTCGATGGGATCCATCACAACAAGTACACGCATTATTCAGTGCTCTGTTCATTATCAATTTATGAATGAGTATAGCCGAGATTTTTCTTTTGTTTATTCTGATTTTGCATGTGTATGTATGGATTCGTGTGATGCAGGCGATAATTCGATATATTTCTATCATCGGCCTTATCTCAATAAAGGAAATAAGCCGTGAAAGCATTATGGCGTTAGGCCTGTGTAAATCGACGCCAAACAATCGATACAGATATTCATCACATCTACATCTCGCCCATCACTATTTTTGGTGAAAAAACACGTGCTTTTTATTTTTTTTAGCTATTGTGTTAATTATTGTAAATAAAGAAATAGAATTAATTAATGATCAACATTGAGCAGATGGCTATCATTCTTAATGCTTTGCCAGACCCTGCTTTTGTCATATCGCGTAGTGGAAAATACGTTGCGGTTTTTGGTGGGCGCGATAATCGCTATTACCACGATGGTTCCGGTCTTGTTGGTACCTATATTTCAGATGTGATCAAGCCAGATAAAGCCAACTTTTTTATGCAACTGATCGACCAAGCTCTAGCGTCAGGAAATCTACTCATCGAAGAGTACGAATTGAGCAATAGGGATGTAAAAGGTCTGCCCGATTATGGTCCTGAAGAGCCCATTTGGTTTGAAGTGCGCATCCAAGCCCTTAGTTTTTCGGTAGATGAAGAAGACGTTGTACTTTGGGTCGCAAGTAATATTTCAGCGCGTCACGACTTGGAAATCAAGCTGAAAGAACTCAGCCATACCGATCAGTTAACTGGTCTTTTCAACCGAAGAAAATTAGAGCATGACTTAGCATTACATTATGAGCCATACCTACGGCATTCCATACAGACCTCGATCTTGATGTTCGATCTTGATAACCTCAAAAAAATCAACGACAGCAAAGGTCATCATGTCGGTGATGAGGCAATCCGAGCAGTCGCAGATATTCTTCGTTTAACGCTGCGCAAGACTGATTGCGCCTGCCGCTTAGGTGGAGATGAGTTTGTGGTCGCATTACCCAACACGGGCTGTGAACAAGCCATTCAATTTGCCAAACGGATTCATGAACATTCCAGAAAAGAATTAAGTCGGTTTTCAATAGATAACGCCCATGTCACCGTGAGCATAGGAGTAACAACCATCATGCCTGAAGATTGTACCTACGAAGATACAATTAAGCGTGCTGATCTAGCGCTGTATAAAGCCAAACATGGCGGGAAAAATAGAATTGTCGCGGCGTAAGCGTGCGGCAGAAATAAACCAAATTTCACAGTCTATTTAGCAATTTGATATTCAAGCCGTTGTGATTGCTCAGCATGAGCTCTCTCCCCTTTTCAACATAAGTTCAGTTTAGATAGGTGTCCGATATGCAGCAAGCCATTGTTGATTTTGCCTTGGATGATGAAAATCATTGGTATGCTATTTTAGCTTGTGGCCATACACAGCATGTCCGGCATGATCCGCCTTGGCAAAACCGTCCTTGGGTTATCACTGAGCAAGGACGGAACGAAAAGTTAGGGGTAATGTTGGAATGTAAGAAGTGTGATGAAGAGAGTTTCGTATAAGAGATTTTATGTTAAATAGGGGTAATTAAAGATTGAATTTCAACCCCATTTTCATCAACTAATTCAATACCGACTGCTTTTAAACGATCTATAGGATCACCTGTTTTCAAACACCATCCATTAGGCATATTTGTTTTTAATCCTGAAAATTTAGTATCTAATTTTTTCTGTTCTTCATAGGAAATATGGGCTACACCAAGATTTCTTTGTAGAATTTTGGAGAGTTCAGCATCTGATAATTCATTGCTTTCAATTAATACCCATAAGTTGTTAAAGACATAAGCCATGGGAACAATATGTTCTTTCCATGGCTTAATAGCCATTGCTGATTTATTATTAAAAATATTCTTTGAGTATCCTTTAAAAAGCAGTTCATTTTCTGGATGAAATAAATGCTCCATTAATCTGGAGCTATATCCCCATGGTTTATTAATGTTTTCTTGAAGAGTGATAATGTTTTTTACATGTTGAATGATTAAATCACACGTGCTCTTAATATATTGATTAATATGTTCTTTTTCAGTCATGTTGGTTTTCCAAAAAATTACTGCTACCTTAGCGATTTTATTATAGTGATAAAATGAGTAATCTTAAGAAAGTTATTTTAATCCAAACAGATATTACAACATTCGCTGTACAGGCTATCGTTAATTCAGCGAATAAGTCTTTGCTTGGTGGCAGTGGGCTTGATTATATCATTCATAAAAAAGCAGGACCTTTGATGAAGACTGAATGTATTCAACTTCATCAAGAAAAAGGCGGGTGTTCAACTGGACAAGCAGAAGTTACTACTGCTGGAAACCTGCCTGCCCAATATCTTATTCATGCTGTTGGGCCAAGATGGTTAGATGGTGAGCGTAATGAGCCACAATTGCTTTGTGATGCTTATAGTAATGCGATTATGAAAGCTAACCATGTTGGTGTAAAAACTATTTCTTTTCCAAACATCAGTACAGGTGTTTATGGTTTTCCTCGCCAACTGGCAGCCGAAATTGCAATTGGTACCATACTTTCAACACTTCCCCAATATGACTGTGTTGAAGAAGTATTTTTTGTATGCCGAGATGATGAAAACTATTTAATTTATAAGGAGATACTTTCTAACATTAACGACCAAAAAATAAAAATACAGATTGAATAAATTAAATTATAGATAGCTCATATAAGAATCCTGCTACCAGTTTGGCTAAAAGCTCATGATCTTCTTGGGATTCAACGATATCAACCATTAAATCATCTAAACCCGTGTGTTCTTGAATGGTCACACCTTGGATTTCAAGATAAGTTAGCATCACTGCTAGCCCTGTTCTTTTATTTCCATCGACAAATGCATGCCCTTTAGAAATTGCAATACCAAACCATGCAGCAATTTCAAAGATATCACTCACATTACTGTAATACATTTGCTGATCTATACGGTTTAGGACGCTTTCCAGTTTCTCAATCTGGCAACCAGATCGACCTACACCTGTTTGAAGCAAAATCTCGTCATGTACAGCAATTACGAATGTCGAACTAATCAAGCTCATTTATAAGCTAACTCTTGTATTTCTGCTTTATGTTGCTGGATCACTCGTCTAGCACTATGCATAACAACTCGTTTAGTTGCTTCATCATTACTAAACTTTATAGGTAAAACTTGTCCAGAAACCTTTTCACGAGTAGATACTTGTTCAATATTATAATCTTTAAGACGTTTTCTCATATCGCTTACCATTCTAAGAGTGATCGTGTGTATTTTAACGCAAGTTTGTTGATCTAACAGTAGTGTTGGTCAAATTTGATAGTGTGAGTCTTTTTTTAGCACCGATCGTTCTGGATTTAAATTAAAAAAATCATAGACTTTATTAATTTTTGATTTATATAACAATGTCTTATCCAAATAAATAATTGATTTTTCTTTGTTGGTATCAAAAATTACTCGACCTCTTGGGATCTGTTCATACTCATAGTTTTGTAGTTCAGAATACTTTTCTTGCAATGTAATCCAATATTCAATATGTGTATATGGGCTATCAATCAGGCCAATAGAGTCTGCTTTCGTAATATTAAAGGAATGTGCAATACCAATGACTTGATTATTCCAGTACCAAAAGATCCCTATTTTCATTTATCTTTATGCCTAGTTTTAAGTTCAACTAAAATTAATATAATACGGATTATCCGAAAATATTCAGACAATAAAAAAGCCCGACATCCTGTCGGGCTTTTTCATATCGGGTTGCTAGTCTTACTGATCTCGTGCTGCCCATTCCTTGCGCTATTTTCTTATTCTTGTTTTCTAGAAACATCCAGTTCCCTTATGTATTCATCATAGGGCTAATGCTTTGGATTACCAATCCGCAAAATCCTTAAATCTGTGTAAGTTTTAGCTTACAAAGTTGGCCTATTTTATCCCAAGAGTTGTCCGCAGAAATTGGGGATAGTTTCGGGATGTGGGGTATTGATAAGCCAGAGAAAAACGACAATTTGATTAAATATTGATCAATTTTGTTGGCAGAATATATCAAAACTGCTCATAAAAAAGCCGACTTGTTTCAAAGTCGGCTTTTTACTGTTTTTGCGACCAAGGTGAAATTTTTAAGCGATTGATTTTTATATTAATATACAAGTGTACTTCGTATAATCGCCATTATGTTAAATGGGGTCTAAAAAAGGCTTTATTTGAGTTGAAGAATGGATGTAAAGAGGATGTTTCGGTTCTCCACTTTTATTTAATTCAAGATAGTACAGTTTGTCTTTCAGAAGCTGTTTTACAAAAGCTGACCGCTCTTTAAAAGCTCCATCGTTTCCCCAACAAGCAATGATGTGTTTTGACTGAGAAGCTAAACGGTATAGATATTCATCATTTTGAGTACCAATAGGATCTTCTTGAGCCATCATCTCTTGGGGTTTAGTGGCTCTATATGCAAATAGATTGGCCATATAAATACCTCCGCCCCCCCAACTTTTAGCAAAGTTAATACAGCGAGTTATAGTGGGATCATCTTGAACATGGTCTGCTGTCGAAGGATTTAATCCTATAAATGTAAATATGGGTTTATCCTTATCCCAAATTCTCCAAAGAGAATAACGATATTTACTGCATTCTGAGATTTCAGCACCCTTTTCCATTATAAATTTTTCCTAAAATTGACATAAAACGAGTTATAAAAAGTGTGGATACTGGAGCCACGCTTTTTTACTTCGTATAACTACCTACATTAAATACAGAACTACATTTTTTTCTATTTTTATAATTTTCTTTTTCTGTAGGTTAGAGACAATTATGGATCTATCTTCCTCTGAAATAGATCCTTTAAATTGAAACATAGCATCGATGAAATTTTCCAAGCTTTTTACTTTACTTGGACGGCTTTTAAGTAGTCGTTCTGATACATAATCTAAATCTATAGAGTTATCTTCTTTCACTTTTTCAACGTATTGTTCTTCTTCCTCTTTTCTTCCAGTTTGAATGAGTAGTTGAGCAAGTCGAAATTTATCGCGATAAGTCAGTTGTAATGTTAAATCTTTAATTTCTTCGTAAGTCATGTTTATAAATCAGATTTTGTACAATTTCATTAATTATAACCAGTTAGCTTGAAACATCTATTATTCTTATTGATATGGAGTTTTTAAAGTTTCACTAAAATTAACATAATACACGTTATACGAAATTCTTTAAATTTTCTATAAGTATCAATACTTTAACTAAAGCCGTTTCAGTAAATAGCGCACTGAGACGGCTTTTTATTGATTCTTCACGTTTAACGCCTACTTTTTAAGCAATATTTCACGTTTTTTGTTAGTTAGATGCAACAATCATCATTTAAAGACGTAAAAAAGGCAGCTTCAGCTGCCTTTTGAAATCCCGAAAAATTAGATGCCGTATTTAACACGGTACGCTTCCATTTTCGCCAAGGCTTCAGTTTCGCCTTTTGCATCTAAGAAAGTCATTAAATCTTTCATAGTGATTAAAGCATGTACAGGAATTTCGAGTTCTTTTTGCACTTCTTGAATCGCAGACAAATCGCCCTGACCTTTTTCTTGACGGTCTAGCGCCACCAATACGCCCGCAATTTGTGCACCGGCATTTTTCAGAATAGTTACTACTTCACGAATCGCTGTACCCGCAGTGATCACATCATCAATGATCCAGACTTTTTTACCTTCAACAGACGCACCAACCAATACACCGCCTTCGCCATGGTCTTTCGCTTCTTTACGGTTAAAGCCCCAAGGTACGCTCACACCATGGTTTTGTGACAGTGCGACAGCCGTAGCGGCTACAAATGGAATACCTTTATAAGCTGGGCCAAAGACCACTTCCACATTATCGCATTGTGTTAATTTAGCTGCATAGCCAGAAGCCAATAATGATAAGGCTTCACCATCGTTCAGTAGACCTGCATTAAAAAAATAAGGACTCACACGACCCGATTTTAAAGTAAACTCACCAAATTTAAGCACACCACGTGATAATGCGAGTTCGATAAAAGCTTGTGGATTAAATGCCGCTTGCGCTGTCATGAGGTGCTCCATTTTTTTAAGTTTGAGGTTAAACCTGAGCATGATACCAAAGAGTAGCTATCCAAGTGATCAAAAAATTTTACGTGTCGTTTCAATTAATGTGAATGGTCTGCGTTCCGCTGAAAAAAAAGGTATTTTTGACTGGATGGCAACTTCAGATGCCGATGTCATCTGCATGCAAGAAAGCCGCATTACCCATGAACAATGGACCGATAAATTTAAACCCGAAGGTTGGTTTACACACCTTTTCCCTGCAGAACGCCCAGGCTATGCCGGTACTGCGATTTATAGCCGCCTACCCTTTGTATCAGTGAAAGATGGCTTAGGCTTTGAATTAGCCGATAGCCAAGGCCGCTTTATTTCTGCTGAGTTCGATTTAGGACTTGGACAAACTGCACATATTTGCTCGCTCTACCTGCCTTCTGGTTCATCGGGTGAAGAAGCTCAGGCACGTAAAGATTTATTTTTAAACGAATACAAACAAATTTTGAAGCAATGGCGTGCTGAAAATAAGTCAGTGATTGTTTGCGGTGACTACAACATCGTGCATAAACGTATTGATATTAAAAATTGGTCTGGGAACCAAAAGGCTTCGGGCTGCTTACCACATGAACGTGCATGGCTCGATCATATTTATGATGAACTTGGCTATGTCGACACCTTCCGTGAGGTACGTAAAGAAGCCGAGCTTTACTCTTGGTGGTCTAACCGCGGACAAGCCCGTGCCAAAAATGTGGGTTGGCGTATCGACTACCATGCATGTTCACCTGACTGGAAAGAACGTACCGTGAATGCTTGGGTATTCAAAGATGAGTGGTTTAGCGACCATGCCCCAGTGATTATTGACTATAAAATTTAAGCTTTCAGCAATTAATTGAGTGAACGATTGTTTACTCAATTAGAGGTTATTTCTCACATTACATGACGAATTTGTGGATTTATCTCACAACTCGAACGTAGCATTATGGTCGCACGGCAAAGGGACATGTCAGGATGACACAAAAGGATTGGACGCCGAAGGAAGTATAAAAACAAACTAAATGATTTAGCTTGTTTTCAAGGATGTGACAATGGACGTTGGACTGAGACCCGCATGATCAGGATGATTAAATGCGGGTTTTCTCTTATCTAGCCCTTACATCTCTAGACTCCCCCAAATAAAACAGCTAAAAATTCGATCTGCACAGCAAATTCTTATTCTCGCTTTATTTTTACTTCTGACTGTGCAACCTTAGGCTGAATTTTCTAGTTATGGCATCGCTTTCTTTTCTGATTCGTTTTGTTCTGTAGGCTATTCTAAAACGCCAAAATGTCGTTTTGATGACAATGCCTAATATTTACAGCATGCGACTTGTACAGCAAAACATTTATTTCTTAATCCACATCACGATCGTGCTTTGAGCATTGATGAATTAGCCTGTAGGATAATGCTGAATTGTATTTTTTATCTTATTGTTTTGAATAATTGAGGACACCTGTTCATGCTTAAAATTTATGGCATCAAAAACTGTAATACCATGAAAAAAGCTTTCGACTTGCTCAACGAATTAGGCCTGACCTACGAATTTCATGACTATAAAAAACAAGCGATTGATGCTGAAACCGTAAAAAAATGGCTCGATGCCAAAGGTGCTGATGTGATTCTCAACAAAAAAGGCACCACATGGAAAAGACTCAGTGAAGAAGAGCAACAGACAGCCTTAGCCAGTGAAGAAAATTTGATTCAGTGCTTAACAGCGCATAGCAGCATGATTAAACGCCCAGTACTGGATACAGGTAGCGACTTATTGGTTGGCTATGATGAAAACGCTTACCGTGCATTGAAATAAATGTTTTCATCACACTCATGCACTGCCCTTGTTCAATTTTGACTGAGCAAGCAGTCATAAAAAAAGCCTGACATCGTCAGGCTTTTTGTTGGAATCACGTCAAATTAGTTGGCGCGGATCCATGTTTGGTTACGACCTAAAGCAGCAACACCAATAAAGCCGCGAAGCTCTAATTTTTTGCCGCCATCAGCCAATTGACCTTTTAACTTGTAAGTTTTACCTGATTGAGGATCCAAAATTGAACCGCTCTCATAGCTTGTACCACCAACATTTTTAAGACCGGTCACAATTCGCAAGCCTTTTAATGATTTGTTGTGATATGGGCCTTCACATTTTTTACAAGCGTTCTCTTCACCTGGTGTCAAAACTGACTGAATGCTCGCAGAAAGCGTACCATTTTTTTGCTCGGTGAATTTTACAATCGCTTTTGGCTGCTTGGTTTTATCATCAATGGTTTTCCAAGTTGTACCATTTAGCGGGTCTGCAGCATTTGCAAATGCGGCTAAACTCATCAATCCTAATGCTAGTGCAATTTTTTTCATTTTTGTTTATTTCCCTGGTCTGATATAGACGACATTAGTATCCAAAAGTCACAACAATTTATCAATTTTTGTATGTGACCGTTTAGTGTAACCTTGTAATTTGTGTTGGTAAATATGCTCACACGATTCCTAAAATAGAAAAAGATGGAAAGACAATGAAGATATCGCCACTGACGAAACAACTGATTACAGAAAGCATTTTAAAAACAACAATTCGTGGGCCGAGCCAGTTCAATTTACCGCCCAATACTTTACGTTTTGCTTTGGAACAAATGTGTCGTGCATTTCCCCAAAACCCGGATGTACAAATTCGCCCGATTCGTTTAGCCGGCTTAAAAGCCGAAGAAATCAAACCGCAACAGGCATCGACCCAACTCATTTTTCATATTCATGGGGGCGCATTTTTCTTGGGTTCGATGAACACACATCGGGCGTTTCTGACTCAAGTTACCGCACGCACGCAAATGCAAGTGTTACATTTGGATTATCCTTTATCCCCAGAAGCACAGTTTCCTGAAGCACTCGATGCCCTTTTTGATGTGTATGCAGTGTTATTAGATCAAGGGATTCAAGCCAAAGATATTATTTTGTCAGGCGACTCTTGTGGTGCAAACTTAGCGCTTGCCTTAGCCCTTAAAATTCAACAGGAACAACTTCCACAAGTCAGTGGTTTGGTGTTGATGTCACCGTTTTTAGACCTGACGTTGAGCAGTGAGTCCCTACGCTATAACCGTAAGCATGATGCGCTGTTAAGCATAGAAGCCCTCGAAACAGGCATTGATTATTATGTACCACGCTCGGTCGATCGAGCTGATCCATTGGTCTCGCCTTTTTTTGCCGAGCTCAAAGGACTGCCTCCGATTCATATTCAAGTGGGTTCTAAAGAAATTTTATTGGATGATGCGCAGCGCTTTAAAGTCAAAGCAGAAGAAGCCGGCCTAGATGTCGAATTTAAGCTGTACACTGGCATGTGGCATAACTTCCAAATGTTTAGCTCTTGGTTTGAAGAAGGACAACGTGCGCTGAGTGATTTAGCCGATTTTGCACACCGACTGGATCAGGACTAATCCCTGAAAACTAATTCCCTGAAACGGATCAAAGTCACCATAAAAAAAGGTCAGCAGATGCTGACCTAAGAGGGAAATATCAATCAATTAAATGGCTTGAATTTGAGCCTGAGCTGTCGCCATTGCTTGTGCTTTCATGTCAGGTCCCATATTGACACCTTCGGCACGAATCACATCAATATCGCTAACACCTGTAAAATTAAATACGGCTTTTAATAAACCTTCTTGATAATCTACAGGGCTGTTATCGCCATACACGCCGCCACGACTGCTGGCAATATAGACTTTTTTATCACCTGCCAAGCCCACTGGACCTTGTTCTGTATATTTAAAGGTACGACCAGCAACACTGATACGGTCAATCCATGCTTTCAAAGTTGATGGCAAACCGAAGTTATACATAGCAGCACCAACCACAACCACATCGGCATCTAAATACTGTTGCAACAACTGCTCGCCTAAAGCCGATTGTTCTGCATTTTGACCCATCAAAATTTCACTGCTGAGATGTGGAATCTGCTGTACAGCTAAATCGAGATGTTGAACCTGTGCCGCATCACCATGTTTTTGCTGTAGCTGTTGTACAATTTCAGCGCTGAGTTGACGTGAAACTGAAGCGTCGCCCATGATGCTTGAATCAATATGCAGAATTTTCATGACTAAAACCTAAAGCTGTTGTTATTAACTTGAGCCTAGTGTAATCACTTTTCATAAATAGAATAATCCCGATCCTTATGACACTATGTTTTATTTTTAGAACAATCATTTTGAACTCGCAAAAAATTTAAAATTACTGAGCGGTTCTTGACCGTTATCAAGTGTAAATTTTCATGCTAATGTAAGCCTATAAAATGATATCTATATAAACTTTAAGAAAAAAACTGATAACTCGAACAGGGCAATGACACAGGATGACGGTGAAATCAAGCATACGTGACATGATCCTCCGCAATAGAATCGCCCAGTATTTACTGGAAGATGAAGTGGTGATGAATTGGAGTATCCTGAAAAAGTGTATGCTCATGCTGATGCTTGGCTCAGCCATTCATCTGCTTTGGATCATCTGGAAATTTTATGTTTATGTCACGCCAGAACTTTGGCAGTGGGTTAACCTTGAGCTCATCCACTCTCAATTGTGGACCAACATCGTCTTTTTTTGCTTAATGGTCCTGCTGATTTGGCCTTGCTATGCTGGAAAAGATAATCCCAAGATTCAGCTAATTTTACCTTATCTTTCGGTCGGCTTATTCGTCATTTCTTTATGTCGTGATGGTTATTTAATTGGCGTCATGAGTCCAGCCACTATGATCTCCTACGTGAGCCTTGTGACCGTTGGATTGGTACTATTTACACGAAAAATCGTCTATAGCATGCTGATTCCAGCCACGATTTTTTTATCCATTTGTATGTATTTAAGCATCCGCGGCATTATCCCCTATGCCCCGATTTTTCAACCTCATGCCTATGGCTATCAAAATAGTTTTTGGCTCTTCTCAATGATCTTTTTCATTGTTCCTATTTTATTAACCTGTTTGGCTTTATTTGAAATCTTACTCAGCCAATGGCGTCACCGAGAGCATCTGATTCAAAAACTTAGTCAAGTCGACCCACTGACCAATTTATTTAATCGACGCAGTATCAATCAGTGTTTGGAACAGCTCGATAGTGCTAAAACAGATACATATGCACTGGTCTTATTGGACTTAGACCATTTCAAACGCATCAATGATGAATATGGACACGATAAAGGCGATGAAACCTTGATTCTTGTCAGCCAAGTATTAAACCAACATTTACGCGGTAGTGATGTGGTTGGGCGGTTTGGAGGGGAAGAGTTTATTTTGGTGCTAAAAAATTCTAACTTAGAACAAGCGATATTCATTGCAGAGCGCTGTCGAAAAGCCATTGAGCAGCTTGAAATTTGGGGACATGATGGTCAGTTAATTCATGTGACAGCCAGTTTTGGTATTGCGATTTCTACGCCAGAATTGGTACCGCAACAATTGCTGACCCATGCAGATCAAGCGCTATACGCAGCTAAAGCTGGCGGCCGCAACATGGTGATGGCCTACACCGAACAACAAAGCTTTAGCCATTTGGTTTAAAACTTTTATACAGATCAGACGTGGCGTTGAGCTTTTAACGTGGATACTGTTCCATACGACGGACTGGCTGTTCCAGTTGAGCAGCCGCGATCCATGCCTCCACAGAAGGATGCTGCAAAATCTTTTGCATATAACGCTGTGTGTTGTCACTCACAGGTAACTGAAAGGTCTGTAAACGTGTTACCACGGGTGCAAAAAAAGCATCGGCAATAGTAAATTCACCGCATAGAAAGCCATCCACCGCAGGACGACTCGACCAAATCTGTTCGATTCGCGCTACTTCAGCACGCAATTCGGCATGTTCAGACCATAATATTTGACCATGGCGACCATAATCCGCCTGCAAATTCATACTGCATAAGCTACGCAATTGCATAAAACTACTGTGCATTTCCGCGCAAATACTCCGTGCCCATGCACGTTGTGTGGGATCTTTGGGCCACAGTGTAAGCTCTTGAAACTGCTCTGCCAAATATTCACAAATCGCCAATGAGTCCCAAATCATCACACCGTCATGTTGCAGTAGGGGCACCTTGCCATTGGCATGTAGGGCTAACATTTGCTGCTTGAACGCTGCGCCATCTGCTTCTTCAGAAAAAGGAATCAAGATCTCTTGAAAGGGTAAATTAAACGCGTGTAACACCAACCACGGTCGCATAGACCACGTCGAATAGTTTTTATTGGCAATATATAATTGCATCATTTTTATTCTCCACGCGATTTAAATTTTTCCAATTGCGCTAACAATTCTTTCTCGCTAAATGCGCCCGTCAAGCGCAGTCCACGTATCTCTTGATGCGCTGTATCTAAAAATAAATAGGTCGGTGGCCCTAAAATATCCCATTGATTGAGCAGTACTTGATGGGTTGCATCATACTGACTCAAATCCAACTTAATTAAGTAATACGGTGCCAAAGCCTGTTGCACTACTGTCGATTTTAAAACTTTATGTTCAATCGGCTGGCAGGCCACACACCAATCGGCATAGACATCAATAATTGCGGATTGACCTTGAGGAATTTCACTTAATAAACGTTGAAACTCTTCCGCTGTATGTGCCACATGCCAAGCACTTTGTTGTTGATTTTCTTCGACTAAAAAACGTTGGCTATGTTGATATTGACTGTACACAATATAAGGTACGGCGGCACAGAACACCAAGATATACAGCCATTTGAGCTGAGTACTGCGCCATAAAATGCGCCAAAGCACATAAGCGCTAAACACCAGACCCAGAGCAAGGGATAACCACTGTAACCAAGCTTCACTGATCAATGGTCGAATAAAATACAAAGCCAATGCCAACATGATGAAAGCAAAGAGCACCTTGATTTGATTCATCCACAAACCCGCTTTAGGCAATACCCGTGAGCCAAGGACACTGGCCAACAATAGCGGGGTCCCCATGCCAAAGCCGAGGGTGAATAACAATAACGCACCTTGCCACTGACTTTGGGTTTGGGAAATAAATAATAATGCGCCTGCCAACGGTGCTGTCATACAAGGACCGACCAGCAATGCTGAAATCATCCCCATGACTCCAGCGCCAACGAGACTGCCGCCCTTTTGCATCGACTGCGCTTGGTCTAAGCGATTAACCCAACTGCGTGGTAATTTCAGTTCAAATAAACCAAATAAATTCAGGGCAAAAACCACAAAGAGCACGCTAAAGGCAATTAAAGTCGAGGGTTGTTGCAACCAACGCTGGAAATTCAAACCTGCAGACGACGCCACCAAGCCGAGAATGGCATACACCATCGCCATACTGGTGACAAAAGTCAGTGCAATCATCCATGCTTTTAAACCTCGGCTGTCGCGGACAATCAGTGAGGTTAAAATCGGCAGCATCGGCAATGAACATGGGGTAAAAGCCAGCAAAAAACCCAGGCCAAAAAACAGCAAAAGTCCATAAAATATAGAGCTTTGCGCTAATTTTTCAGACCACATTTGGTCACTTGCGGTATAGCGATCAGAAGCCAATGCGGCATTATTTGCCCTTTGCTGATCTAAACGATTCGCCATAGGCTGTTCGACAGTATTTTCTGCTGCGAAGTCGAGTAAGCGTTTATTTGGACTGGCAAGATTTTGCTGTGTGACCAAGCCAGATGCATCCGTTTCAAAGCTAATGCTCTGTGGTGGATAACACACCCGATCCTTGGCACAACCTTGCCAACTGACTTGATAGGTCTGCAGTTTTTGAGTCGGAATTTTAAAACTCAACTGTTGGTAATACACCTGCGTATGACCATAGTTATCGTCTTTTAAATTCTCAGCAGCAGGCAAATCCAAAGCTAAAACTTGATTGCCCTGCTTCACCTCTATTTTGTGCTGATACAGATAATAATGCGCTGGAATATCCCAACTCAGCTCCGCCTGATCTGCACGCTCAGAGACGACCGAGAAAGGAAAAGCATCTTCAGCTGAAAGTAATGCATCCTGAGCAGAGACGCCCATACTGAACGACAGCACAGCCGCTGCCGCAACATAAGTCCATTGTTTCATTCAGCTGAATTCATCCTCAGTCTGTATTTATACGTTTTAAAATTTAGGATTCTTTTAGAACAGGTAAGATACACCTAAACCTGACTGATAATTTTTATGACCGCCAGTGAGTTCTAGACCAACGCTCGCATCCAACTGCATACGATCTGAAACGGCATACGTCAAACCTGATGCTAATGACACTTCCTGATCGGTACTCTCTGCTTTGCGATAAACCAGCTCAGAAAAACCCGATAAATTACCCGCTATTTGATATTCCAATCCAGGAATAGCACTCACAGCCCAATCACCATCTTGAACTTCATAACGCATGGTCATTGAAGTCCCAATTGTATCGCTATAATCATAAGCCACAGCGGAAGTCAGACTATAAATGTCATCTTCAGCACTAAAGCCTTCATTGCCTGTTGCAATAATGGCTTCTGCAAGAATGGCCATCGACAATTTCTCATCATTCAAATCAATGGCTTTTTTCAGGCCAATGCTGACATCACCCAAACCATCTTCTTCAACTGAGCGACCCGCAACTTTGGTTTTAGACCATGCAGGACCTTGCCAACCCAATTGCAATTCCAAATCTTTTGCCAAACCAGTACGGAATAACATGTCTGCATTTAAAGTGGTGTTTTTTACTTTTTCACCATTGTCATCACGACTTTCACTATAGCTCGCTGCTGGCAAACTTTGTTCCCATGCCAAACGACCTACAGGGGTAATGCCTGTGCCCATACCCGCGCCCGGACGGTCAAATGAAAAATCCGCCGCAAATGCAGACAGGCTCAAACTGGATAATGTTGCAATGCTTAAAACTTTAAATACAGTCATGTTTTTACTCACAATTATGCTAATTCTTTGCTCATTTTTGCGCCATGGCTACGCAAAAGCTCCAAGGTTTGTTTTTCTTCTTCCAATGCTTCCGACCAATTTACCGCGTCAAAATCACAGTCAAAAAATAATTCACTAATCGACGACAAAATGGTTAAACCATCGCTATCAATCATATTTGGATTCACTTTTTCATCCAATAAACGCTGTACCGCAGGGACACATGCTGCACTCGCGGCATCCCATAATGGACCATAAATTTCTTCAGCATCCCATAAATGCACATTGGCTTTGGCTTGAATCAGCGCTTCCAAGATTTGCATATGTACGTCTAAATGTTGTGTTTTCTGTTCTGCTGTTAAGGGTTGGCCTGCTTCATACGCTTCGCAAACCATTTCCCACCATTTAAACAAACCATCAGACCATACAGAAACCGCAGGTCCTTTTTCAAAGTCGATAAAATTTGGATTAAGACCATCTGCCAACAGGCGTTGCACCTGTGCAAGATCTTGTTCTTCTAACGCTTGCACAAAAAGCTGTTGTTGCGCTGTTAACATCTGGAAAGCTCACTTCAATTTATTTTGATCTATTATGCCGAATAAAGCTGCGTTTGTTTGAATTTCATGTAAAACAAAATACAAAACACACGAAAAAAGCCCCGCAGGGCTTTTTTTAAATTTTGAGACTTATTCGTCGTCTACGCTGTCATCCGCTTCAGCAAAAGCAGGTTGCGTACTGCGTGGGTTCTCTTTCTTTTCGAACACATGTTCAAGACTACGTTTAAGTCGATCAATTGCACCGTGAATAGCTGTATCTACATTATGACCACGATGGTTGACCACGACAGGTTTCAAACCTGCTGGACGTGCTTCAATCATACATTTGATGTCGTCGCTGCCGCCCTTGTCCCCATTTTCATCACTTAAATGCACCGAAAAGTGGGTAATGCGTTCACTATGGCGCTGAAATTCTTCATTAAGTTCTGCACGAACGTATGTAATTAGTCGATCACTATTAGGAATGTTTTTATCTGTACGGATTTCTATGTTCATAATATCATCCTCATATCTATCTGTATTAGCTATAAAAATTTGTGCAAAACTTATTATCTTGGCACGTTACATTTGCTGTAAATGTTACAGCAATGACCATCTTCAACTTTGTATGGAACGTCGTCCTCCACATTGAATGATGAACACTTTAGAGTCTGCAGATCCGTGTCCTTATACTTCGAATATCGGTCTTAAGTTAGAATTTTGCAAGTGCTATTTTGATATTTTTTTAATATCCATAAAAAAAGTAAGACTTTATTGTAGATTTGCATTGTTTTAATTGATTTGGGTCATATTTTTGTGCATTTCCTCGACGCCCACCTTCTATTTGCACAATTCCATTCAAACTCAAAATCTCGCTTTTACCGTCATCGATCATTCACAGCGTATTTCCCCTTCAAATTACAAAACAATTTTGCCGTTGAGTAAAGTTTGGCTTTATTTTTGCTTAATAATCTGTATGCTTTCAGTGCTTCTCGGGGGGAGATATTTTTTAATGAAACTTACACAAATCGTTGCATCATGTGCATTAGCATCTGCTGCTGCTTTCACTCAAGCTTCACCTATCGTATGGCAAGATTTCAGCTTAACTGGCCTATATGGTGAAAATTATGTTGTGCCTTTTGATGGTGACAACAATGAACAGAAAACGATCACAGCTGAATATGCCGCTAAACTGAAATATTCAGATGTATTCTTCTTCGTTGACCAAGCTTGGGACAAAGATGATGAAGCATCGACTTACCTTGAGCTTGCACCGCGCCTTAGCTTAGGCGAAGTTTCTGGTAAAGACCTTTCTATGGGGCCGATCAAAGACGTTCTGATTGCAACGACTTGGGAACATAATGCCGGCTACGACAAAAATTCTGAGTTTAATAACTTCTTGTATGGTATTGGCTTTGCTTTAGACATTCCATATACACAGTATGCAAACATCAACTTCTATAAAGCCGATAATGATTCTAAATCAGCCGGTACTAAAGATGATTATCAAATGACGATCACTTATGCTGTGCCATTTAAAATTGGCTCTGAAGATTTTCTAGTAGATGCTTTCCTTGACTGGTCAACAGCTGAAAAAGGGGCGCAAGCTAGTGAATTAAACTGGACAAGCCAATATAAATGGAATATAGGTAAGCATATCTCTCCTAAGACTAAGCTCTACGTAGGTGTTGAACACTCGGTTTGGAACAACAAATATGGCCTGAAAGGTCAGGACCAAAACGATGTCAGCGCTTTGGTGAAATACCACTTCTAAGTTCGACTCAGAACGCGATGAAGAAAAAAGCAAGGTTCATCACCTTGCTTTTTTTATGCCTAAGTTTTTAAATTGACTTTATTTTTATCAGAAATTTGCGCATGTCTTTTCTCATTCGACCTGCAACTCCACAAGACTTAGCGGCCATTCTCGCAATCTATAATCATGAAGTTCTCAACGGCTTTGCGACATGGAATGATCAAGCTTACACTCTTGACTCTTTTCAACAGAAATTGCTGGATTTCCAAAAGCAAAATTTTCCTTTTGTGGTGATTGAAGATCAGGATCAACAGCAAATCGCCGGTTATGCTGACTATGGTTCTTTCCGCCATTTTGCTGGCTATCGACATACTGTTGAGCATTCTGTCTATATTGACCCAAACTATGCTCGACAGGGTCTTGGTCAGCAATTATTAGAGCACCTAATTCAGCATGCCAAAAGCCAAAATATGCATGTCATGATTGCAGGCATTGATCACGGCAATAGCGCCTCGATTGCCCTGCACAAAAAATTAGGCTTTAAGCAAACAGGTTATATGCCTGAAGTGGGACAAAAGTTTGGTGAATGGCGTGATCTGGTCCTGATGCAACTTCAGTTATAGCCCGTATTGAGCTGTGTTTATGGTAATTTATCCAAACGAATACCATCTTGTATCACACTCAGCACCGATAAATTATGACGCACCGCATCACGATAAAGATCTTGTAACTGTAAAAAAAGTAGTTTTAATTCGGCCAATTTAAGCTCTTGCTCAGGTGCGGTTTCTGCAATCGTGACCAAATAACGTTTTTTGATTTCATCCACGCTTAACTGTTGTAATGCCTGATGGATTTCTGCAACGCGAACTACAGTATTGTAATGCACTGCAAGGCTCAGTCCCGGTCGTCGCTCTGACAAAGGATGTTCTGCCTGAATGGCATAACTCAGTGCCGCAACTGAATCACTGTTCACGCTTAATAATGGATTCAACTCTTGCCACGCTTCCCCTAAAAAAAAGGAGTGTTGTACAAAAGGTGAATCCAAGACATCTTGAGGGGTTTCTGCTTCTAAAATCAGTGTTTCCAAATCATTCGGTGGGATCAAATATAATATCGCGTCCATATTCTTATCTTCTTGTTATGTATTTAGTTAAGATTAACTTTTATTGAGCAATAATTATACAATTTTTTGTATATCAGCTGACTTATTCAATTCATGTATAGCCCAATCTATTCCGACTGAAATCATAAGTAACTCACTATTACTATGCTTACCGCCAATTCAATTAGACCACCTGCTATCAAAAAACAAATGCATGTCTAAAGTTTAAAAGCGAATTATTTCAAAGTATGAATTTTATGCGCTAAAATTTAAAATTATCAAAATTAATCAGGGGGATAAATGGCAAAATTCTTAAATACCAGTGGCACTAACTTCTTTCTTGAAGAGTTAATCAAAAATGCCAAAGAGCGTTTGATTTTAATCAGCCCCTATTTACGTTTAAATGACCGTATTAAGGAGCTTCTTGAAGATAAAGACCGTATGAAAATTGATATTCGTATTGTCTACGGTAAGAGTGACTTACATCCAGATGAAATAAAATGGATGCAAAAACTGGATTATGTCCGCGTGAGCTTTTGTAAAAATTTGCATGCAAAGTGCTATTTAAATGAAGGTGAATGCATTATTTCAAGTTTAAATCTTTATGAATTTAGCCAAGTAAATAACAATGAAATGGGGATTTTAGTTCGTAAATACGAAGATGATGAAGTCTTTAAAGATGCCTATGAAGAAGCCCAACGTATTATTCGCATCAGTGATGAAGTACGCATTACTTTAGATGAGGTGAAAGCAGAAAAACCTACTATTGAAAAAAATGAAGAAGAATCACTTTTACAATCTAAATTAACCAGTTCAAAACTCGCCGCAAAGCACAAATTAAAACCCCCTGAATTATTAGAACTATTGGTGAGTAAAGGGTTACTTGAAGAAAAAGCAGAAGGTAAGCATACGCTTACAGATTCAGGTAAATTCATTGGAGGAGAATTCAAGCCCAATCAATATGGTGGCTATTTTCTTTGGCCTGAAAACATTGAACTTTAATCCACATAAAAATTTCCTCCCTTTAAGCATTACAGCCGTGAGTAAAATACCTACCCCCTCTCTTGCCCCAAAATATGGAGCAAAAGAGGGTATTAAACAACCTAAATCGCCACCAGTTCCCGAATACCTTTTTCGGGCATTTCACTACCGACACCTTGTGCAATCACTTGCCCCCGCGCCATCACGGTATATTCATCTGCCAGTTCTTCTGCAAAATCATAAAACTGTTCAACCAAAACAATCGCCATTTCTCCGCCATCAGCTAACTGACGAATCACACGACCAATGTCTTTAATAATCGAGGGCTGAATGCCTTCAGTCGGTTCATCTAAAATCAATACCCGCGGTTCGGAAGCGAGCGCACGGGCAATCGCCAATTGCTGCTGCTGACCTCCAGATAAATCTCCACCTCGTCGATGTTTCATTTCATCCAATACGGGGAAAATCTCATAGAGATGTTCTGGCACTTTTCGGGTTTTAGCGCCTTTAAATTTTGCCATCCCAATCAAAATATTTTCTTCAACGGTCAAGGTCGAGAAAATATCCCGCCCTTGCGGTACATAAGCTAAGCCTTCACGTACACGCTGTTCTGGACTTAGCTTAGAAATATCTTTGCCATCCAGTAGGATCTGCCCTGACTTGATCGGTAAAATGCCCATTAAACATTTTAATAAGGTGGTTTTACCCACACCATTTCGCCCGAGCACCACTGAACACGCCCCCACGGGAGCGGCAAATGTCACATCTCTTAAAATATGACTGCCACCATAAAACTGATTGACGTCTTTGACTTCTAACATGGTCTGCTCCTTAACGTCCAAGATATTTTTCAATGACATCTTCATTGGCTTGGACTTCGGCCAATGTACCCTCGGCCAAAATCGCACCTTGCGCCAACACGGTGACTTTTTCACTGATGGTGTCAATAAAGCTCATGTCATGTTCAACCACGATAAGGGTATGGTTCTTTTTCAATTCTAAACACAGCTCTGCGGTACGCTCTGTTTCAGCATCGGTCATCCCTGCTACGGGTTCATCTAGCAGAATCAACTTTGGACGCTGCATCAGTAGCATGCCTATTTCTAACCACTGCTTTTGACCATGTGACAACAGCCCTGCCGGTTTATGGATTAATTCTTCTAAGCGGATTTGTGCTAAAGATTCGTCCAAGGCATTTTGCGCATCTGGATCGAGTTTGCTGAAGAAACTCTTTTTCACCCGTTTATCTTTCGGTGCTGCCAATAACAGGTTTTCCATCACAGTAAAATTTTCAAATACAGTAGGCTTTTGAAACTTACGACCGATCCCAGCTTCTGCAATTTGCTCTGTACTCATTTTTGCCAAATCATAGGTTTGCCCAAAAAAAGCCGAACCTTCTGTCGGACGAGTTTTCCCTGTAATCACATCCATCAGCGTGGTTTTGCCTGCACCATTGGGACCAATGATGCAGCGCAGCTCACCTTCTTTGATATATAACGACAAATCATTTAATGCACGGAAAGAATCAAACCAGACACTGACTTTTTCTAAATACAAGGCAATGCCGTGACTGAAATCCGCACCCTGCTCCTTTGGTCGTCCATAACCTTCAGCAGCATGACCGCCATGCGGTTGAACCCATTGATCATTCATTCGCTGCGCTCCTTTTTAAACCGCTCTAATAACCCAATCACACCTTTTGGCAGGAATATCGTTACCACAATAAACAGCGCACCTAAAATCAATAGCCATGCCTCTGGATAAGCCACCGTGAAATAGGTCTTCACCCCATTGATTAAACCTGCACCCAGTATCGGGCCAATCAGCGTACCGCGACCACCTGCAGCCACCCACACCGCCATTTCAATCGAATTGACAGGGTTCATTTCACTCGGGTTAATAATGCCTACTTGGGGGACATACAGAGCGCCTGCAATCCCTGCAATCACTGCGGACAAAACCCATGCAGAGAGCTTGTACCATAAGGTACGGTAACCTAAATATTGCAAACGGTTTTCACTGTCACGAATTGCACCAAGGACGCGCCCATAGGGTTTATTCATCAGGTGACGTAAACCGACAAAACAGATAAGCAAAGTCAGTGCCGTGAGGAAACACAAGGTTGCACGCATTGGTGCAGAGGTAATATCCATACCTAAGATGGTTTTAAAACCGGTAAAGCCGTTGTTACCGCCAAAGCCTGTTTCATTGCGGAAAAACAGTAGCGCCGCAGCAAAGGTCATGGCTTGGGTAATAATTGAAAAATACACGCCTTTAATTTTTGAGCGGAAGGCAAAGAAGCCAAAAATGAAGGCAATCAGTCCTGGGACCAAAACCACCAAAGCCAATGCCCACACGATATGTTCAGTACCCATCCAGTACCACGGTAGCTCGGTCCAACTCAAAAAGCGCATAAAGTCGGGTAAGCCATCGCCTGCCGCTTCACGCATGAGATACATACCGAAGGCATAGCCGCCCAAGGCAAAGTACAGACCATGCCCTAAGCTTAAAATGCCGGCATAGCCCCAAACCAAATCTAAGGCCAATGCCACCAAGGCGAGACACATAATCTTGCCAATGAGCGTGACCCAATACGCTGATAAATGCAGTGCTGAATCGGCGGGTAATACATGTAACCAAGGTAAAATCAGTAAAATGGCAAAGCACACGGCAATCGCCATACCGCTATAGGGTTTATCCGATAATAACGAAGTGATTTTCATGCGCTTACTCCACAAAACGGCCTTTGATGGCAAACAAACCTTGTGGACGTTTTTGAATAAACAAAATCACAAGAACCAGTAGAATAATTTTCGCTAAGACTGCACCCATGCCGATTTCCAGCACTGTGCCACTGACACCTAGACCTAAAGCCGCCAATACTGCGCCCCATACTTGGCCAACACCGCCAACCACAACCACCAAGAACGCATCGATAATATAGTTTTGTCCTAGGTCAGGACCGACATTGCCGACTTGTGCTAAGGCACAGCCTGCCAGACCTGCAAGCCCCGAACCTAAACCAAAAGCCATCATGTCAATGCGGCTAGAACGGATACCTACGGCCTGTGCCATTTGACGGTTTTGCGTCACGGCACGAACAAATAAACCAAAACGGGTTTTATTCAGTAAATAAACCAGCAACAACAGTACCGCAACGGTAAAGCCAATAATGGCAATGCGGTTATAAGGCAGCATCAGGCTCGGTGTCACAGCGACCCCTCCTGACAGCCAAGAAATATTTGACACCTCAACGTTCTGCGCACCAAAAACCATGCGCACCACTTGCATTAAAATTAAGCTCACACCAAAGGTGGCTAATAGAGTTTCCAATTGACGGCCATACAAGGGACGAATAACAGTACGTTCAATCAACATGCCGATCAAAGCACTTACAATAAATGCAGCAGGAATCGCGGCAATCAAGTACCAGTCGACATAGCTACTGAGATAACTCCTAAACAGGCTTTGCACCACATAAGTGGTATAGGCCCCGATCATGATCAGTTCACCATGCGCCATGTTAATCACGCCTAGCAGACCATACGTAATGGCTAAGCCCAACGCCGCCAGTAGTAAAATACTGGCCGTGCTGAGACCTGAAAAGACATGTCCAGTCCATTCACTGGCCTGAATACGAGTTTTAATATTGCTCTTGGCTTCTGTCAGTGCGGCTTTTAACTCAGGATGCAGGTTGGCTTGTTGTAATTCCTGTTCCACCATCGCCAACACATCGGGACGGTTAGAATCTTGCAGCACTTTGGCCGCCTGTATTTTTTGTAAAACATCAGGGTTTTGATAATCCAAGCGTGCTTTGAGCTGCGCTAAACGGGCTTTAACTTTGTTATTTTTTTCATTTAAATACAATTGATTAATATTTTTAACATCCAACTCAGCCAAGTTATTTTCTAAAATATCAATTGCATCCAAACGTTGGTTTAAATCATCCGATTGCAGCTTTTCTTTCGCTTGCGCAAACGTTAAGGCTTTACGAAGGGTATTCACCAAGGTGACTTGAGATAAATCGGCAGGCCAATCCGTCACGGTTTGCAAATCAGGATAGCTCAATAATTTTTCGTCAGTTTCTAAAATATAGGTTTGACCGCTTTGACCACTATATAACTGGTCTTTTTCGACCAATGCGGCCAACTGATCTAAGGATTCAATATCGCCCGGCCATTGATTCAGTAAACTGCGGCGCTCGGTAAAACTACCGCGAACAAATTGCTGAATGGCGTCACCTTGCTGCACAGATTGCACCGTAGGCACGACATTCGCTGCAGTTTCTGCATGCACGATTTGCAGACAGAATAATTGGCTCAGGAATAGAAAAAGGATCGGGAAATTGCGTAATTTTTTCATCTTATAAGCATCCCTATTGAGTAATAGAACAACCCCATCTAGGGATCACATCAAAACATGCCCACTACACAATGGCAGTAGGCATTTGGATTGAATTATTTCGGGATGTACGGGCTCCATGGCTCTGCAGCAATGGTTTTTGCCGTTTTGTGCACCACATCAAACTGACCATCGGCACGGATCTGACCAATCATGACTGGTTTATGCAAATGATGGTTCGACGCATCCATTTGCAAGGTATAGCCCGATGGCGCTTTAAATTCTTGGCCGGCCATAGCTTCACGCACTTTATCGACATCTGTGCTTCCTGCTTTTTCTACCGCTTGTTTCCACATATTGATGCCGACATAGGTAGCCTCCATCGGGTCATTGGTCACAAATTTATCGGCATTTGGTAGTTTGTATTCCACGGCATACTGCTTCATTTTATTGGTGAATTCAGTATTCACTGGATTTTTCACTGACATGAAGTAGTTCCACGATGCCAAGTGTCCGACCAGCGGCTTGGTGTCGATACCGCGTAATTCCTCTTCACCTACAGAGAACGCCATCACTGGAATATCCGCAGCTTTGATGCCTTGGTTGCCCAATTCACGATAGAACGGCACATTTGAATCGCCGTTAATGGTCGAGATCACAGCAGTCTTTTTCCCTGCCGCAAACTTCTTCACATTGCCCACAATGGTTTGATAGTTGCTATGACCAAATGGGGTATATTCTTCCATGATGTCTGCATCGGCAATGCCTTTCGACTTCAAAAATGCACGTAAGATTTTGTTGGTGGTACGTGGGTAAACATAGTCTGTGCCCAATAGTACAAAGCGTTCTGCCTTACCACCCTCTTCACTCATCAGATATTCAACAGCAGGAATCGCTTGCTGATTCGGTGCTGCACCTGTGTAGAAAATATTTTTAGACTGTTCCTGACCTTCATACTGAACAGGGTAGAACAATAAGCCATTTAATTCTTCAACCACGGGTAAAACCGACTTACGAGATACCGACGTCCAGCAACCAAAAATCACGGCTACTTTGTCTTGGGTAATCAACTGACGGGTTTTTTCCGCAAATAGTGGCCAGTCCGATGCAGGGTCAACCACCACAGGTTCTAGTTTTTTACCCAATACCCCGCCATTGGCATTAATTTCATTAATCGCCATCAAGGCCGTATCTTTAAGAGAAGTTTCTGAAATCGCCATCGTGCCTGACAGCGAATGTAAGATCCCAACTTTAATGGTGTCATCACTTGCTGCAGCGGCTTTTGGTTCAGATGCAGCACTTTCTGTTTTTTCTTCTGCAGGTTTTGAACAGCCCGTTAAAGCAATCGCCCCAGTCATCGTTGCCGCTAAAATACTTTTAGCAAATACATTACGTTGAAACATTATTTACACTCCCAACCTAAGCTTGTAAGTCACATTTTTAAAATACATTTGTTGTCTTTCATCACAACAGAGCAATTCAATAACTGTGCCAAGCCTTATTTTTTATTTTGATTGAGTGCTTTTATTTATTTTTAAATGTTATTTTTCAAATAGTTACAATCATAAAATTTGCTTTTAATTTTTTATGGGTCGATTCAAAAATCGTAAAATCACCGCAAAGATGCATACAAACTTGTATCCAACATTTGACCTATAATTGAACAATTTTGCGACGTTTTTCAAAAAACACGGTGTTTTGGCACACAAATCATGCAGCTTTTCCTAAATTTGAAGCAAAAAAAAACCACTTGCGTGGTTTTTTCCTTGTTGCAATTTTAAACCGCTAAATCGGCCAAATTACCCTTCTGTTCCAACCAATATTTACGGTCTGAAGAGCGCTTCTTCGCCAATAATTTGTCGAGTAAACCTGAAGTAAACTGTACGTCATCCAAGTCCAGTTGCACTAAACGACGTGTATCGGGATCCATAGTCGTTTCACGCAGCTGACTCGCGTTCATCTCGCCCAATCCTTTAAATCGTGTGATTTGAGGATTTTTGGTTTTACATTTCTTTAAGATGCTTTCTAGTTCATCTTCATCCAAGGCATAGTGCACATCTTTATTGTCATCTATACGGAACAGCGGTGGCATCGCCACAAACAGATGTCCTTCCTCAACCAAAGTATGGAAATGTTTGACGAACAATGCGCAGAGTAAAGTCGCAATGTGCAAACCATCAGAGTCCGCATCGGCCAAGATACAAATCTTGCCATAACGAAGTTCTGACAAGTCGTCACTGCCCGGATCTACACCAATCGCAATCGCAATATCATGTACTTCTTGCGATGCTAAGACCTCATCAGATGACACTTCCCAAGTATTTAAAATCTTACCGCGGATCGGCATGATCGCTTGGAAGTTCTTATCACGTGCTTGTTTGGCAGAACCACCTGCAGAATCCCCTTCCACAATAAACAGTTCTGATTCTTCGAGGGTATGGCCCACACAGTCAGCCAGTTTACCCGGCAAAGCTGGGCCGGAAACGATCCTTTTACGTTCAACTTTTTTCGCAGCTTTTAAACGGCGACCAGCCTTAGCAATCACCATTTCAGCCAGTTGCATAGCAATATCGGAGTTTTGATTCAGCCACAGTGCAAAAGCATCTTTGGCAATATTTAACACCACACCAGAGGCTTCACGGCTTGAAAGTCGTTCTTTGGTCTGACCTGAGAATTGTGGCTCTTGGAATTTCAAAGACAGAATAAAGTTGACGCCATCCCAGACATCTTCGGCAGATAGCTTCATATTCCGTGGCAATAAATTCCGTAATTCACAGAATTCACGAATCGCATCTGTCACACCCGAACGTAAACCATTGACATGGGTACCGCCTTGCGCAGTCGGGATGAGGTTGACATACGACTCTTGAATGGACTCACCACCTTCCACATTCCAACAAATCGCAAACTCAGCGCTGGCACGCTCTGCCTCACCGGTCGCCACAAATGCAGGGGCAGGAACGATGTCACGGTCTTGCAGTTCATCCATCAAATAGTCAACCAGACCATTTTCAAATTGCCATTCGATCTTTTCGTTGTTGATTTGATCGATATAAATAATCTGCAAGCCTGCCGCCAAAACAGCCTTGGCTTTTAAGTTGTGTTTTAAGGCTTTCAGCGCAAATTTAGGCGAATCAAAATATTTGGCTTCAGGCCAAAAATGCACGGTAGTACCCGTTGCACGTTTAGCGCATTTACCTTCCAACACCTCAAGCGGTGCCACAGGAACGCCATGTTCAAAGGCCATTTTATATAGATTGCCTTGACGTTGAACTTCCACCTCAACACGGTTAGACAATGCGTTGACGACAGAAATCCCTACACCATGTAGACCACCTGAAAATTGATAATTGTCTGTGCTGAATTTACCGCCGGCATGTAGTTTGGTCAGAATAATTTCAATCCCGCTTTGACCATACTCAGGATGGATGTCAACTGGCATCCCACGACCATTATCTTCAACTGACAATGAGCCATCTTTATACACTGTCACGGTAATTTTATTGGCATGTCCTGCAAGCGCTTCATCGACGGCGTTATCTATCACTTCCTGCGCCAAATGGTTTGGTCGTGTAGTGTCTGTATACATCCCCGGACGACGACGTACCGGATCTAGGCCAGATAAAACTTCAAGTGATTGAGCCGTATATTGCGTCACGTTGCAAAATTCCCTGCTTTTTTGGTTAAAACATTTCTTCAAGCGCTACAGTATATGCTTTTTTATTAAAATGCATATCTCTTGCGATCAGCCGCCATTTTCTTAAACAATTTAAACGTCAAATGATGTCGTAACTGCCCATTTTTTGTATGTTGGATCTAGCTTTTCAGCATTTGGATTGGATCATTTTATTTAGGCATATTTTTGACAGCATCGGACAAAAACTGCAAGAGCATCGGTATTTTTTCTGCAAAATCATCCATGCCATGCGTTCCACCCACCTCAGTGATCAGCATAGCCGTGCCGGCTTGAACCGCACTATAAAAATCAGCAGCATCTCGATAATCCAAGGTTTCATCACCTTGTTGGAGCAAGACCAACAGTTGATCTGCATTTTCAACCTTAGATACAGCCAAAGCCTGCATTTGATTGAGCTGTGCATCATCCAAGCACCACGTTTCAGTCACCTGATAAGGCAATGCCGTGTCGCCAAATAAATCACGAAATAATTGCCATGGATAGACCGCAGGATTGATGAGTACCGCAGGAATGTGATGGCGTGCCATCAACTGCGTCGCATAAAAGCCACCTAAACTGCTACCGACCAAAACCACATTATCCAAACCTTCAATCAGCTCTGACATCTGCTGCATTACCTGTAGTGGTGGCATATTCAAATCTGGCAAATGCACGTGCACACCATTTAAGTCTGCGCAATAGTGCCGCAATATCTGCCCTTTCACTGAATTTGAGTTACTTTGAAAACCATGCAAATACACAATATTCATCATTTTGATTCCAAATTGATCTTTAAATTGCTTTAAAAGTGGCATATAAGTGCTAACTGCGTCACATTTTCTAAATTTGAATTTTTAGTAAAATTGTCAGACAAAAGGCATTCACCGACAGGTCTGTTATCGGTATTGTAAAAGCTGTTCGTGAGAATTTTATAAAATAAACAATGAAACTTCAGGCTATTCCAGTAATAAATACAATCGAGGGATAGCATTGAATGTAAGGATAGGAACATTATGCCTAGCTTAACACCATTGCATGAAACCTATTGTAAATGGGATCGCACACCACCCAGTCAAGCTGATGTTCTGGAAGGTTTGGCACAGCTCGTGACAATGCGTTTTAGTGATGTCGTGCATGACTTGATCAAAAACATTCAACGTGAAATTTTAATCAGTATTTTTGGAATGAGCGAACAAGGCTCGAAAGCCTTTCATAAGCAGCCGACCATTGCACGGATTTATGAATTTTCTTACAACACCTTTTTCAATTATGGCAATTATTTACTCGCACCAACGCTGCGTAGCATTATTGAAAAATTCCCACGCTTACACGACAAACCGCTCACGCCATCTTTACATTTTTTAGTGGGCGCGCTGAATGGGGTCTTGGGCGACTATTTACTGAAATATCACAACCCGATGGCCTTACCCATGGTGGTTTACGACCATTATGGTGCGGTACAAAAAGGCGAATTAACCGGTCGTATTACCCTGTTGATTCATGGGCTCTGCATGAATCATCTGTCATGGTCGACAGCCAAATATGGCGGCATTGGTGAAAAATTACTGTCACAACGTGACCACAACACCATGCTGTATTTAAATTACAACACGGGTCGTCGTATTTCGACCAATGGCCGCAGCCTAGCCAATACATTAGAAGATTTGGTCCGTCGCAACCCCGGTATTACCAGTATCGACTTAATTGGTCATAGTATGGGGGGCTTAGTGTCCCGTAGTGCCATTTTTTATGGCAAACAAAATATGTATCAATGGATTCATCAGGTTGAAAATCTAGTCTGCTTGGGCTCACCACATCATGGTGCGGTACTTGAACGTGTCGGATTTCATCTGCAAGATCAATTGGGGCGTTTCCCCTTGGTCAAAATCGTGGGCCACGTGGTGAATATCCGTAGTAACGGCATTTTAGATTTGCGCTATGGCAGCGTGCGTGATGATGATTGGGAACATAATGATGTCCGTATTGGACTCATGGACGACAACCGTAAACCAGCCCCGATTCCATCACATATCAATACATACCTCGTGGCAGGGACCATCGAATATGAACATCGTCGCAATAAAACGCGACATGTGATTGGAGATTACTTGGTCAGTGTGAAAAGTGCATTGGGGGAACATCCAAATGCACGATATCAACTGAAAGTGCCAGATTCACATAAAGCGATTTTTTATGGACTAAACCATTTTGAAATTCAGCATCACCCGCAAGTGGCCGAGCAAATCGTGCATTGGTTCTATCCAAACAATGACGATAAAGCTTGTGATCATATCTATGAATTTATGATGGACTTGGAAAGTATGGAAGGCATTGCCCTAACCTAACGCAATTTTCCCTCCCATGCAGACTCGTATAAAAAAAGCCCTCAACTGAGGGCTTTTTTAGTATCACTGAATTAAAATTTATCACGTAAACGTGGCACGGGTTTGCTTGGATATTTACGCAATAACTGCCAAAGACTAAGTAAAGTTAAGACCGCAAAAAACACCAATGACCAAACCGGTAATGATTGTCCCAAGAAGGTCCAATCTACTTTGGCACACTCACCTGAGCCAGTCAGTACTTGTTCAAAGACCGATTTTAAAGGCAGCGTTTCTACCCAATAATCCAGTCCCGGGCCACAGCTAGGTACTTTGTCTGGCGGTAAGTTTTGCAGCCAAATATGACGCGCAGCCACCCCAGCAGACCAAAGAATTGATAGTGTCCCCAACAATGCGTAAATGCGTTTACCCCAATTCGATGCTGGATTGTGAATCAACGCAATCAATGAAATGATGCCGAGTCCAATCAAACCAATACGTTGGAATACGCATAATGGACAAGGTTCTAAGCCTTGTACATGTTCTAAAAACAGCGCAAAAGACATACCGATCACGCTGGCTAAAAACAACAAACCACTCACGAAGCGGAAACTCCATTTCATGGTAAATCCTCTTAAAATTTTTTATCTAAAGTTTTTCAAATATTCTTCAAAACTCAAGGTGCAGTCTTGCTCAAGTTGAGCCTGTTTTTCTAAAGACTGCTCAGCAGCTTGTGCAAAATATGCTGCAGTTTCAGGGCTCAAAACATGCTGCTCATACACTTCAGCATGTTGTAAGGCCATAAAGCTACCAAAGCCCCAAGTTCCACCTTGTTCTAAAGTATCGCTAATCATACGTGCCGACAATGTTTCATCGACTTCATCGATGCGTGATTGCATCACAGCCATTGCCTGAGTGTAAATATCTGTATTGTAAGAATCATCCAGCAATTCAGCCAACGGTTGCATCGCTGCAACATGTGTACGACACCATGTTTCAATTGGAATCGCTTGGCCTTGCTGTAAAATCACTGCGTTTGGCGCACGGCCACGGTTTACTACTTCAGCCTGATTTTTCTCAATTTCATTTTGTTCGGCATCTAACAATGCTGGGCTGTCTTGCAATAAACAGTATAAAGCCACCACTTCGAGCAAGCCTGCCGTGTCTTCATTGATCCCAATTGGGCTATAAGGATTGACGTCTACTGCGCGTAATTCTACATAACCCACACCACGATTTTGCAGGGCTTCAGATGGTGTTTCACCATCCTGTGGCACTTGTTTCGGACGAACCAAACTGTAGTATTCATTTTCAATTTGCAACACGTGGTCATTAATTTGAATCGGTTCACCCTGTTCATCATTTAAACCTAAATGACTAAATGCGGCATACGGGGTATGCACCGCTTTTTGCAAACCTTCCAAATATGCCTGAATGTCGTTGTAGTGAATCCCTAACTGTTTTTGTGCCGAATTTTGATAACCAAAATTTCCCATACGCAGCGCCGTTGCATAGGGTAAAAATAGCGTGCCTTTTAAGAGCGGTAACAGCTGATGTTCACGTCCAGTCATAAAACATTTACACACCGACGGGCTCGCCCCAACCAAAAACATCACCAATGGCGTTAAACGAATAAAATTACGGATCAGGCCGAAATAACGATGACTGCGATAATCTTGTAAGCTCAATGCTTTGAGAGCATCGTCAGTTTCGTGTTGTTGTAGTGCTTCAAAGAAATGATCTGGGAAGGATAAATTATAATGCACCCCTGAAATGGTCTGCATCCGGCGACCATAGCGCACCCCTAAACCACGACGGTACAAGGTTTTAAAACGTCCTATATTCGAGCTGCCATATTGCGCTAAACGAATACTGTCTTCGTCTTTATCCAACATGCATGGCATCGACAATGGCCAAAGTTTTTCACCATGTTCTAAATGCGTATGTGCAACAGCGTGAATATCTTGCAGATAATTCAACGCCTCGGTAATGGTTTCTTTTGGCGGCGTGATAAATTCCATTAAAGCTTCAGAATAGTCTGTCGTAATATGCGGATGAGTCAAAGCCGCACCCAAGGCTTGGGGATGGTCGGCCTGAGACAAGAAACCGTTGCTTTGCATACGTAAGCTTTCACGCTCAATACCGCGCAACATTCCTTTAATCAGCGAAGAATCTACCCAAGTCGGTAAAATGTCTTGAGAGGTCGATTCGGGTTGACTCATTGCTATCTCGCTTAAATGGAAGAAACTACTAAAATAAAATCATCAGTTTATATCAGTATAACGCGATTTGAAGTGGGCATATGACCCACTGTATAGTTTTGAGACAAACCGTGATTTTATTTTGGCAATTTTTTATCACAAACTTACTCTATATGACATTTGAAATTTGTGATTTTATAAACAAATATATGCTAATAATGCTTAAAACTTATGAATTATCAAGATATTCTCGAATTTTGGTTTAACCCAGAAAATCAGCCCAATTGGTTCGCTAAAAGCAATAATTTTGATGTTTTAATCGAAAAAAAGTTTAAAGACATCCATCAAGCGGCCAGTCAAGCAGAACTATGGCAATGGCGTACTACTGCCGAAGGTCGCTTGGCTGAAATTATTGTTTTAGATCAATTTTCTCGAAATTTATTCCGTGACTCTGGCTTGGCTTTTGCCCAAGATGCACTGGCTTTGGCGCTTGCACAAGAAGCTATCGCGCAGGGTTTAGATCTACAATTAAGCCCTGAACAGCGCTCATTTTTATATATGCCCTTTATGCATAGCGAATCGACAAAAATCCATCAAAGCGCGTTAAAATTATTTGAGCAACTGGGCAATCCGATCAACTTAGAATTTGAAAAAAAGCATAAAGTGATTATCGATCGATTTGGACGTTACCCGCATCGCAATGCGGTATTGGGCAGAACATCTACAGCAGAGGAATTGGAATTTTTAACCCAGCCCAATTCTAGCTTTTAATTGACGGCTTTTGGCCAGTATCTCCCCTTGCCATGAACCGACTGAACAGGAGTATGCGCATGAACAAACTCATTATCGCAGCAGCCATGACCGCAGCACTCGGTTTGACTGGCTGTGCCACAACCCCATCAAAACCTTTGACCTTTGAACAACTCGGTCAATATTCTGCGACACCATTAAATGCGCAAAGCTATCGTATTAGCTTTCAAGCTAGACCCAATATGAGCTATGGTACTGCCGAAGAAATCACCTTGGTTAAAGCCGCTCAAACCACCCTACACAATGGCTTTCAATATTTTAAAGTCATGGATGACCCGAGTAATCGGAGTCAAAAACCGCCGCGCCAAGCAGTGATTTACCCAGACCCTATGCCTTATCCATATGGCTATTACCGTCGCCATCCTGGTTTTTGGCCAGGCCCGTTTTATGACGTTCCACAGGTGGTCACACTCGATCCAACTCAAGTTTCCTACAGTATTACTTGCTATAAAGATCGTGCCAAAGCCCCTCAGGATGCCTTTGATGCTCGCTTGATTTTGCAATCACTCGGGGCTAAATATGGTTTAGACAGCCAAGGAAATCCTTTGCCTGTAGCCGCTGAGCCTGCCACCAAATAAGTCAACCCATAGAGACCCGATCATTGATGAACCCAACTGAACAGCCCGCTGTTTCACCCAGTCTGCAACGCAGTAAACGCTTTGCCACCATTGCTTTGGTGGTGGCTGTGCTGGCGTGGATTGCATTGATGATCGCAGCTAAATTGCTGCCCGAATATGTTTGGCTCATTCATATTTTGATGCTTTCAGCAGAAGCTGGCGTGGTTGGTGGTTTGGCAGACTGGTATGCGATAACCGTTTTATTTCGCAATCCCTTTGGTCGGATTCCGATTCCTAAATTTTTACGTGACCACACAGAAATTATTCCACGCAATAAAGCACGCATTGCCGAGTCAATGGGCCGCTTTGTTCAGGAGAATTTTCTTTCACCACAAGTGGTTGAAAAAAGCTTAGCGGAGACGGATCTCTCTCTTGCCGTCGGGAAATGGTTGGCCAATCCGCACAATAATGCGCAAGTGACCCAAGTCATTCAGCAAACGGTACCGAAAATTTTCGAATTTGTCGGTCAGGAACAAATTGGACAATTTATCCAAAATAACAGCGTGCAATGGGTACGCAATACGCAAGTCAACCATCTTGCCAGTGAAATGCTACGGGCAGTTTTAGAAAATGACTTCCATCAAGATGTGTTACAGCGCGGGCTCGATTTAGCCCATGATTGGGTCACACAGCATCCAGAACAAACCCGCGACCTTTCACGTCAATTGTTTAAAGAACTCGGGGTTTGGAAGCTCGCCAAAGGTGCGAGCTGGATTGGTATTGATGTACAGCAGCGCACCATTGATTCACTGGTCAGTCGTGTTGAGTCCATGCTTGCTGACCATGAACATCCGTGGCGCCGTAAAATCGAAGACATGGCACAGCAACTCATGCATGAGTTGGCAGACAATCAAAGTGTAGCCAGCCAACGTTTGAATAGCACCAAAGACGCTTTATTAGACAGCCCACAAATGCTTAACTTTTTAAGCGGCGCTGTTGTGATTTTATGTGATGCGATTAAATCTGATCTACAAAAGCCGGACTCAGGTATTGCACAAAATTTAAGAGTCGCCATTCAACAAGTGGGCGAAAATATTGTCTCTAACGTCGCTGTACGCCAATTGCTGAATGAAAAAATGAGTGATATTGCCATCAATCTCTCCGATCAATATAGCGAAAAAGTCATTCGGTTTATCAGTGAACGTATACATGAATGGGACTCACGTGAAATGATAGATAAGATCGAAAACGAAGTCGGTGGCGACTTGCATATGATTCGAGTCAATGGTGTCGTGGTCGGTGGTTTTATTGGCCTCGCACTAGGGATTATTCGTGCCTGTGTAGAATGGCTGCTTTAGCCGCCTGCAGCAGTCCTCCTCAAAGGAGATTGGCCGCAGGTTTGAGCTTTATGCGTAGAACCGTTAAACTTTGCCGATCCGAAAATTTAATAGAACAATAAAATCTATGCACTTACCTGCCATCTATACACTACCATTCATTCTAATCATCAGTAGCTTAAGCGCTTGCCAGACCATTTCCAAAACCAGTAGCACAGTCAGCGACAAAGTGATGGGCATGCTCGGTAAAGAAAAAGCCCCTGAAATCGATAAAAAAGGCACAGTCGATATCAGCAAAAGTACCCAACAACAGTTAGAAACCCTACTGACCAATATGCCGAAAAATCAGTGGGTCTATATTGAAAATGATCAACAAGGCACATCTACCCTCAAAAATAAATCGGCAGACAATTTCACCTTGAGCCTCAAATTGAATTGCAAAATCAGCACTCAGCGCCCTACTTTCAGTTTAAGCAATGCAGATGGCCAAGACATCCTAAAAGCACATGACACGAATGTGGGGCAAATTCAAATTTTGCTCGACAATAAAAACTTTGGAAATCCGTTTGAGACAGCCAATCAGCAAAAGTTCCAAAACTTTAAAACCGCTATCGCTCAAGCTAAAGTCATCAAAGTGTTTAATGCCTCAAAACTCTATACCTTCCAAAACAACAAAGCCGAGTTACTCTCTAAAGCCGTAAGTTGTCGCGATAGCTTATAAATATTCAAGGCAAAATGCAGTAAGTCACCTTTTGACTCAGCTGTGACTTACATGCAGGCTTATTTTGCAGGTGGTTGTGGCCCTGACATATCGACCAACAGGCCTGTAAATTTTCGAACAAACGGCAATAAAATCAGCACAATGGGAAAAGCAATTGCCCAAGAAATCATCCAATTATGCAGCCATAGGGTAAGAAAACCCTCAAACCAACCTAAATTTCTGAGCATATTAATAAACGAAATAATGCCGCTCATGAGACAAGACAAAATAAACGGCACGATAATCAGCGCCCAGCGTGCAGCTAACTTCGGCACATTGCCAAAAATTTTAGGGGTGGGTTGTGACATGTCCATATACTCAAGCAGTGATCCTGAATCGCTAAACCACTTATATCGTTTTACTTCGATATAAGCAATGCTTCACTTTTATCGAATATTTTTTATTCGCAACAAATGGGTTCACCTAAAGAGCCTGAAATTTGCTATATTTACCGTTTTTCTGCGACATTTATTTTTCGACTGATTATGAATACGGCAATACAAGCAGCGCTCGATCATGCAGTGCAATCCCTTCAAGCTGAAGGTGTACTCCCAAATGACTGGAACAATACTAGCAATTTGACCCGAACCAAAGACCGAAGCCACGGTGACTTTGCGTCAAACATTGCCATGATTGCCTCTAAAGCTGCAGGTATGAAGCCGCGTGATTTAGCCGAAAAAATTCTGGCAAATCTTCCAGAAGTCGCAGATATCAGCAAAGCAGAAATTGCAGGTCCTGGCTTTATTAACTTCTTTTTAAATGCTGACCAACGTTTTGCTGTCTTAGACCAAATTCAAGCTCAGAAAGATCAGTTCGGTCGCACACAGGCCAATGCTGAAAAACGTGTTCAAGTGGAATTCGTTTCAGCCAACCCAACGTCTAGCCTACACGTGGGTCATGGTCGTGGCGCAGCTTACGGTATGACCGTTGCCAATCTTCTTGAAGCAACAGGTGCCAAAGTTGACCGTGAATACTACGTCAACGATGCTGGTCGTCAAATGGATATCTTGGCGACATCGACTTACCTGCGTTATTTAGAATTGACCGGTCAACAACTGGTCTTCCCTAAAAATGCATACCAAGGCGACTACGTTAAAGAAATCGCTCAAAGCATTATCGACAAAGATGGCGATGCTTATGTACGCCCTGTTGCCGACATCTATAAAGATGTACCAGAAGACGTTCAATATGCAGCTGAGCTTGATGCTGAAGGCAACAAAGTGGTGCTTTCTGGCGACAAAGAAAAGCATATTGATGGTTTGATTCATAATTCTCAAAACCATTTGGCTGCAGGCTACCGTGTGTTCCATCAAGCTGCGCTGAAAGCCATTCTTGATGACATTAAAGATGACCTCTGTGAATTTGGCGTGACTTTCAATCAATGGTTCAGCGAAGCAACCTTGACTGAAAAAATTGATGAAGCATTACAAATGCTCGATCAACGTGGTTTCTTATACGAAAAAGATGGCAACATCTGGTTCAAATCAACTGAATTTGGTGATGAAAAAGACCGTGTTGTGAAACGTCGTAATGGTCAGACTACATACTTCGCATCCGACATTGCTTATCACTTAAATAAACTACAACGCGGATATACCGATATCGTTGATATCTGGGGTTCAGACCACCACGGTTATATTGCACGTGTGAAAGCAGCGATTGATGCGCTTGGCTATGATTCTAAAAAATTGACCGTACTTTTGGTTCAATTTGTGAGCCTATGGCGTGGCGGCGAGATGGTTCAAATGTCATCTCGTTCAGGTCAATTCGTGACTTTACGTGACTTACGTAAAGAAGTGGGCAACGATGCTGCTCGTTTCTACTACGTCATGCGTAAATCAGAACAACACATTGACTTCGACTTAGACCTTGCTGTGTCTCAAAGTAAAGACAATGCGGTGTACTACATCCAATACGCACACGCACGTATCTGCCGTATGCTCGAAAAAGCTGCTGCGACAGACGTTCAATTCTCTGCTGAAGCTGCACGTCAATTTGCAGCTAAACTTGAGTTAGAAGCTGAAACTGAAGTTCTTGCTAAACTTGCGGCTTATCCTGAAATTGTGGTTCGTGCAGCAAACAGCTATGAACCACACCAAGTGGGTAACTACTTGAAAGAGTTGGCGGCGTTGTTCCATGGTTGGTACAACGAAAATAAAGTCTTGGGTGATGATGCAGAACTGACTCAAGCTCGCTTATTACTGTCTGTAAACGTACAGCAAGTTTTACGCAATGGTCTTGAATTATTGGGTGTGAGTGCGCCTGAAAGCATGTAAGCAACCCTTTATGTTGCGAGCACAATAGAAATTCATCGGCATCGCCCATGCACAAACACAGCGCATGGGTTTAAGCGTCATCAATTGCATTGTGCTAAAAAGAATCCTTTTCAATACAGGCTCGAAATGAGCCTGTATTTCGTTTATATTCAGCAATATGTCCGTGTCATCTTGGCTGTGCTGAAATTGTGAAAATTAAACAAATTCCTGATGACACTCATGTAATATATAACAATCAAGACTTGCTACTTTGGGCTGCCCCAAAGTGGTTCGTGACAATTAAAATTAAATGAGGTTTCCACGTGTTTGGAAAAACGCAGCGCGGTGTATCTGATCGGCCAAATAAGCCTAAAAAACCATTGATTCCAGCATGGCTAGGTACACTTGTCATCATTTTAATCGTGTTGAGTTTCTTAGTTGCGCTCATGCTTTGGAAACCTTGGGAGCCTGTGAAGCCAAAAGGTCAAATTACCTCTGAACACTACCAAGAAGAAACCAATAAAGACTATCGTTTCTACGACCTATTGCCTCAGCAACAAGTGACGCCAATTCCTGAACAAGCTGTTCCAGAAACCGAAAATAAAGAAACGGTGGTGATTGTTGATGCACCAGAACAAAAGCCAGTTGAAACCACAGAGCTTGGACTAGAAACCACAGAAACTGCGCCTGTTGCTGCAAGTTATATTCTGCAAGTGCGCAGTTATGATGATCCTGATCAAGCCGATGCACGACGTGCTGAAATTATTTTGAACGGTTTATCTGCCGATGTGATTCAAAGTAATGAAAACGGCAAAGTTTGGTATCGCGTTGTGTCTGGCCCCTATGATTCACAAGAAGCTGCTGTGATTGCACAGCAAACTTTACGTCATAGCAGTATCGACTCGATTGTCGTAAAACGCTAAATTTTGAAATTAAAAAAAAGCGCCTGATGGCGCTTTTTTTTATTCATTCCTTTAATAAAGGGAGGTTAGAAGGGATTCTTTTTTGAATACATCAGCTTAGCTCAAAAACCTCTCCCTAACCCTCTCCTAAAGGGACAGGGAATTCATTAAATGGTATGCCCTAAAGCTTCGCCCATCACCACAGTCGAGTTGGCTTTAAAGGTCGCATCCCATTGCATTTTGTTTTCTTCAAACAACACAACCGCTGTTGAACCTAAATAGAAACGGCCCAATTCTGCACCTTTTTCTAAGAATAAATCGTGTTGATTCAGTTCCAAACGCCCTGTCGGTTTAACTTTACCTGTAGCCACGGTTTCAATACCTGCCACGATCATTGCACCTACCAGTACAACCGCCATACGACCAACTTCTGTATCAAATAAGCAGACCATGCGTTCATTGCGAGCAAATAAACCCGGAATATTTTCAGCAGTGGTTTGGTTTACAGAGAATAATTCACCCGGTACATACAAAGTTTCTGTCAATGTCCCTGCAAATGGCATATGTACACGGTGGTAGTCTTTTGGTGACAAATAAACCGTAGCAAACTGCCCATTTTTAAAGGGTTCAGCCAATTGTGGATCGGCAATTAGGTTTTCAACAGTGAACTTCTGGCCTTTGGCCTGAAATACATCACCATTTTCAATTTTACCCAGTTGTGAAATCGCACCATCTGCAGGTGAAACAACACTGGATGGATCAGCATCGACTGCACGCACGCCTTCTTTTAAAGAGCGAGTGAAAAATTCATTGAAGGATTTAAATTTTAAGGCATTGCTTTGCTCAGCAATCGACATGTCGATGCCATACTGCGCTTTAAATGCGGTAATCACGGCATTTTTCACCACAGGGTTTTCGCTTGCAGCCAATTTACCCACGATACGTGATAATTTGTGCTGTGGAACAACACGCTGAGCTTGAATAAAAATTTGTTTTTTTAACTGAGATGTAAGGCTCAAGACGGCAACTCTCCGGTGATCACAGGACTATCGAGTCGGTTGCCCCACTCGCTCCACGCACCATCATAAGCTCGAATATTCCAACCGAGTAAACGTCCCAGTATATAAGCTAGGCCCGACCGATGATGGGACTGACAATACACCACCACGGGTTCGTTTAAATTGAATCCCAATTGTTCTAAGCGTTGTTGTGTGCGTTCTAAAGGATGCAATTTTAAATGATTTTCTCGGTTAAGGGCAGTACTCCATTCGAAATGTCGTGCCCCCGGAATGTGACCGCCGCGTCGCGCAGCCAAACGTAAGCCTGTATATTCATCTTCGGTACGGCAGTCCCATACTTGGATCTGCTCCTGCTGTACACGAGCCAATAGCTCATCATAGTTTGTTTGATACTGAGCACGCGCCTCTGCACTTACTTCAACCAATGGGCTCACGGGTTCAAATTGCTCAATTTCAGACGAGGTCGGTAAGCCTGCCCCAAGCCAAGCATGGATGCCACCATTGAGGAGACTGGTATTTTCAAAACCGAGGCAATGTAAGTTCCAAATCAGTCGACCAGCCCATGCCCCACCTTCATCGTCATACACTACTACATGATGTTCTGGACTGATATTCAGATAGCGAATGAGCTGTTCTAAGCCAGCTTGGTCAGGTAATAGCCCCATCGCTTGTTCTTCTTGGCGCACTAACAGTTTCGGCTGCACATGCAGTGCATGTGGAATATGCAATTGGTCATAAACCGAACGACGACTCAAATCGACGATCCGTAGTTTTTCATTACCAAGATGTGGAACCAATTCTTCCGCTTCAATCAGCAGACCAAAATTCAGTGTAGATGCTGTCATCGTTGTTCGTGTTGTATTTTGTGCGATTAAATTCGATCTTAGCATAAGTCATTTTCACTATTATTCTGAATTTTTGCATTCCTTTAGCAATATTTTAGATATAAAAAAGCCGAATCATTGATTCGGCTTTTTTATTTTTATCTAATGCTGTGTTTAAGCGCTAACTTCAGAGATGTCAAACACCTGACGTAGATACGCTAAGAAAGTATCATTATCCGTCATGGTTTTACCCGGACTATCTGAAATTTTTGCCACAGATTGACCATTACATTCAACCAACTTCAGCACGATATTCAGTGCAGTTTGTCCCATATCATTGGTCAAGTTGGTGCCAATACCAAAACTCACTTGGAAACGGTCTTTAAAGTAATTGTGTAAATCCCAAGCTTTTTCAATGTTCAAGCCATCACTGAAAGTCAGCATTTTGGTTTTACTGTCAATTTTAAGCTTTTTGTAATGTGCATAGGCTTTATCGCCCCATTCATACGGGTCGCCACTGTCATGACGTAAACCGTCGAATAGTTTGGCAAAGTACAAATCGAAGTCACGTAGGAACGCATCCATACCGACAACGTCCGTTAAGGCTATTCCTAAGTCACCGCGGTATTCCTGTACCCATGTTTCTAGCGCAGACTTCTGGAAGTTACGTAGACGAACATCAAGCGCTTGGAATGCTTGTAGGAACTCATGCGCCATTGTACCAATTGGAGTAATGTTCAAGTCTTTGGCAATCAGAACATTACTTGTACCGCGGAAAATATACGGTGAAGCCTGATTTAATTCTTCAATTACATGCTTTTGCCATGCATAACTATAACGACGACGCGTGCCAAAATCAGAGACCAAGAATGGTGGATCATTTGGATTTTGCCGTGCTTCATACTGCTTCAGCAAGGCAATCTTATGTTGCAAACGGCGCTCACCTTCGGCTAAAACTTCGGGTGTACGAATACGTTGGAAATATAATTCATTGACGATGGCTAAAACAAAGATTTCAAACATCATCGCTTGAACCATTGGGCCTTCTACCCAAATGTCGAGTCGACCTTCATCATCAATACCCGCTTTAATAAAACGGCGTTTAAGCTGAAATAATTCAAGATAATCAACAAAATCGCTTTTAATAAAACGTAAACTGCGTAAATACTGCAATTCATCTTCTTTAAACTTCAACTGACAAAGCATGTCGAGCTGCATGTTTAAATCATCCAAAATTTCAACCAGTGGATAGGCTGTATCATCCAAGTTACGGCAACGAAAGTGATACACACTATGGGTTTGCGGAAATTTGTGTAACACCACCTGAAGCATGGTGAATTTATACAGATCTGTGTCTAATAAGGATTGGATGATTGGAGACATAAAGACTTTCAGTTTTTATCAACTCTTTGCATTAAAGCATACTTTATTGATAAAAAGCCGATTGATTTAGTGGAATAACTTATAAATCACCGCGATTCATCGACTTTTTTCAATTTTTTTGCTGAAGCTGAGCGCGATCAAGCTCACTATTTTTTGAGTAACTGTCGATATTTTTCTTCTTGACCAAATTCACGCGCAAACTGTTCTGCAGTCTTTTGCCCCATTTTTTTGGCATTTGCATCGCAATCCACTTGGCGTAATTGCTTTGCAATCGCCCATTCTAATTTAAACATGGCACCCATCAATGCGGTGTTGCCTTTATTGTCACGTGCGCAGCGGTCTGCACCTTGTTCTAGCAAACGAGTCACAATATTTTGATGACCATAATAGGTCGCCATCATCAGTGGTGTAAAACCCGAAGCATTGCGCACATCGACCGGAAAACCGTGCTTAAGAAATTCATTGATGACTTCTTCATTGCCAGTTTTGGCTGCAGCAAAGAAAATTGCGATCAATTCCTGTTGTGAGGTCATCTGATCGCTTGCAGTTGCTTTAGCGGGGGAGATATCTTCCGCGATTGCCACGTTTGCGAATGCGGAACCAAACGCTAGAAGACTGGCTAAAGTCAAATGTTGCATAACTTTCATGATGAACTCCAACAGAAATCGAATGTAGAATTGAATTGGAAACAATTCATTTCATTAAAAAAATGAATATTTAAGGAGTGCCTATGAAACTCCCCCTAGGGTGCAGGAAAGGTATGGAGCTTCATAGGACTTTTTTGAGGTAACGTTCTAGCCCCTAGTTACCAATCCTTCAGACTGATCGAAATTAGTCTTTCAGTTGTGCTGCTTTGGCTTTTACAGTTGCAAGGTTACCGTTTACTGCTTTGGTCATACGCATACCGTAGTCTGCATCTGCTTTGTAGAAGTAAGACAACATGATGTGTTTCGTTTCCGAATCTTTTACGTTGCCAAGGTCAGCAGCCAAGTTCATGATTAAGTTTTCTTTCTCTTTCGCAGAGTATGAACGATAAAGCTCACCCGCCTGCTTGAAGTTTTGCTCTTTCACGCCTTTTTGCTGAACTGTGCCAGAAAGCGGTGTTTCAACCGCACGCGCTTTCGCAGTCGCTGGTTTTGGCTCAATACGGCTTGGCTCGTAGTTCACATTTGATGAAGTGCCGCCAACATTCATGTAACCATCTTGGTTGTTGTTGTTTACAGCAACTAATGGACGGTTGACTGGAATTTGTTGGTGGTTCGCACCTAAACGGTACATTTGTGTATCTGAGTAAGAAAAGATACGGCCTTGCAGCAGACGGTCTTCTGATGGCTCGATACCTGGGACTAAGTTACCTGGAGCCAATGCCACTTGTTCCGTTTCCTGGAAGAAGTTTTTCGGCATACGGTTCAGCGTCAATGTACCCACTTTAGTTTCTGGAACTAAGTTCGTTGGCCAGATTTTAGTTGGATCAAGTGGGTCAAAATCAAAGCTGTTTAAATCTTTAGGATCTAACACTTGGATATAAAGATCCCATTTCGGGAATTTACCAGCATTGATGTTGTTATAAAGATCGTTAGTCAAGTGGTTGAAATCTTTACCTTGTTGCTCAGCAGCTTCTTTAACGTTCAGACCTTTCACACCTTGTTTAGAGCGGAAGTTGAATTTAACGTATTTGTATTCGCCTTTGTCGTTATAAAGCTTGTATGCATGCACACCAAAGCCGTCTTGTTCGCGGTAGCTGGTAGGCACGCCTTGGTTACCATACACATAAGTCAACATGTTGGTTGCCCATGGCTGGCTAGACAAGAAATCAAATACGCGGTTTGCGTCTTGAACGTTGTTGATTGGGCTAGGCTTCATGGCATGGATGAAGTCTGGGAATTTGATCGCATCACGGATGAAGAACACTGGAGTTTGGTTACCCACTAAGTCCCAGTTGCCTTCTTGTGTATAGAACTTAATCGCAAAACCGTGCGGATCACGTAAAGTTTCTGGAGAACCTTTACCGTGAATTACAGTCGAGAAACGTAAGAAAACTGGAGTCTTGGTACCTGCTTTGAACAATGAAGCAATGGTTAGATCAGATAAATCTTTAGTTGCAACGAATTCACCATAAGCACCTGTACCACGGGCATGTACCACACGCTCAGGAATACGCTCACGACCAAAACGTTGTAATTTTTGAACCAATTGCACGTCTTGAAGTAGAACTGAACCATTTGGACCCGCAGTAATCGAGTTTTGGTTATCGCCTACTGGTGCACCATTGTCTTTGGTTAATGGCGCTGCTTGAGTCGCCGCTGTTGCTGTTGCTAACATCGCAACCAATAAAGAACGCTTAAACATCGTCTTAATCTCTCTGTTAAATACCTTTCCTGCCCCGCAAAGATACTGATATTCAATAAATAGATAAAACAGATTATTTTTATAAATTCAATCGTATTATTAGATTTATAAAAAATATACATTTCATTTTCAAATGTTTGAGCCCAAAATTTTCTAAACATCGCTTCGAAAGAATGCTGTCTTTGCTACAATCCCTGCCCTATGTTCAATTTTCTACTCGGAAGAATTTATGCGGGCCTTGTTACAACGTGTTTTGGAAGCCAAAGTAGTGGTCGATGGTGAGATCACGGGTGAAATCAATCACGGTATTTTAGTGTTTTTAGGACTTGGTAAAGCTGACGATTTAGAAAAGGGCAAAAAACTGATCGATAAGATCTTGAAATACCGTTTTTTTGATGATGAACAAGGCAAGATGGGCTGGAATGTCAGTCAAGCCGGCGGCGGTATCCTCTTGGTGTCTCAATTTACTCTGATGGCACAAACGCAAAAAGGCCTGCGCCCCGATTTTGGCCCTGCCATGCCGCCAAGCGATGCCAAAGCGCTGTATGAACAGCTGGTCGATTACGCCAAGAGCCAATATGACCATGTACAAACAGGCATCTTTGCTGCCGACATGAAAGTGCATTTGGTCAATGACGGTCCAGTGACCTTTAATTTAGAAGTTGAATAACCACTGAAGCATTAAAAAAGCCCTCTTTTGAGGGCTTTTCACAAGCTAGAATAATACGGTCTTAAATGGTTGTAATCAGTTTTGCACGTTGCATTACTTCCACAGGGATATCTTTCACAAGCATGACTGTTAATGACTGATCATTTTTCTTTGACGTTGTTGTTTGATTTGCGTCTAGAACAGTATTTACATCAGCGGGATTCAATGTATACATTGCACCAGTAGCTGGATCAACAATTAATAAACCAATTAATCCACCAAAAATAATATTGGCTACATACCAACCATTTACTGTCCCTGTTACCTGCACAGTTTTTGTTTGAAAACCATCTTTTTTGAACGTTACTTCATAAGCTGCTGGTTTAAAATATCCTGTACCGCGTTTTAAAGTTACAGTTGCAGGTGTGATACCTGTATGTACCTTTTCCCCCGCTTTATTTGTAATTGAAATCGATGCTTCATCCGGCACTGACTTAAACGTTAAAGTTTGAGTTGACCCCGAAATGATACTTGCACAACCTGTCATTGTTAATGATGCAGCAATTAAACCCGACGTAATTAATTTTTTCATAAAAATACCCCCTAAAAAGTGGGGGTATTTTTACCAAAAAAACGTTAATTTTCAACGAAAATTAAAATTATTTACCGGTTTTTTCTTTAATAAACGCACGTGCGATTTTGATTTTTTCTTTAACCGGTTTTGGAAGTTTAGGTGGAATTAACTTCGCCACTTGGTTAAACCAGACCAGTAGACCAAAATCACCTTCCATTTTAATACTGCCATTTTGCATACCCGTCATAAATGCTGTTGGGTCACCTTTCATTAGGGTTTTCACGCCCTGTTCGCTGTCCGCAAATTGCAAAATAAAGTCTGCTTTTTCCGCATCGCCTGAAACAGTATCAATCTGTCCATTATTTACAATAATTTGACGTGCAACACCCAAATCTGTACCGATTTGAATGCGGAATTGACGTTCATGAACCAATTCAATGAATTTAGGGCTAGTACGTGCAAGCTGTTTCATACGAAGCGCTAAACCTGCCACGAGTAAATCAAGTGGATCCGTACTGACATCAACTAAAGGTAGTTTTACGACAGGAATTGATGATAGTTTCATGACTTAAAGCCTATTGTAATTGTTGGAAAATTGACTGGCTTCATCCTACCATAACTTGGCTTTTGAGAAGTAAGGCTTTGTATCTCAAATCGGACTAATGCGTTCATAAAAAAATGCGCCCTCAGGCGCATTTTCATTGAAATTTTGTTCTGACACTTATCGGCTCGAACATTGCTGTTCTTCATCATATACAGGCGTGTGCTCTATACATTGGCGCTTTGCCATCGCACGCTCTGCACGGCGGTCTTCACGTAACAATACTAAAGTGAATACCACCATTGCGGCCATTAATGCCGTTAAATAACTATAGGTCACTGATAATTCAAACATGGTTTGTGTGCCAAATCGAATCACTTCAATGAGTCCCCACACCAGCATCCCCGCCAGCATAAAACTTAACCAGCGACGATAAGGCGAGAAGAAAACAGCAATCACAGCCGCCGATACCAAGCTCAGGCCAACGATTGTTGCTAAATTCGCTGTTAACATAAAAACCTCCGTCATTTGACAGCTGACATCTCTTGTCTTACAGGATGCTGAGCCGTCTCACTACTGTATCTTCAGTAAATAGATTTGGTCGATCTCAATCTCTTGCAAGCATTATGCTGAGTTTTTTGCATAAAAAAAGTCTCGTTTTTTGTCCATGCGACACACCTTGTCGCAACATTATTTTGTCATTACATTTTTTCTTTTTAAAGAATTTCTAGAACAATGATGGCATCTCGTTTCGAGTGTCATTACAAAAAAAACAGCTGGTTTTAGGCTAAAAAAATTAATTTTTCGAATGCTGTTAATCGTTGTTTTTATCGACAATTTTCTTCTACCGTTCATCGGATGAGCTGAATTTTTGGCATAAAAAAACGCAGCCTTTTGGCTACGTTTTTTAGTATGACTTAAATGGTTTTAAGCACGATTCAAATCTTTATCATGCACACCAAGCAGGTAAAGAACACCATCTAGACCCACGCTTGAAATGGCTTGATTGGCATTTTGACGCACCAAAGGTTTCGCACGGAAGGCAACGCCTAAGCCAGCTAAAGACAACATAGGTAAGTCATTCGCACCATCACCGACTGCAATGGCTTGTTCTAATGAAATCCCCATTTCTTCAGCGATTTGTGTCAATAAGAAGGCTTTGCGGGCACCATCTACAATATGGCCTTTCACTTCACCTGTTACAGCACCATCTTGTACGTCCAGTACATTGGCATGGACTTCATCGATACCCAGTTTTGCTTGTAGATATTCGGCAAAATACTGAAAACCACCTGACAAAATAGCCGTGCGATAACCCAATGATTTAAGCGTTGAAATGAGACGTTCCGCACCTTCTGTGACAGTCAGACGTTCTGCAATCTTAGGCAATACCGAAGCATCCATACCTTTGAGCAGTGCCACACGTGCACGGAAACTTTGTTGGAAATCGAGTTCACCTTGCATAGCACGTTCAGTGATTTCTGCCACTTGAGCGCCAACACCCGCTTCAATCGCCAATTCATCAATTACTTCTTGCTCAATCAGCGTCGAGTCCATATCAAAACAAACTAAACGACGATTACGACGGTAAGCATTGTCCTCTTGAACGGCAACATCTACCCCAAGTTCGGTAGATAGACGTAAACATGCTGCACGCATCGCAGTGGCATCCAACATTTGGCCTTTTAAACCAAATTGAACGCAGGCACGGCGCGGACCTTCGCTCGATCCATCTAACTCTGGACGGCCAGATAAACGAGTCACAGTTTCAATATTGAAGCCTTGGCTCGACACAATATTTGTAACTGCCTGTAAATGAGATGCCTGTAATTCTGGCGCAAGTGCCGTAACGATATAGCGTGTGCGGCCTCCCTCATTTACCCATTGTTGATATTCTGTTGTAGAGATTGGTTTAAAGCGCACAGTTAAGCCAATATCATGTGCTAAAATCAACATCTCCTTCATGGCTAATGCTGTCGCAGTCTGGTCTTCCGACGAAACAACAATACCTAAAGTCAGCTGATTGTGGATGACTGCTTGTCCGACATCTAAAATCTGTAAGGAATGTGCGGACAAAACCTGCATTAATCGTGTAAATTGATTAGGTTGGTCAGGTCCTAAAAGTGATATAAGAATGATTTCTCGCATGAATTGACTCGGGTCTGAGCTACAACTAATGTAAGAATCATAATCTAAATTGAATAGAATTGCCTTGGAAGTTTACGTTGAATGCGCCTAGACAAGGGCTATTTGCTAGCCTATTAGTAGTTTGTTTTGCTTTGCATACCTTTTTATTGGTATTGGCAACAACCCACCAACTGAACGAAAACCGTGCCAGTCAGGGACAACTGATGACCAGTCAATTGGTTACAGACAGCCTATCTGAGCTTGAGCCGGCCAATACCGTATCATTAGCCTTACTTGCTGACCGCTATGCAACCAACCCGAGCGTGGCTTCCATCCGCATCTTAAATGCCAATAATCAAGTCTTGGCTACAGGCGGTTTGACCAAAACCCGTGACGGTGAAATCTTTGTTCGTGATGCGCTGCAAAACGAAAAGAAAGTTGGAACGGTTGAAATCACCTTAATTAAACCAAGTATTGGTGAAATCTTACGTACGCAATGGGCCGCGATTCTATTTTCATTATTCTTACATGGCTTGTTGTGGTTAGCGTATCGCGCAATTGCACGTCCAAGTCGTACTGAATATTTAGCGCGAATCAACAATGAATCACGTCTAAAACATGAAATTCAAACGCTAGCGCAGGCTTTAGAACAAGAAAAACACAATGCCGCTGTGGCGATTGCTCAAGCGCAGCAAAATGCGCAAGCCAAAGCAAAACAGCATAAAGATATGAAACCAGTGGTTCTCGACAGCAACAGCTTGGCATTAAATATTCAATTTTATGATCCGAAACAGCTTCTCGATAGCGTCAACAAAACCGTGTCTGTGCCGTATTTTAATCTCTGCCAAATTTTCTTGAATAAAACCACAGAACTCTGTGTTCAACATTATAAATTGAACAGTTCTGACATCAGTACAGTGCATAAGTTTGATGAACATGGCGCAACCATCAGCATGACCGCTGACACTCCAGATGCGCTACGCTGTCTCACCATGATCAGCTCAGTATTCCAATTGCTCTCAGATGTTTTATATAAACGCTACCGTGAAGAAAAACGTTTCGTTTTACAAACCCGTAGTGCGATTTCAAGCTCTGTCGAAGCTATGCAATTGTCTTCTGTACAAGCGGCTGAACGTTTAGTCCAACAATTGGTTGCCAAAGAAAGTGCCATTCATGTGCCGACAACTTTGCTCAAAGAGATTTCAGATCATTTCCAATTGGTCAGCTTGCCAAATCCGACCAATGTGTTGACGCGTCATGCGTTTATGCTCAATGGAATGGACAGTGATGCCGCTGAATTGGCTCAAAACTTCAGAACTGAAATTTTAAAATCCAAACAGTCAAAAGCCTCGTAAAGGTTTTAGCGCAATCAAAAATCCCGACTTGAGTCGGGATTTTTTTGTCTTAAACAGTCGAAATTTTCTGTGCAATCAAATATTTTTGCGCGTTATGCGGTTCGGTACCTGCTTCAACCGCGACTTTCTCCCATTGCCCATTCGACTGCATTTCCCATGCATTTTGATTATCTTCCAAATAGTTAAGTAGACCATCTTTCATAATGCGTTTTTTCAAACGGCTTTCCAAAATGGGAAAACAGGTTTCGACCCGTGAAAATAAGTTACGTCCCATCCAATCGGCACTGGCACAGTACAATCGTTTTTCGCCTGCATGCTCAAAATAATACACTCGAGTATGCTCTAAAAAGCGCCCAACGATAGATCTCACATGAATATTCTCAGACATACCTTTGACCTGAGGAATCAAACAACAAATCGAACGGATAATTAAATCTACACGTACCCCTGCTTGCGATGCACGATACAAAGCAGCAATCAGTTGCGGTTCCGTGAGTGCATTGACCTTCACAATAATTCTTGCGTATTTTCCCGCTTGTGCGGCAACAATTTCCTGTTCAATCAGTTTCAGTAATTCAGTATGCAGGGTAAATGGTGCATGCAGTAAGGCTTTCAGCTTCGCCATCTTGCCCATGCCGGTCAGTTCCTGAAACATACGATGCACATCTTCGCAAATATCGGAATGCGTCGTCATCAGGCCATAATCGGTATACATCCGCGCATTGCCTGCGTGGTAATTACCTGTTCCCAAATGGGCGTAGCGTAACAACTGATTATTTTCACGGCGTACAATCAAAATCATCTTGGCATGGGTTTTATAGCCCACAATGCCATACACCACGACAGCGCCCGCTTCTTGCAATATATTGGCCACGGTAATATTGGATTCTTCATCAAACCGCGCCCGAAGTTCGATGACGGCGGTTACTTCCTTGCCGTTGCGTGCCGCCTCCGCCAAAACTTGTACGATGTCCGAATCTGGCCCACTACGATAGAGCGTTTGCTTAATGGCTAATACCTGAGGGTCTTTTGCAGCTTCACGTAATAAGTTGATGACCGGTTGAAAGGAGTCAAACGGATGATGTAACAACACATCTTGTGTTTTTAATACATCAAAAATCGCGGTTTGTTTACGAAAAACTTTAGGAATAATCGGTGTATAGACCGGATATTTCAGTTCAGGTCGATTAAAACTAGTACTGAGACGTGATAAATTGATCGGGCCTTCAATGCGATAGAGCTCCTGCTCACTCAAATCAAATTCATCTAACAAATAATCAATAATGCTTTGTGGACAATCATCTTCAATTTCTAAGCGAACTGCCCGACCAAAACGGCGTGAAGACAATTCATCTTTTAATGCCACCGCCAAGTCATCTACATCTTCAGCCAGAACCAAATCTGCATTGCGTGTCACTCGAAAGGCATAACAGCCTGTCGCTTTCATCCCCGGAAATAAATCATTGATATGTTGCTGAATAATGGCGGTCAGAAAAATTTGTGTTTCTGTACTGCCTTCAACTTCGACGGGCATTTTGATTAAACGCGGCAAGGAACGTGGCGCAGGCACAATCGCCATTTCAATGGCACGACCAAAGGCATCTTTTCCTTCTAGGCTCACAATAAAGTTGAGGCTTTTATTGACCAAGCGTGGAAACGGATGCGATGGATCTAAGCTAATTGGTGTTAAGACCGGTTGAACTTCTTTACTAAAATAATGGCTAATCCACGCCCGATGTTTTTCTAAAATATCTTTAAATTGAATAAAGCGAATGCCTTCACTTTGTAATGCAGGCAATACAGCATGATTGAGGGTCTGGTATTGCTCTGCAACCGTGTCATGAATCACTTGGGAAAGTTCATCTAAGACCACTTCAGTCGGAATGGCATCTGGCGTCCGTGCAATCGCATTCAAATCTCGTTGTTTCATCAGCCCCGCAATGCGAATTTCAAAGAATTCATCTAAATTGCGTGAAAAAATGATGAGAAAATTCAAGCGTTCAAGTAAAGGTAAACTTGAATCGAGTGCCTGAGCCAAGACCCGCCGATTGAAATCTAAAAGTGACAATTCACGATTATAATAGGTCTCTGATGAATGCTGAAAATGTTGCATACCCTCTCAATGCTGTTTGAAACAGTCTATATCTAAAGTGTTTGCCGGCATGTTAGGCAGCGGATATGACACTTATGTTACAAATAGCATTAATCAATTAAAAAAGCATCCAATTCTCTAAAGCCGTATTCATCAAATCGTAAAATTTATTTTCGACATCAAAAAAGAGGGACATTGCCCTCTATTTTACTGAATTGTTTTTTCGTTTATTGCACAGGCTTGTCTTGTTCCGATGCTTTGGGCTCACTCGTCCGTGCTGCCCAATAGGTTGCCAGTGCAGGACCCGAGATATTGTGCCACAAACTAAAAATCGCACTCGGCACAGCGGTCAGAGGTGAAGCGGCAAAATGGGTCGCCGCCAATGCCACACCCAAACCTGAGTTTTGCATCCCAACTTCAATCGACACTGCTTTACAGTCTGCATAGGGCAATTTAAATAGTCGGCTGGCCCAAAAACCCAATAGATAGCCCAAGCCATTATGTAAGGCAACTACCCCAAGAATCAGTAAACCTGATTGCAAAATCTGTGTTCGGCTACCCGCAATGATTGCCGCCACAATCGCCACAATTGCCACAACAGAAACCAATGGCATGACCTGTATATAGGCATCCACTCGGTGCTTAAAGACAGTTCGAATCATTAACCCCACAATGATCGGAAATAAAACCACTTGTAAAATTGAAACCAACATCGATGCCGCATTAATTTCAATCCATTGGCTTGCCAGCAAATAGAAAATCGCAGGGGTTAAAACCGGTGCGAGTAATGTCGAAACAGAGGTACAAGCAACAGATAATGCGGTATTGCCTTTTGCCATATAGGTGATGACATTAGAGGCCGTTCCACCCGGACAGCAACCGACAAGAATGACCCCGATTGCGATTTCTGTCGGCAGTTGTAATAATTTACACAAGAAAAATGCCAATCCCGGCATCACAATAAACTGTGCCAAAACCCCGATCATCACAGCTTTCGGACTTTGCAATACACTTTTAAAATCTTGCAGTGTCATGGTCATGCCCATACCCAACATAATGATGCCTAGCATCCATGGGATATATGCTTTTAACCAAACAAATACATCGGGAAAAAACATGGCGAGCGCTGCAAACAGCACCACCCAAATCGCAAATGTTTTCTGCACAAATTGAGTGAATTTTAAGAAAGCCGACATAGGCATCTTCCATTTAAAAACAGGGACAAAAAAAGGCACACCCTTGTGCCTTTTCTCAACTGAGCCCACTGGGTCATGCCAAAGATAATGCCTGTGCATGCTGCTGCACAATATCTTTCAGGTAAATACGCTTCACCCCATTCGCCAACATGTCTTGCCATGCATGCTGAAGCGAACCCTGTAAATCGATCCCTTTGGTCAAATCAGCAATCACAAAAGTTTCAAAACCAAGCTTACGCGCATCCATTGCCGTCCATGCAACACAGAAATCCGTGGCGATCCCCACCACAAAGACCGTATCAATACCACGTTCGCGCAAATAGCCCGCCAAACCCGTTGAAGTTTTCTGATCTGCTTCCATAAAAGCAGAGTAGCTGTCGATATGCTGATGAAAACCTTTACGGATAATCAGCTGCGCCGTCGGTAAATTTAAATCAGGATGTAATTCGGCATCCTGTGTACCTTGTACACAATGTGTTGGCCACAATACTTGCGTTCCATAATTCAGCTCTATGCTGTCATAAGGTGCATGCTCAGGATGATTTTCAGCAAAAGAAATATGGTCGGCTGGATGCCAATCTTGAGTCAGCACAATATTCGCAAAGTATTGTCCCAGTTGATTAATCCCTGGAATAATTTGATCGGCATTGGCAACAGCCAACTGACCGCCTGGGGTAAAACCATTTTGTACATCGACCACAATCAGCGCTGTATTCTTTTGCATATCTCTCCATCCGTTGTCATGCATTGTCGGCGACTCTACTGATTCGCTCATATTTTAAAAGCCTTAGTATTCAGTCCTGTGCATAAAAATAAAATGACTGTCCTTCCTGACAATACCGATACTTGGGCAAATGCTCAACCAAACGCTGTGCAAAGCGTGGGTAAATATGGGCTTTTCGCCGAGTCGAAGCATGAAAATAAAAATAGCGCGGTTGATGTTGAAAGATATATTTTAATAAATGGCGGCGTGTCTGTTGCATGACCTCAAACGCATTAATATTTTCAGCAACATCTTCTAGGGTAGGTTCATCGGCAAAGGCCAACCACGCATTTTGTCTCGGCTGCTGGCGATTTCTTTGAAATACAGGTTTGAGTTCTAAGATAAATTCGTATTGATGTAGATACAAACTGAATTCACGTTGATCAACTTTAAAAATTGCGACCAGTTTTCTTGCTGACATAGCCCCTCTACGTTGATTTTTTGTTTTTTCTTTCTGCTGTATTTTTACATAAAATACATTTATTTATCTTGATTTAAAGCATTAGTGCGACTTCTATTGTCGCCATAAAAAAAGCCCGCAATATGCGGGCTTTTTTGATATGGCATGTTCCTTATGATGGAATACGACGTACCAATAACAACATAAATATTGCAGAGATTGCGATACATGGAATTGCAGCGGTAATCACCCCTGCCGCACCAAAACCTGCTGCCAATAACTGACCCGCAATTGCAGGGCCTAACATTGCACCGACACGACCAACAGCTGAAGCTACACCAACACCCGTACCACGTAACTGTGTTGGATACACGATACCACCGAAGGCATACAGCACACCTTGGCAACCAATCACGAATGCACCGACTAAAGCTGACGCCATGTACATTTGAGTCAATGAACCTGCACCATTCAGCGCAAATAGACCTGCCAAAATACCACCGTACATCAAAATGATCACATAAGCTTTCTTCCAACGGTCAGTCAACATACCTAAAATGATCGTACCAATGGTTGCACTCACCATGAAGTAGAACTGCGCAGTTGCACCATCTTTACGAGTGAAACCGAGTTCGGTGAACAACGACGGTAACCAGCTCAACATGATGTACACCACCATCAAGGTGAAGAAGTAGCTCACCCAAATTGAGAAAGTACGTAAACGGTTTTCTGTGTTAAAGAGGTTTTTGAAAGCACCTTGTTGCACTTCGCCATTGGCGGTCGCTTGAACCGCTTGATCTTTGGCTTTCAAGAATTCACGCGATTCGGGCAGGAACCAAATCATCAATGGAATCACAACAATCGGTAATAAACCGCCTAAATAGAAAATATTTTTCCAGTTTGCACCGAAGTCCGTCATTGCAACTAATGACAAGATTGCCGCACCCACAGGCATACCACAGTACATCAAACCGACTGCACGACCACGATTTTGTGGTGTTACCGCTTCAGATGCCAAGGTAATTAAAATTGGCATTGCTGCACCTAAACCTGCACCTGCAAGAAAACGTACAGCGAGTAAGCTATGGAAGCTATTTACCCATACCGTACATAAGGTAAAGATGGCGAACATCCCCGTAGACCAAATTAATACTTTTTTACGGCCCATTCGGTCTGCAATCCGACCACCCACCAAAGCACCAGGTAATAATCCTAAAATACCGGCACTAAAAAACACCCCGAGCTGCGAGCTATCCAGCCCGAAATATTCACGAATCCCTGCTGCTGCAATACCTGCAGCCTGAATATCCAGACCTTCGATTACGGCAATAAGGAAGCAGATTGCTACCGTGACAATAGCATGCTTGTTATCTGACTTTTCCATTGGAGAATCCTTGTTGTCATCAGCGTTCAAATTAAGTCGCATCATCGCTGAGCCTTATAAAGGATATAACTACCAATAAGTTGAAGCCTTTCGTCCAAAATTGGATTACGTGCATGGTGTAATAGTTTTTGTGCTTTAAGTCACAAAGTCGTAAAAACAATTAAAAATTTAAAATAAAAAAATATGAATCGTGCAATGAACAGTCAAATCAAGCGATCTTTTTAAACACTCATAAAAACATGTCTATTTCTATTAGATATAAAAAAGATTATTACCCAAGTTTTTAACAATCATTTGTAATAAAACCCGAGCGAATTGATATAGTTTTTAAATCTTTAGTCATTGTTATTTAATCTTAAATTCTGATTAAAAAGCACGGAATACACATAGATCAACCTTTTGCTGATGATTTAATCAATCCCATCAACCATGCCAACCCTCTCGATTGAATAACACATTTTCAAGATTCAGCCCTGCTGAACAATTTTCAGACTGCAAAAAAACCGCTATTTTACACTTGATTGTTTTAAGTTTGATTTGTATAAAGAATTTTATGGCTTTGACCAAAGCATATTGTTCTTATGCGTTTGATCAGTCATAATTTGCGTAAGCATTATTCAATTTGGGTATAGCCCAATGAACATGCTACAAATCAAAATTCGAAACCATCCAGAAATCTATATTTCATCTTGTCGGATGGACAAATAGGATAGCTTTTCAAAATGACTCAGCAAGCTCAGACCATTCAAGGTTCAATTGTCGCAATCGTCACCCCAATGTTTGAAGATGGCAGCGTAGATTGGAAGAGCCTCGAGAAGCTGGTTGAGTGGCATATAAAGCAGGGCACCAACAGTATTGTTGCTGTAGGGACTACAGGTGAAGCTTCTACCTTGAGCATGGCCGAACACACTCAGGTGATCAAAGAAATCATCCGTGTGGCGAACAAACGCATTCCAATTATTGCCGGCACAGGTGCAAACTCAACCCACGAAGCGATTGAACTCACCAAAGAAGCCAAAGAATTAGGTGCAGATGCGGCATTATTAGTAACACCATACTATAACAAACCGACCCAAGAAGGCCTGTATCAACACTACAAAGCAATTGCTGAAGCTGTTGATTTACCTCAAATTTTATACAACGTCCCTGGCCGTACTGGTGTAGATATGCACAACGACACCGTGATCCGTCTTGCTGATATTCCACAAATCGTGGGCATTAAAGACGCCACTGGCGATGTTCCTCGTGGTCAAGAACTCATTGAAGGCCTTAAAGGCAAAGATATGGTGGTGTACTCAGGTGATGATGCAACGGCTTATCAGTTAATGGGTTTAGGTGCTAAGGGCAACATTTCGGTTACTGCGAACGTGGCGCCAAAAGAAATGAGCGAAGTGTGTGCAAGCGCTTTGGCGGGTGACGCAGTCCAAGCCGAGCAACAAAACAATACTGTTGCAAATTTACATCAAATTTTATTTTGCGAATCGAACCCAATTCCTGTGAAATGGGCACTTCATGAGATGAACCTGATTGAAACAGGCATTCGCTTACCATTAACACCCCTTGCAGAACAATATCGCACTCCGCTTCGTGAAGCACTCATCACTGCGGGCGTTATCAAATAAAGAAGAGCAAACATCATGCAATTACGTTTAGGACTTAGCCTGGCACTTTCAGTGTTTACATTAGCCGGTTGTAGTTCACTTGCCTTTAATAATGGCACACTGGACTATAAACAAACCACAGATGTTGAACCACTGAAATACCCTGAAGGGTCGATGGTTCGTCCTGCAACGCCTTTGTATCCTGCTCCATCTGTTGACCCACTAGCAATTGAGCATGCACCAAAGCTTGAAAATAAGCGTGGCAATCGCTATGCCCTTCCGCGTCCAGCCGCGGAAAAAAATAATGTCGTCGCAGATTCCTCAACAGACAGTACAAATATTAGCCACCCTCAACTATTGGTGGATGGAAATCAAAATCCACTGATCAAAGTTGAAGGAAATTCTGCTACAATTTGGCAATACACACTTGCTACCCTCAGCAGCCTTAACCATACCATTGTTGGTCAGAGCAAAAACCGTTACGAAGTAACCGTCAAGGTCGATCAGCAGACCTATGTCTTAAGACTTTCTTCTGTAGGTTCAAGCAATAACATCGCTGTGTTCAATGCCGATAACAGTTTTGCAGACAAAGAAAAAGCTGCAGATCTGTTAGCTCAGATTTACCAAAATTGGCCAGCCTAGTCGTACTAGGCATTTTTTCTCGAAAAAGGTTCCCTCATGTTAAAACAAACCTTGCTCTATACTGGTAAAGCGAAATCTGTTTATGAAACAGATAGTTCTGACCACCTCATCCTAGTTTTCCGTGACGATGCTTCTGCATTCAACGGTGAAAAAATTGAACAACTGGATCGCAAAGGTAAGGTGAACAACCGTTTTAACGCCTTTATCATGGAAAAATTGGCTGCGGCTGGTATCGAAACTCATTTCGAAAAACTTCTTTCTCCAACTGAAGTTTTAGTGAAAAAATTAACCATGGTTCCTGTAGAGTGCGTAATTCGTAACTATGCAGCAGGTTCACTTTGCCGTCGTTTAGGCGTTGAAGAAGGTAAAGAACTTACTCCGCCAACTTTCGAATTGTTCTTCAAAGACGATGCGTTAGGCGACCCAATGGTGAATGAATCACAAGCGATTGCTTTAGGTTGGGCGACTGCTGAACAACTCGCTCAAATGAAAGAATTGACTTATAAAGTAAACGAAGTACTTAAAGGTCTATTCGATGCAGGCAACATGCTGCTTGTTGACTTTAAACTTGAATTTGGTGTGTTCCACGACCGTATCGTACTGGGTGACGAATTCTCTCCAGACGGCTGCCGTCTATGGGACAAAGACACTAAGAAAAAACTCGACAAAGACCGTTTCCGTCAAGGTTTAGGCGGTGTGGTTGAAGCTTATGAAGAAGTTGCTGCGCGTTTAGGTATCGACCTTTCTGATATCTAAGTCGTTCATCGATTTGAAAAACCGAGCTCTTTAGCTCGGTTTTTTAATGAAATATTACTCGATTAATCTATGATCGAAAAAACAAATGTTAACCATAAAAATCCTCTGTTTCACATTTAGCCAAGTTCACACTAAGATAGCCACATACCAGGCAGCACTAGGATCTATAAGTTTCCAATGTGTATGCCGACCAGATTTTCCATCTACCCTCTAGGATGTATCTCCCCAAAGACATCCTATTTTTTCAGCCCAGCTCGCCTTGAGTTGGGCTTTTTTTTGCGTGAAATAGACATAAAAAAAGGCGCCGCAGCGCCTTTCCATTATGATCATTCAAATCATTGTTGCTGTTGTTGTTGCATCCAACGGCGTTGCTGCAAACGCTCACCTTCGACTTCACGTTTATTGCGTGCAGACTCATACAGCTTAGTGCCTTTCAGTTCAGGCGGCATATAGTCTTGCATGACAAAATGTTCAGGATAATTATGTGGATATAAATAGTCCACGCCATAGCCTTGCTCTTTCATCAATTTGGTTGGTGCATTTCTCAAATGCAATGGCACGGGTAGATTCGAGGTTTTTTCTGCCAAATCTAAAGCTTTGTTTATGGCCAAATAAGTGCTGTTACTTTTTGCACTGGTTGCCAAGTACACCGCACATTGCCCCAAAATGATTCGACACTCAGGCATACCAATTGCCTGCACAGATCGGAAGCATTCTCCTGCCAACAGCAAAGCATTTGGATTTGAGTTGCCAATATCTTCAGATGCCGCAATCAACATACGACGGGCAATAAAAACAGGATCTTCACCACCTTTGAGCATTCGAGCCATCCAATACAAAGCGGCATCTGGATCACTGCCTCGAATCGACTTAATAAAAGCCGAAACTAGATCATAATGCTGTTCGCCCGATTTGTCATAGCGTGCAATATTTTGCTGCGCAACTTTGACTACCACCGCATTGTTAATGATATTTTCTAAGTCTGGCTCAAACGTACTGGCGATTAAATCTAAAAGATTTAATGCTTTACGAGCATCACCTGCGGCAAATTGAAATAAAGCTTCATATTCTTCGATTTGAATATAACGCTCTTTTAAAAACGAATCTTGGTGAATGGCTTGATCCAATAAGCGCTGAATTACGTCATTATCCAGAGCATTTAAGGTATACACCTGACAACGCGACAATAAGGCATTATTAACTTCAAATGAAGGGTTTTCTGTGGTTGCACCAATCAGGGTAATTTTGCCCTTTTCAACTGCATTCAGTAAGGCATCTTGTTGTGACTTATTAAAGCGATGAATTTCATCAATAAACACCACAGGTGTCAATAAATCTCCACCATCGGCGATGATTTCACGTAACTCTTTCACCCCAGTATTGAGCGCAGATAAACTAATAAATGGTCGGTCAACGGCCTGCGCTAACAACAATGCAATTGTGGTTTTACCTACACCCGGAGGTCCCCAAAAAATAATCGATGGCAAATGCCCTTGGTCAATCATCTGGCGTAACGGTGCATCTTCACCCAAAAGGTGATCTTGTCCAATAATTTGCGATAAATCATGAGGACGCATGCGTTCAGGAAGAGGAATTTGGCTGTCTGACATCTTATTATTTCGTTTCCGGCAATTGGGGACGTTTTTTCTATTCTAACACTGCCTTGGCAGAATCTTTGCTTTATTCGATATTCAATTTAAGAGGCTGGTTTGATGTCATTATTTAAGTATCTTGCATGTAAAAATCCTTAGGCGAATGTTAACTATAATGTAACAAGAGATCTTATCCCTTATCGATCAAATTAAAGTATGATCGGCTAGATATCCCATTTTTAGCTTGCCTGACCCAATTGGACAGATTGTATGAAGCAATCATTAAAGCAAAAGCAAATACCTCAAGTTCAACAAGGCATTGATCTATCTATATATTCATTTCAACAAATGCCTCAAGCCAAGAATATACAATTACAACATACCCAATGTGCAGAATTACGCGAAAAACTCGACAGCCGTAATCAAATGTTAGATGCCAGTGTCGACTGTATTAAATTATTAAGCCTAGACGGTCATATTCTGCATATGAACCGCGCTGGTTGCTTAGCTCTCGGTGTGTCGCCGACTGAAACTGAGTTTGGTATGTCATGGCACAAATTATTGCCTGAAGAAGTCCGCGACGCGTGTCTGAATGCTTTTGCAGAAGCCAAACAAGGAAAAACTTCTCGCTTTGTCGGCATGAGCCAAGTGGCCGATGAACCCATAGCTTATTGGGATAACATGCTCAGCCCAGTATTCAATGAATATGGTCAAGTCAAAGAAATTCTCTGTGTCTCCCGTGATATTACGGTACAGCGACTGGCGGAAAATAAACTCCAACGGATCATTGAACAGGATGATTTAACAGGTTTATTAAACCGCCGTGCGTTTAGTCGAGTCTTTAAAAGTCACTTAAGAGTGGCACGAGAACATCAGCAACAACTGGGTTTGTTATTGATCGATCTGGATTATTTTAAGCATATTAATGACACCTTAGGGCATAGTGCTGGAGACCATTTACTGCATACCCTTGGGCAGCGTTTTCAGCAATGTTTTGATACAAATATTGTAGTTTCACGTTTAGGTGGTGATGAATTTGCCATTTCTATTCCAAATTTAAAATCGCAACAACAATTACAGAATTTTGCCAGCATCGCCTGTCAGCAAATGGATATGCCGATTTTCTATAATGGACAAAGCATCAATATAGGTATGAGTATTGGCTGCGCGATCTACCCACGCGATGCACAAAATTCCTCGAATTTACTTAAATGCGCAGATATTGCACTGAATGATTTAAAAGGCAGTGGTCGTGGTGGGGTGCGAATGTTCAACCACACCATGTTCAAAATCCTTGAAAATACCACTCGTCAATTAACGCTAGCGCGCAGCCTGATTAAGTCCAATCAAATTATTCCGTTTTATCAACCCAAAGTTCGCCTTTCTGACAGTCAAGTGGTCGGCTTTGAAGCTTTGCTGCGTTGGTACGATAAAGACCAACAATTACAATTACCTTCTCAAATTTTTGCTGCATTTCAAGATTATGAATTGGCTTCACGCATTAGTGAAACGATGCAAATTAAAATCTTTCAAGATATTCAAAAATGGATTGAACTCGGACTACAACCGCTACCAATTTCAATAAATGCTGCCCCTGTCGAATTTTTACGTGATGATTATGCGGAAAAACTACTGAATCGCTTAAAGCAGTTTGGTATTTCACCGGACATTATTGAAGTCGAAATTACCGAGCAAAGCCTGTCGGAACGTGGCTCAAATTATGTGATTCGCGCCCTCAATTTATTGAAAGACCATGGCATCCACATTTCTTTAGATGATTTTGGTACAGGTCATTCATCATTAACACGTCTAAGTAACTACCCTGTCGACTGTATTAAAATCGACCGTAATTTTGTGGAACGCATGCACACCGACTGTTCAGCACTAGCCATTGTCAAAGCGATTACCCAAATTGGTGCGAGTGTTTCCCTGAATATACTGGTCGAAGGTATAGAGAAACCGGAACAGGTCGATACCTTAAAAGAATGTAATTGTCATACTGGACAAGGTTTTTACTTTTATCGCCCGCTCAGTTATGACCATGCGATGGAACTTTTAAGTCGCTAAAACTTGTGGAGCATGACACGATGACACTGAAGTATTTAGTCAGTGCCTGTCTGGCAGGCCAACCCGTTCGTTATGATGCAAAATCAAATACACAACAAGCGATTTGCCAACTGATGCAGACTCACCAAGTCATTACGGCCTGCCCAGAAATGATGGGCGGCCTGAGCTGTCCACGTTTTCCTGCAGAAATTCAAAATGGTCAAGCCACTGATGTGCTCAATGGTACAGCTCAAGTTAAAGATGTTTTGGGGACAGACGTTAGTGCTGAATTTATTGCAGGTGCTCAACGAATGTTAGAATTGGCCCAATTACACAAAGTTGATGTTGTTGTCTTGAAAGATCGCAGCCCGTCTTGCGGCAGCCACTACATTTATGACGGCAGCTTTACCCGTACGAAAATTGAAGGCTATGGAGTAACCACAGCACTCCTCAAACAGCACGGTTTTCAGGTTCTGTCAGAACAAGACTTTCTGGCTATGATACAAGATCAACTCTAGATCCAAGATAGAGCGTATCTGTGTCCTTTAGCGTACCCAACGTACAATATAATCTTCAATATCATCAGGGTTGACGTCTTCTTCACTGATGCAACGCCCTGCGGCAGACTTTCGTGCCTTCAAAATACTGTCACGATTTCCCGTCACCAGATGATGCCAACGTGGTAAATCTTTACCTTCAGAAATTCTACGATAAGCACAGCTTGGTGGTAGCCAATGAAATTGGTGAATCTGATGTGGCGTCAGCTGTATACAGTCTGGAACATGTGATTGACGATTTGGATAATTGGAGCAAGATGCCTTTTCACAATCTAAAAGTTTGCATGCCACTTTGGTGTAGGCAACCTCATGAGTATCTTCATCTTCAAGCTTAATTAAACAGCAAAGCCCGCAACCATCACAGAGTGACTCCCACTCCAAATGGGTGAGTTCAGTCAAAGCATGCTTTTTCCAAAAATGTGGGCGTAGAGTATCGGTCATCTTCTCGCTCGCAACAAAGGTGGCAGGCATATTAACTGAACCTGCACATTAATTCTTTGTTTAAGTTACCGAATATTGAACATTAAATAAACAAAAGACTACATAGTAGGTTTTTTTAGCCTCTTATAATGGGCATACAGAATAAAAAATCACATGGAGATAAAACTATGTTCCGTTGGGCTATTATTTTCGCTGTAATTGCATTGATTGCTAGTCTGCTAGGTTTTGGTGGTGTGGCAGGCTTATCCAAAGACTTTGCTGTTATTCTTTTGGTTATTGCAGTTATCCTTGCAATTGTTGGTTTCCTCTCTCGAGGAAAAGTTTAGGCGACGGATTGTATGTCGTTTTAAACTACAAATTACCCCCCCCCTTAGACTCATGGATAAGAAACGTACGTTTTTATCATCTTGAGTGTCAATGAAAAAAATAAGAGCCTATGAGCTCTTATTTTTTTACATCCACGTAAACTTACTACGTTATATGGTTTTAGCTTTATGGTTTTAAATGACATGGTCTAAAGCCTGTTGCAATTAAGGCGATACCATAAGCAGCAACACCAATCACACATAAGATGATCACTTCCGCGACACGCATCCACGCAGATACATCACCGTTGTACCATGTTAAGCCATACCACAGTGCAGCAATCATCACAGCATTGGCTATCGCAAACTGAATCACCAACTTTTTCCAATGTGCACCAAAGCGAAAAATATTGCGCTTATGTAAATAAAAATACAGCATCCCTGCATTCACTAAAGCGGAACCCGATGATGCCAAGGCCAAGGCCATATGCTCAGCATGCCAATCAATCAGTTTAAAGAATCCAATAAACACCACATTAAGAATGGCATTCGCTGCGACCGCCATTAAACCTACACGTACTGGAGTTTTGGTATCTTGTTGCGCATAAAACCCTGGTGCAAACACTTTAATGAGCATGAATGAAATCACACCGGCACTCATACATTGCAATGCCAATGCGGTCATCTGTGTATCTTCAAAGCTAAATTGACCACGTTCAAATAAGGCCTGAATAATAGGTGTAGAGAGCATGAAAAGCGCAATACTTGCAGGCACACCCACCAAGATAATGACCTTAGCTGCCCAATCAATCATACGACGGAATTTTTCTTGATCTTGTTCAGCATGACGCGCAGACAACGAAGGTAAAATTACGGTACCTATCGCGACACCAATTAAGCCCAATGGCAATTCGGTCATCCGTTCGGCACTGTATAACCATGACACCGAACCATCTTGCATGAAAGACGCCCAAATGGTGTTCAACAGTAGGTTGATCTGCGTCACTGAGACACCAAACAGTGCTGGCAGCATCAACTTCATGATGCGATCAACACCTTCGTGTTTGAAGTCAACTTTCGGTGGAATCAGTAATTTTTTACGCCACAGCTCTGGAATCTGAATCGCCAATTGCAAGAAGCCTGCCGCGACAACAGACCAACCCAAAGCCATAATTGGCTCAGCCATATAAGGGGTTAACCATAGCGCACCGGCAATCATCGCGACATTGAGTAACACTGGAGCGAACGCAGGTGTACTGAATGAGCCATAACTATTCAAAATACTGCTGGCAAATGCCGTTAAGGACATAAACAGTAAGTAAGGAATCGTTAGGCGAAACATATCGGTGGCTAACGCAAACTTGTCTGCATCACCATGGAAACCCGGTGCATAGATATAGATAATCGCGGGTGCGGCCACCATCGCGATGAACGTCAAGCTGGTCATCACTAGACCTAAACAGCCAAAAACACGGCTAATCAGAATCTGGACTTCGGCATGGGTTCGACTGGTTTTATATTCAGTCAATACAGGAATAAAGGCTTGTGAAAATGCCCCTTCTGCAAATAAACGCCTAAAAAAGTTAGGAATACGAAAGGCAACCACGAAGGTATCGAAGTCTTTACCTGCACCAAATACATTTAACAGGACAATATCCCGTACCAGTCCCAATACACGGGACAACATAGTCATTGCACTGACAATAACTGTCGAACGCCAAAGCGCCATCGGTATTTCTCACTTTTGAAAGTGCGCCTATTGTAATGAAACTCGTCAAGGAATTTCATTGGTTTATTAAACGCAGTGTGTATTGTTTATTTGTTTTTAAAATGATGCAGCTGCTGACGAAAAGCGTTCCACTCAAAAAATGGACCCGGATCAGTTTTACGTCCCGGTGCAATATCTGAATGCCCTGCAATATGTTGTTGAATTTTAGGATAAGCCTGTTGTAAACACGCCACGACCTCTGTCAGCACGGCATATTGTGCAGCTTCAAAAGGTAAATCATCACTTCCTTCGAGCTCAATACCTATCGAATAATCATTACATTCTTTTTGCGCTAAATAGGTTGAACGACCAGCATGCCAAGCCCGATCATTAAAATTGACAAACTGTAGGACTTCGCCTGTACGCAGGATCAATAAATGTGTCGATACCTGCATCCCTTCAATGGTTTGAAAATAAGGATGTTTCGACCAATCCAACTGATTTTGGAAAAATTGTTCGATATAACCACCGCCAAACTGAGAAGGTGGCAAACTAATATTATGAATGACGACAAGCTGAATTTCGGTATCTTCAGGACGCTGGTTAAAATTCGGTGATGGAATTTGACGCGCACCTAGCAATTGCCCATCCTGCACCTGAAATGTTGTTGCTTGTGACATAAAAAAATCCTGTGTCTAAGCCGGCCTGCAATGCTACAGATCAAAACGCCGAGCCCTACTTGAAAGGTTTAATGCTAAAACTTTCACATTGAAATCTCAATTCAAGTCTGTGAAAGGAGTTAAAAATCGCTCATTTTTAAGGAACAATGCTAATATAACGCGCACATTTTCCTGGGTTAAAAAGATACGGAACTTCTTATGAGCATATCGCAATCTTTGCTTGAACAATCTATCCAAATCAATATTCAACACGCACTACAAGAAGATATTGGCGAAGGCGATATTACAGCCCTGTTAACTCCAGAAGATGAACAAGCCACTGCAACGATTATCAGCCGTGAAGAGATGATCTTGGCGGGTCAGCCTTGGGTTAATGCACTCATTCAGGCTTACGATGCCGCTGTCCAAGTCACTTGGTTGAAACATGATGGTGACCGTGTTGCCGCAGGCGAAGCCTTTTTAAGACTCGCAGGTTCTGCGCGTAGTTTACTCACGGTTGAGCGTCCAGCCTTAAATTTTATACAAACATTATCTGCAGTAGCGACTAAAACTGCTGCCTATGTCCAGCAGCTTGAAGGTTTGAATACTCGTTTACTCGATACCCGTAAAACCTTACCAGGCCTACGTATTGCACAAAAATATGCAGTTGCTGTCGGAGGTGGTCAAAACCATCGCTTAGGTTTATTTGATGCGTTTTTAATTAAAGAAAATCACATCATGGCAGCAGGTGGCATCCAACAAGCGATTGCCAAAGCACACCAGATTGCACCGGGTAAACCTGTGGAAGTTGAAGTCGAAACTTGGGATGAACTCAACCAAGCATTGGAAGCAGGTGCGGATATTGTGATGTTGGATAACTTTAGTCAGCAACAAATGATTGATGCCGTTAAACACGTCAATGGTCGCTGCAAACTTGAAGCGTCAGGCAATATCACTATTGCGAACTTACGTGAAGTGGCAACGACAGGGGTCGATTATATTTCGATGGGTGTGCTCACCAAAGATGTCACAGCGATTGATTTATCGATGCGCTTTAATGCCTAACGCTCTAGACTTACTCTAAACATAAATAAAGGGTGCTATTGCACCCTTTTTGATGCTTAACCTCTAGCATGACTTAATCATCATCTTGCTGTTGTTTTGCACCTCGTTGATCTTCATGTTCAGAGTCCTTTTCATGCGCCGCATCGTCTTCATGCTGCTCGCGCTCATCTTGATCATCGTCCTGATCTTTTGAGTTTTCACTTTGTTCAGAAAAACGACCACCTTCACGCTCTTGATCCTGATTCCCAAAAAAATCACAACCACTGATCAACAATACGCTGAACAAAGAAAAATACATCATCCAATTTTTCATATTTAGTCCTTCAAAGCATCCTGATCCTATTAATTTGAGTCAAAGACACGCTACTGAATAGCCGATTCGTGTTGGATTTTCTATATTCAACGCATAAAAGAACGCATCCGAAGATGCGTTCTTTATTCAGTTTGAACTGAATCAAACAACTTACCAGCCTAAAGCTTCTTGTTGTTTTTTGATCAATTCTTGAATGCCTTTTTCAGCCAGTTCAAGCATTTCATTACACTGTGTACGTGTAAATGGTTTGTCTTCTGCTGTACCTTGAAGTTCAATGAACTCACCAGCTTGTGTCATCACTACGTTCATGTCTGTTTGGCAGCTTGAATCTTCTTCATAGCAAAGATCAAGTAATGCTTCGTCTTGATACATCCCTACAGAAATCGCAGCAACTAAACCTTTTAATGGATCTTGTTTAATTTTTTTATTTTCAAGCAAGACATTCATTGCATCGACCAAGGCAACTGCTGCACCTGTGATTGATGCTGTACGTGTACCGCCATCTGCCTGAATCACATCACAGTCGATGCTGATGGTATTTTCACCCAATTTTTTCAAATCGACCATCGCACGTAAGCTACGACCAATCAGACGTTGAATTTCTTGAGTACGACCGCTTTGTTTACCACGTGCCGCTTCACGGTCAGTACGTGTATGTGTTGAACGAGGTAACATGCCATATTCAGCAGTCACCCAACCCTGACCTTTTCCTTTAAGGAAACGCGGCACTGAGTTGTCGACACTTGCAGTACAAAGAACTTTTGTATGACCAAATTCAACCAATACAGAACCTTCCGCATAACGTGTGTAGTTACGGGTAATTTTTACTTCACGTAATTGATCTAATGCTCGTTGGTCGATACGCATAATGAGTCCTTAATCTGACAAAATTGATTGCGGCACATTATAACAGAAGGTACAGCCAGATTCGGGACGCATTCGTGTGCATTTACAAAATCCATTCATCCAAGTTTTGATAGGCCCATCGTACGACATCAGGAAATTTGTTAGACTGAAGCCACGCAAAATTCAGGACGAATTGCATGTCGATACGGGAAGAACGTAAGCAACAAAGTCGTAAAGCTATCCTTGATGCAGCGCTTGCATTGAGTACCACAGGCCGTTCTTTTAGCAGTCTGAGCTTACGCGAAATTTCCCGTCATGTCGGCTTGGTTCCTGCTGCGTTTTATCGCCATTTTCAGGACATGGATGAGCTCGGTTTGGAACTAGTCGACCAAATGGCCCTGCACCTTCGCAATGTACTCAATCAACTGAGTCAGCAATGCTTTCAAGCACCCGATGCACGTACACGACAGAGTCTGGATTATTTATTTCATGCCGTTGAGCAATTTCCTGAGGCATGGATGTTTCTCATTGCAGAGCGTTGGGGTGGTTCAGCTTCCTTAAGACAAGCCATTACACGTGAATTTAATTTTCTCAGTACTGATTTGGCCCATGCACTGGCTCAAGTTGAAGCGACTCAACACATTCAATCCGAACAAGACCTCAAAGTATTGGGACAAATTTTGTTTGAATTGGCCTTAAGTTGGGCAATGCAGTGGATTGACTTACATCGACATGTTGAGCTTCCACAACGTACGGATGCGCTACAACAATTTCGCCGCCAAGCTCAGACTCAAGTTCAGCTCTTATTTCGTGGCATTTTGCATTGGGATCGATCTTTGGCTCAAATCGCTGATCCACAAAATTTATCGACCTAAAACGCAAAATATGCCTGCATAAAAAAAGCCGCATCGAGTGCGGCTTTTTCAAAACACTGTTATTTCGCTTTACGTTCTTTATCAACAAGGAATTTCACGATTTCAACGGTACGGGCATCTTCACCTTGTACGATGTATTTACCATTGACGGTAATCGCAGGCACGCCGCTCAATTGATATTGAGCTGCTAAGTTTTTCGCTTGAGCAATTTTTGAAGACACAGCAAATGATTTAAATGTGCTGTTAAATTTCGCTTCAGGAACACCATAACGGGTGTAGAACTTCGCAAATGCGCCTTGTTCTAAGATATTTTTCTGACCCACATGAATGTCATGGAACAATTGTAAATGTGCTTTTTGACGAACACCCAGTGCTTCCGATGCATAGTAAGCACGCGCGCCTTGTTCCCAAAGTGGATTCATTGCTGCAGGTGTACGGACAAAACGTACATCTTTAGGCAATTGCTTTAACCACGTTTGCATATGCGGTTCTAATGTAAAACAATGTGGGCAGCCATACCAAAAGAACTCACGGACTTCGATTTTACCCGGACGTTCGACTTTAATCGGTTTTGGAATAACTGTGTAATCAGTCCCCGCGACAAATTGCGCTGCCATCGCACTGCCAGAAAAAGCCAAAATAGCTGTTGTAATCGTGCCTAAAAGGAATTTTTTCATTGAACTTATCGTCCTCAAAATCATTATGATTAGTTTATGGCAACACTATAAATCAAATCTGTCGATTTCGTTTTCATTCTGTGAACTTTTTTAAGGCTTTTATCGCTTTTTTTTCAGGACGCGCTACACTAACTCCCATAAACTTTTTTCTAAAATATAAAGACTTGATTGAGGTGCAACCGATGTCGCAATTGAATGTTGATCCACAAGAAATTGCCAAATTTGAAGCTTTCGCAGCCATATGGTGGGATCAGCATTCTGAGTTCCGCCCTTTGCACATGATTAATCCCCTGCGTTTGAACTGGATTGATGAGCATTCAAATGGTATCACTGGCAAGAAAGTATTAGATGTGGGCTGTGGCGGCGGTATTTTAGCTGAAAGCATGGCACGTCGCGGTGCGCAAGTATTGGGTATCGACATGGGCGAAGCGCCGTTGAATGTTGCACGCTTACATGCCGAACAAGAAAATGTACAAAATATTGAATATCGCCAAGTACCTGTAGAGCAATTGGCAGAAGAGCAAGCAGGTCAATATGACGTCGTCACCTGTATGGAAATGCTCGAACACGTACCCGATCCAGCTTCGATCATTTTAGCCTGTCAAAAGCTGGTAAAACCGGGTGGTCATGTGTTCTTCTCGACCATTAACCGTAATCCTAAAGCCTATTTGTTTGCGATTATTGGTGCGGAATATGTTTTACGCATGTTGGCGAAAGGCACTCATGATTATTCGAAGTTTATTAAACCTTCAGAATTAGCTCATGATATTCGTCAAGCCGAGTTAAAACTCAAAGATATGACAGGTTTACATTATAACCCGATTACCAAACGCTATTGGCTCGCACCGAATGTGGATGTGAACTACATGGTTCATACGGTGAAAGAAGCCTAATGAAAGCTGTACTCTTTGATCTTGACGGTACACTGATTGATACCGCGGCTGATTTTATTCGTATTATTCAAGACATGTGCCGTGACAAAGGCATTGCGGTGGTCAGTGCAGAAGACATTCGTGTACAGGTATCTGAAGGCGCGCGTGCCATGGTCAAACTGGTCTATCCAGAGTTAGACGTTGAAGATCCTATCTTTCTGGCACATCGTCAACGCTTTCTAGATCTGTATGGTGCTGATATAGCCGTCGATACAGACCTTTTTGAAGGCATGTATCCGCTACTCGATGAACTGGAACAGCATCAAATTCCGTGGGGTATTGTCACCAATAAGCCGCGTTCACTCAGTGAAGCGTTGCTCAAAGCGTTGAATTTGACTGAGCGCTGCTCGGTATTGGTTTGCCCAGATGATGTCAGTAAAACCAAACCAGACCCAGAGCCGATGTATTTAGCCGCCAAGCACATTCATCTTGATGCTCAAGACTGTATCTATGTCGGTGATCATCCACGTGATATCGATGCAGGTCGTAATGCGCAGATGTACACGATTCTAGCGGCTTATGGCTATTTACCTTTACAACACAAAGATGACTTAACAGCTTGGCATGCAGATTGTATAGTGAAGACTGTTGCTGACCTGCATGAAGTCATTCATGATTTGGTCATCAAACCGAAAACGCTCAACACAGCGACTTTATAACGATAGAACACAACACAATAAAACGAGGAGGTACGGATGAAATATTCAGAATATCAACCTCGCCCCGATCTGCTCAAAGATCGCATTATCCTGATTACAGGTGCGGGCGATGGTATTGGCCGTGCGGCTGCCCTCAGTTATGCCTTACATGGCGCAACCGTGGTCTTACATGGACGCACACTGAATAAACTAGAAGTGATTTACGATGAAATTGAAGGCTTGGGTGCCCCCCAACCGGCGATTTTACCGCTACAACTGTCTAGTGCCTCTCCTCGTGATTATGAGCTGTTGGTCGATACCTTAGAAAAGCAATTTGGTCGCCTAGACGGCATTTTGCATAATGCCGGGATTTTGGGTGAGCGAACTGAACTAGAACATTATCCTGTGGATGTATGGGATGATGTCATGGCGGTGAACCTTCGCGCGCCCTTTGTACTGACTCAAGAGCTGATGCCACTACTACAAAAATCTGAGCATGCCTCAGTGGTCTTTGCCAGTTCAGGTGTGGGGCGTGAAGCCCGTGAACGTTGGGGCGCGTACTCGGTTTCAAAAATTGCCATTGAAGCCGTAAGCACATTGTTCGCTAAAGAAAATGAACACCCCAATATTCGTTTTAACTGTATTAACCCTGGTGCGACACGTACTGCCATGCGTGCAAAAGCTTATCCAGACGAAGATCCAAAAACTTTGCCTACGCCTGAAAGCATCATGCCTGCATATTTATATTTAATGGGTGACGACAGCTTGCATTTAACCGGTGCCAGCATAGATGCCCAAGATGAATAGGGTGAAAACCCAATTTAAAAAGGAAGATCGCGCTTCCTTTTTTTATGTATCGAATGCTTACAAGGCTTCAGCAATCGACTGATTTTGCGGTGTACACGCGAAAGTCGACTTGAGTTTTTAGCAAATTTGCCGATACTTGGGGCATTCTTTAAAAACATTGGATTGATACATGTCTGACTTTAGCAATATTACAGTGACTCCAACTGAGGATGGCATGGTTAACCTACTGGTCGATGGTCAACCGATTTCAGCAAAATATGGCATGAAATTCGACCCGAGTATCGTGGACGATTTAAAGGGCTTAGATGTCGGTCAAAATGCAAAATTATTTGAACAATTTATTTTTTCGCATACTGACTTAAACTTTGAGCATGCCTATTTCTATGTCACTTGCATTCAAAAGCAAGAAGCAGGCTTTCAAGTGATCACTAACTTTGTTTATCGCATCATTGCGCAAGATCAAGCACCGTTTGAGCATGTGATTACCAAACAAGGTGCAGCAATGACACCTGAAGATATTAATGAATTTATTCAAGCTCATATTCAAAAATCATTAACGGATTATACCGACCTGAAATACGCATACTAAGTGTGTTCCAAGTGAAAAATTCATGTTTAAAAAGGGCCATTTGATGCCCTTTTTTTAAACCCTTAGATTAGCATTTGAAATTCAACAAGCTTTGATCAATAGACAGCTTCATTACCCAACTTTCCATTGATCGTATTTTTAAATTATTTTTATAATAATATTCGGTTTTTCAAATTAAATATAAAAGCATAGACTGCTTGCCATGACATAGACCGACGGCAAGGAGACCCAAATGGCTGATCAAACACGTAAAATTGAAACCATTCGTTCAATTGAAACCTTACAACTGACTGAAAATTTGATCTCTGCAATGGACGATGCCGAGCAAGCTGAATCTGTGGCTCAAGCGATTTATTCACTCCAATGCCTCAATGAGCAGTGGTACTAAAACCCGAATTTACCCACCGTTTTCATTCCAGTATCTCTACCCTATTTGCCCATCAAGACTTGATGGGCGTTTTTGATCGTGCTTACAATAGACCTCAAATTTGATCAAGACTGCATTGCAAGGATAAAAAGCACGCATTATCGGACCATCGCTTTCAAGATGGAAAGATTGTTCTCGGCGCCAAATTTATCGCATAATATCCGCAATCTCTTCGTTTTATTTAAAGAAATATTCATCTTTCTTCACAGTTTCTCTGCATTTAATGCGTACAGTAGTGATATTGAAGATAAATTACTCATGAGGGTTGAACATGAAAAAGATTTTGCCAATTTTGGCTATTTCTTTCAGTGCTTTAATAGCAAGCAGCATCACGTCTGCAGCGCCTCACTTCAAGAACGATGAACGTGGCTTTGATGGCCCACGCGGCAATGCATATGGTCAAATGAAAAAAGATCGTGATTACCGTGGTTATCAGGACGATGACGATCTTGAAGATCGACGCCGTATGCGTGAACAACGTGGAGTCAAACGTTTGCAACAACATAAATGGCAAACGGGCTATGTGATGCCACAGCATTATCGTGGTAATGGTTATAAAGTCGATTATAAAGACCATAACTTACCTAAACCATCGCGTAATCAGCAATGGTATAAAATCAATAATGACTACATATTGGTCAACTCAGATAGTAACAGTATTCTGAAAATTTTAGGTATGTAAGCCGTTTTGAATTTAATTTCGCCATATTTTTAAAGTCCAGATCAACTCTGGGCTTTTTTTATGAGTTTTTTTTAATGTTTAACCGCAAAAGCTGATGCTGCCTAGCGTTCAGATCATTTACACACCTTCAAATTTCCTCCATACATTTCACAATTCAACTATATTGCCCCCACGCTTTCTCTGAACTTTCTCGCTAATTTTGAATCATCGAAAAACAGATTAGAAATGTATAGAGGTGTCCCATGAACAAAATCGTATCGAGTTTAGTTCTTTCCGTATCGGCTTTGATGGCAACAACAGCAGCCATTGCTGCGCCAGACCATCGTCAAGATGACCGCCGTTACCATCCGTCATACCAACATCAAGACAACCGTTGGGACAAAGATCACCGTCCGAGTAATTGGAATAACAACAACCGTTATGACAATAATCGCTACGACCGTAATGACTTTCGTCGTGTAAATCCAAGCCGCGATTGGCGTGTTGGTCAAAGCTTTCCTCGTTATTTCGATTCAAGCCGCTACAAAGTGAGTGACCGTGAAGCGCGCCGCTTACCGAACACCGGTCGTTATCAACAATGGTACAAAATCAATGGTGACTACGTGCTAGTCAATGATCGTACCGATCGCATCATTCGCATTAAGAATGGCTAATCATTCGACGATCTCTTAAGTCCCTTTCCCAACACCTGAACACTGTTCAGGTGTTTTTTATCAAATGGAGCGTAAAACTCTGTCCTTCAGGTCAGAGATATAAGCGACACGACATGAAGTGTCGTTTGATTTAACTAAGGACTATTTTCCTTGAGTTTTGATTGTTAATATAAGTACATGAAAACCCTTAAATTACGTATAAAAGACAAACATTGCAAGGTGTTAGACCAACTAGCATCAGAAGTGAACTTCGTCTGGAATTATGTCAATGATTTAGGGTTTAGGCATTTGAAGCGGAAAGGTGAATTTCTCTCTGCTTTTGATATTGCCAAATATACGAAAGGCACATCCAAAGAATGTAATTTACATAGTCAAACCATTCAGGCTGTAACTGAAGAATTAGTCACCCGAAGAAAGCAATTTAAAAAGGCAAAGCTGAAATGGCGTGTCAGCAATAAAAAATCAGCAAGGCGCTCTTTGGGATGGATTCCCTTTAAAAAGGTGGCTATCAAATATGCCAATGGATATGTCCAGTATGGAAAACACCAATTTAAGCTTTGGGATAGCTACGGATTAAGCAAATACACGTTAAAAACAGGTTCATTTGTAGAGGATAGCCGTGGGCGTTGGTATGTATGTCTTGTTGTTGAATCGCCTAAGCAAGATAAATCGACAGCAACCCAAGCGATTGGTATTGATCTAGGCTTAAAAGATATTGCCACCTGTTCTGATGGCACAGTAATTTCAAATCCAAAATTCTATCGAAAATATGAGCAGAAATTAGGTATTGCTCAGAGAGCCAGGAATAAGAAGCGTGTTCGTGCATTACACGCCAAGATTGCAAATAGTCGAAAAGATCATTTGCATAAAGCAAGCACCAAGCTTGTGAATGAAAATGCATTGATTATTGTAGGTGACTTGAGTGCTAAAAAATTAGTAAAAACCAAAATGGCAAAATCTGTTTTGGATACAGGATTTTCTGCACTAAAAACAATGCTCAAGTATAAATGCGAGAACGCAGGCGTATTGTTTGAAGAAGTCCAAGAAGCCTATACCACCCAACTCTGTTCGTGCTGCGGTGAGATCACCTCAAGTAGTCCCAAAGGTAGTACAGATCTTGGAATAAGAGAATGGGAGTGCATGAGCTGTGGTACAGCTCATGATCGAGATATAAACTCAGCTCTAAACATTCTTGCGCTTGGGCATAAGCGTCTAGCTGTAGGAATCACCCTCTTTTAAGGGGGTGAGGATGTCAAATTTGCTTTCCGCTGTCATATGTTTTTGTTTAGAATCATCCATACCAAAGCGAATAAACAGGCATAGGCATGCAAACGAATATCACTGAACCATCTTCCAGCACAACCTTACAGTATGTGCATTGGTTCCGTCATTCTGCACCCTATATTAATGCGCATCGCAACAAAACCTTTGTCATCATGTTTGATGGTGAAGCGCTGCAACATGAAAATTTTCAACACATTATTCATGATATTGCCTTATTACACTCACTTGGTATTCGTCTAATTTTGGTGCATGGTGCTCGTCCGCAAATCAATCATAATTTACAAAGCAGCGGCATCAAGACACCATTTCATCATCACCGTCGCATCACCACTCGCGAATCCTTACCTGCGGTGATGAATGCCGTCGGTTCCATTCGTCTGCAAATTGAAGCCCTCCTGTCTATGGGTTTAGCCAACTCACCGATGTACGGCGCGCGTATTGATGTGGTCTCAGGCAATTTGGTCACGGCAAAACCGTATGGCATTCGTGACGGTATCGATTTTCAACTGTCTGGTGAAGTTCGTTCCGTCGATATCGATGCGATTCAACGTCATTTAGAGAGCCAAAATATTGTGGTGCTTGGGCCAACAGGTTATTCCACGACAGGTGAAGTGTTTAATTTATTGGCTGAAGAAGTTGCGACCAAAACCGCCATCAGCTTAAAAGCGGATAAGTTGATTTTCTTGGGCAAACAACATGGTTTGCACAATGAACATGGGCAGCTACAACGCGAAATTACGCCTCATCAACTTGATCAGCATATTTTGCAATATCAAGATTCTAACCCCGACATAGCCCTGCATTTAAGCGTTGCCAAAGATGCTTCCCTTCAAGGCGTACACCGTGTTCATCTCATTTCCTATGCCTATGATGGCGCATTGATCGAAGAATTGTTCACGCGTGACGGCTCTGGCACCATGATCACTGATGCGCATTATGAAGAAGTGCGTACTGCCGATATTCAAGATGTTGGCGGCTTAATCAATCTCTTACGCCCTCTCGAACAAGAAGGCATCTTGGTTTATCGCTCACGCGAACGTCTGGAAAATGAAATTGGACAATTTGCAGTGATTGAACGTGACGGTACGATTTTGGCCTGCGCTGCGTTATACCCGATTCCTGTCACAGGGAATGAAAAACGCTCTGCTGAAATCGCGTGCGTAGCTGTGCATCCGGGGTATCGAAAATCAAATCGCGGTAGCCAAATTTTGCATTATTTAGAAGAAAAAGCGCGAGATTTAGGTATTGAACAATTGTTTATTTTGACCACACGGACAGCGCATTGGTTCCTTGAACAAGGTTTTGAACAAGTCAGTGTCGATGACTTACCGAATGCCCGTCAGGCCTTATACAACTACCAAAGAAACTCATTGGTTTGTAAAAAGTCACTTTAAAGTGGCTTTTTTTATGCGCTGAATAGCATTATTTTGCATAAGGTTATGCCTAATCCCTTGGCTATCCCCCTCAAATCACTTTGCAAGCCACAGAATAACCATATCTGCCATTTAAATAACCCAAATAAATAAATAATTTCAATAACTTAAAATAATACTTTGACACATTATATGTTTTTCTAAAATCATAATTTTTCATAAGTTTTGCTGATTTTTATTTATCTTTTTTCCTGATTTTAAATTTAAGTTTTCTTATTTTTTTCGAAAAAGAAAACTCTTTAGCTTATGTGTTCATAAATCAACAGTTCTGCAAATTTAGACCTTTATAGGAGCAACACATGCGTACTCACAAAGTAAAACTTTGGACAAAAACACTTGTACTGTCTACAGCGGTTGTGGGTGCCATGATGATGTCGGGCTGTGGCAAAAAAGAGGCTGATGAAAATGTCACCTTAAATATTGGCTTCCAAAAATATGGCTTATTGCCAATTTTAAAAGAACGCGGAACCTTAGAAACAGCCTTAAAAAGCCAAGGTGTAAATATCAAATGGGTGGAATTTCCTGCGGGTCCACAGCTGCTTGAAGGGCTCAATGTGGGCAGCGTGTCATTTGGTGAAGTCGGTGAAGCACCGCCTATCTTTGCTCAAGCCGCTCAAACCGATTTGGTTTACATTGCCAACCAACCTGCAGTTCCAAAAGCTGAAGCGTTAATTGTGCAAAAAGATTCGGCTATTCACAGTATTCAGGACTTAAAAGGTAAACGTGTGGCCTTAAACAAAGGCTCAAACGTGCATTACCTGTTGCTCAAGCTGTTGGAAGCCAATCAGCTTAAATTTAGCGACATCAATGTCGTGTATTTACCACCTGCCGACGCACGTGCTGCTTTTGAAAAAGGTGCCGTTGATGCATGGGTAATTTGGGACCCGTTCCTTTCTGCTGCTGAGCATCAACTTAATGCTCGCAGCATTGCCAATGGCGAAAACTTGGTGAAGAACTACCAGTTCTATTTGGCCGATCGTAAATTTGCTCAGGAAAATCCAAAAGTGCTGCAAGCTGTGGTGAATGAGTTGAATTTGACCACGCAATGGGTCTCAAAAAATCAAGACGAAGCGGCCAAGTTACTCGAAGGCAAAACTGGCTTAGGTCTGGATGTACTTAAAACATCTATTTCACGCTTAGGCAATCAAGTGACGCCGATTACTGCACAAGTGGTGCAGGAGCAGCAGCAAGTCGCTGATGCGTTTTATAACGAAAAATTAATTCCCAATAAATTAAATATTGAGTCGGCCATTATCAAATAAGTCGACTACAGCATAAGGGCGATGCCATGCGTATTCTAAGAACATTTTCCATACTGACTTTAGCCACTTTGGCCCTTGGACTCAGTGCCTGCCAAAAACAAGAAACAGCACAGCAGGATGGTGAAAAACCAGCTGAAACAGCCGTAAAAACCTTGGTTATCGGTTTCCAAAAATCAGCCTTAAATTTACTGGTTGCCCGTGAACAAAAGCTCTTTGAACAACAATTTCCCGGCGCTCAGATTGAATGGAAGGAATTCCCTGCTGGCCCACAAATGTTAGAAGCCCTTGCGGTCGGTGCGGTGGATTATGGCTATGTCGGCAACACCCCGCCTATTTTTGCCCAAGCTGCCAATAAAGACCTGAATTATATTGGCTATGAAGTGGTGCCTGAACAGTCGCTTGCTGTCGTGATTCCAGCGGACAGCTCAATCAAAACCATTCAAGAATTACGTGGTAAACGCGTTGCTGTACAAAAAGGCTCGAGTGCGCATGAGTTATTAGCCAAGACTTTAGAAAAAGCCGGTTTGACGTGGAGCGACATCCAACCAATTTGGATTCCACCAGCAGATGCACGAGCCGCATTTGATAAAAAATCAATTGATGCATGGGCCATTTGGGACCCGTTTTTATCTGCAGCGGAGTTGGATGCTCAAGCTAAAGTGCTGATTCAATCTGGTGATTTTCCAAAGACCTATTCATTTTATGTGGCAAATCCAAAGGTCGTTCAAGCACACCCTGATGCCCCAGCTAAATTTTTGAAGGCCCTAGATGCTTCCGATCAGTGGATTGTGAAGAACCAAAATGTGGCTTTAGAGATTTATCAAAACAGCACTGGGCTGCAAAAGAATATTGCTGCGCAAGCCTTTTCTCGCCGATCTAAACCATCTCCTGTGCGACCGCTGACACCTGAGGTCATTCAAGCACAGCAAAATATTGCGGACTTATTTAAACAAGTCCAACTGATTCCAAACAACATTCAAGTCCAAAAGCAAGTTTGGACACCTTCATCACATTGATACCCGAGCCATCAAAAATACAAGGAACTGAACATGAAAATTTTCTGGTTTATCCCTACCCACGGTGACAGTCGCTACTTAGGAACAAGTAAAGGTGCGCGCCAAGTCGATCATGCCTACATGAAGCAAATTGCAGTAGCGGTGGATAATCTTGGCTATGAAGGCGTTCTGATTCCGACAGGTCGTTCATGTGAAGATCCATGGCTTACAGCTGCAAGCTTGATTGATGCCACTAAAAATTTAAAATTTCTAGTCGCGCTACGTCCGGGGGTGACAACGCCTGCACTGACTGCACGAATGGCTGCAACATTTGACCGTTTATCTGGCGGCCGTATCTTACTGAACTTAGTCACAGGCGGTGATGAGCAGGAACTCAAGGGTGATGGTGTCTATGAAGATCATACGACGCGTTACCAAACTGCTGCTGAATACACCACCATTTGGCGTGAAATTTTAACCCGCTCACATACCGGTGAAAGCTATACCTTCCATGGCGAACGTTTGAGTGTAGACGACGCCAAATTACTCTATCCACCGGTACAAAAACCTTATCCACCACTATGGTTTGGCGGTTCGTCAGAAGCTGCTGTTGAACTCGCGACAGATCAAGTTGACACCTATTTAACTTGGGGTGAGCCACCTGCTGCGGTAAAAGAAAAAATTGCAGTGGTGCGTGAAAAAGCCAAAGCCAAAGGACGTGAACTGAATTATGGCATTCGTTTACATGTCATTGTACGCGAAACCAATGAAGAGGCATGGAAAGCAGCTGAAGAACTAATCCAATATGTCGACGATGCCACCATTGCAGCCGCGCAAGCCAAGTTCAAAACCATGGACTCTGTAGGGCAACGCCGTATGGCTGAACTGCACAATGGCGACCGTAGCAAATTAGAAGTATCTCCAAACTTATGGGCAGGTGTTGGATTGGTTCGTGGTGGTGCAGGTACGGCACTCGTTGGTGATCCTGAAACTGTAGCCGCACGTATTCAAGAATATGCCGATCTCGGGATTAGCACCTTTATTTTCTCTGGTTACCCACACCTAGAAGAGTCTATCCGTTTTGCAGAATTGGTGTTCCCACTACTGCCATTGGAAACACGTCAAAAATTGGTTCAACCAAACTTAACAGGCCCATTTGGTGAGATTGTCGCGAACAACTACACCCCAGATGAAAATAAAAAAGCTGAAAAGATTCAGGAGCCGGCCTAATGTCCAAAACTGTTTCTGTTGAAACCTTCAAAGCACCGAAGGTTTCACGTGGAACACAACTCGGGCAGCGTTTGCTGCCTTGGTTGTTTCCTATTGCATTAATTATTGTGTGGCAAATTGCCTCTGTTACAGGGCTGTTAGAAAGTCGTATTTTGCCTGCGCCAAGTGCGGTGGTGGTGGCCTTTTGGAACTTACTGATCAGTGGTGAACTGTGGAAGCATGTTCAAATCAGTGCAGGTCGTGCTTTGGTTGGACTTCTAGTCGGCGGTGGTTTAGGTCTTTTTTTAGGTCTGCTGAATGGTTCATCCAAAACAGCATCGACGCTACTCGATACCACGCTGCAAATGATCCGTAACATTCCTGCTCTTGCCCTGATTCCCTTGGTGATTTTATGGTTTGGGATCGATGAATCGGCCAAACTTTTTTTAGTCGCTATTGGCGTATTCTTTCCCATTTATATCAATACCTATCATGGTATTCGTTCTGTAGACCCTCAACTGATTGAAATGGGCAAAAGCTACGGTTTGAGTGGCTGGCAACTGTATAAAGAAATCATTCTACCGGGGGCGATGCCGTCTATTTTGGTTGGTCTGCGTTTTTCACTCGGGCTCGTTTGGGTTTTGTTGATTGTGGCAGAAACCATTTCTGCACAAGCCGGCATCGGTTATATGACCATGAATGCACGCGAATTTCTACAAACCGATATCGTCTTGGTCGGGATTTTATTGTATGCCCTACTCGGTAAATTAGCCGATGTACTGGCTGTTGCCTTAGAAAAATATTTACTCCGTTGGCACTCGGGTTACCAAAAATAAGGAGCATGTGATGACCGATTTAAGCATAAGCCGTCATGCAGACGACTCAACCCAACCTCAGCGTTCTTCAGTCGAGGATATCAACCCCCATGCGGTGTTGGGCGCAGAGATCCTGATTGAACAACTACACAAATTTTATGGCGATGTTAAAGTCCTTGAGGACCTTGACCTGCATATTCAACCCGGTGAATTCTTGGCAATTGTCGGTCGTAGTGGCTGTGGTAAAAGTACCCTGCTTCGCCTCATCGCCGACTTAGAAAAGCCCAGTTATGGCGAAATTAAATTTAAGTCTGCACGTCATATTCGTGAAGGCATCACCAGTGATGATATTCGTGTGATGTTCCAAGACCCTCGCCTTCTGCCTTGGCGTAGCATTGAGAAAAATGTACAACTTGGTTTAAGCAAAGACCAACATGCCAATGCCACAGCACTCCTCGAGAAAGTTGGTTTAAAAGACAAAGCGGGGCTTTGGCCAACACAGCTATCAGGGGGGCAACGTCAACGTACTGCACTGGCACGTGCTTTGTCACATAAACCACGCATTTTGCTGCTAGATGAACCACTGGGTGCGCTCGATGCCTTAACACGTTTAGATATGCAGAATTTGATTGAAAAACTCTGGACTGAACAAGGGTTTACCGCGATTTTGGTCACGCATGATGTGAGTGAAGCCGTACAGTTGGCAGACCGAATTATCTTGCTGGATAAAGGCCATATTGCCAAAGAATTTAGTGTCGATTTGACCCGTCCACGAAAAAAAGGCATTGAATTTACTGAACTTGAACAACAAGTCTTACAAGCGGTCTTGGCCACTTAAGCTGTACTTGTGCAGGAAATCATCACTTAAACCGTGTGACTTCCTGTCCTATTCAAGAACAATATCGCAACAAAACCATATTTAGCATTGAGGGGAGATTTATCGCCTGTTGACAAATACATCACAAAAATTACGATAAATCATATAAATCCATGATTAAAAATAATGATTTATTTAAATTTCACCCTAAAATGATTATTTGAAATATTATGGTATTCGTCGTATTTATTTGACCGTTGAACAGAATAAACTGCCAAAATTCATAAAATTAGAAACGATGATTGTGCACAAATCTGTTGATTTGCCGTACAATTCAATATTCCCTTTTCATTTTCTTAAAAGAGCTAATGGAACAAAAAAAGAGTACCCAGAAACGCCACCAGTTGCTTAATGCAGCACTGGATGTCTTTTCCCTGTATGGCTTCAATGGCGCCAGCTTGGATGAGATCGCACAGATTGCAGAAATGCATAAATCGAATATTTTCTATTACTATGAAAATAAAGAAGCGCTTTATGTTGAAGTTCTGACAACGGTTCTACAAAAGTGGCTTGCTCCGCTACAAATGTTGGAAGCAGACCTTGAGCCTGAAGAAGCGATCACCAATTATCTATTGCAGAAAATTGAAGTATCTCGTACGCAACCGAAAGCCTCACGTTTGTTCGCACTTGAAGTCATTCAGGGCGCACCACACATTCTTGAAATTTTAAAAGGCCCACTAAAAAAATTAGTTAAACGCAAAGCCAAAGTCATCAGCAACTGGCAAGAGCAAGGTAAAATTTCAAAAGATATTGATCCAGAACTTTTAATTCTGAACATTTGGGCAATTACGCAAAACTATGCTGACTTTGCAACCCAAATGGAAATGGTCACTGGAAAAACCTTACGTAATCGCAGTATGCAACAACGGATTATTCAACATACCGTTCATATGATGCTTTACGGTGTAATTCCACGCCCAGAAAAGTAAATTGAATTGGGTCGAATTGGCATACGACCATAGCATTCTATGGTCGCCGACCGAAATTAGCTAAATGCCTTATTTGACTGTTTGATATAATTTCAATAATTTCTTTGCGCCGAATAATAAATTTTCTTCCCAATCCAGATGCGCTGTGTCATTCGCACCATCGGTAATATATTTTACCGATACAAAGCGAACACCCAGTTTTTTACATACTTTAGCGATTGCGTAGCCTTCCATATCGACAAGATTACACGGTACTTTCGGCAGCCCAGTTTCAAAGCTGTCGCCTGTACCACAAATTCCTTTAGGCAAATGGCTAAACATGCTCTCTGGCTGAATTTCAGCAGGATGATCGGTATCCATCGGCGTCACCCCCACATCAAAACCCAAAGGCGATACATCCATATCCCGTTGTACAAATTGAGCTACTTCAACCAAAGCATGTGCATCAAAATGTGAACTTCCCGCAGTGCCCAAATTCAGCAAAGTATGACATCCGGTTTTTTGAATCACATCAAAGGCTTTAAATGCGGCATTGACTTTACCAATACCACTGTAATGCACTTCAATGCCTGCAGCTTCAAATAAGCCTTTAGATTCACTCGGCAGTGCCATAATTAAAGCGATTTGCTGACGCATAGCGGTCTCCTCAAATTGATGCCTTCATATAGCATACATTTGCACGTGCGCAGAAAAAATCATCTTCAAAAATCACATTGCTCAGAAAAATAAATTCCTCACGCAGATTTCAATGCTATCAAATTTGAAATTGCATCGGACGTTTGCCAATAAATGACGGTGCCAATTGTTGGTCATGACGTAAGGCATCTAAAATCTTCTCTAAGGCAATATGTGCCATATCCCCTCTCACACTATGCGAATGGGTCATCGGCATATGCTCGATGCCAGCTCTTCGCGCTGACAAAATTTTAATGTCTTGTTTGTTGACCACCCAAGTATAGGCATTCACAGCCGGCATCAATGCCTTAGACAACAATTTTGGAATGGGAAATTTATAGCTAACACAGGTATAAACCCTTGACTCAAATGGCCCCACAGGGCTAATCAGACTATTAAACACCATGCCCGACGGCTCTCCCCAATGGTACTCCACCAAGGTAATATTCGGTGCGATAAAACTGTCGCGGTGAACCTGTTCAGCACCATGCGGATTGGTCAGCCATGGCATCATGCCAACATCTGCATCATGGTCATGATAGTCAACGACTACTTTGCGCGGCCCGACATCTATGGTGGCATCCACGGCTTTTCCGGACTCTGAACGAAACCAGCCTTCATGCACAAATATGGTATGAGTCACATCCATAATATTCTGTGCAACAGCGCCCATCTCGCCATCATAACTGCCGACCATGTAATAGCTGACCCAACCGGCTTGATCATAAAATGGTAATTTAAATATTTCTGGGCGTTCTTGTTTTGGCTTTTCACCGAGATAAATCCATACCACCCCATCTTGCTCACACACATCAAAACTACGCTGTTTAAAGGGATGCGGTTTTTCTGGAAAAAATTGTCCATTGACACTGGGAATATGCGCCACATGGCCATCACCCTGATACGACCAACCATGATATGGACATGTCACGCAGCCATCAGTCATTTTACCCTGAGACAAAGGCACACCACGATGCACACATTGATCGAGCAATGCAGCGGCTCTTCCATCTTTTTGTCGGAACAGGACAATTTTTTTACCATACAGGGTGGCTGAAAAAGGTTGATCTTTTTTGAGTTCTTTAGAGGTACAAGCGACGTACCATTCTTCTAATAATCCTTTGGCATCATCCCAAAAACGGGTTTGATTACACATAATTCGATCCTTATTTTTATCTTTTTTGTTTTAATCCATATGCCTTGCTCTAGCACCTACACTACAAGCAAGTTTATATCTCGAAGCCAGTTGATCTCTCGAAAATACGCGCAAATTTTATACATGAATGTTTTGCTTGGATAGCAAAATAACGTAACTGCATCACACGCTTGCAGAAGCTCTATATTTGTTTGTTGAAATCCGTCAAAGCCAACGCGCTATATTTTTCTTCAACGGATTTACATTCACCCGACATCATTTAAGATGTGCTCTGAGCATCACAATACGCTTTTAAACACGGAGAAAAAAATAAGCTGCCACGATAAAACCCTTGTATGGTTTTCAGCATCACCAATAACCAAAGCGTACAGAGCAAAACTGCAAAAAAGGTGCCGCACTGTTGGATAGCATTTAATTGCGTATGTTCCGCCAAATTGATGACCGCCAAACTAAAAACGCCGAATGGAAATGTCATCGCCCACCACCCGAGATTAAAGAGTAAATCTCGTAAATGTTTTAGCGTGATGAGTATAGCGATTCCAAACCACCATATACCAAATCCGAGCAGAACAAGGGCTGCGAACACACCGCCTTGAAGCAACACCTGTCCTAAATCTGCCAAGTCTACTGCTGTCAAAATACGTGGGGCTTGCTCGCCCAAAAGTAACAGCGCTAAAGCCCCTGTCCCAATCGGTCCTAAGGCCAACCAACTGCTGATCGCCATTTCCTTACTTGGCAATTGATGTAAAGCCAGACGCAGCAACAAGATACTTAAGATGGCAAATGCAGGAAATACTGAGATTCCCCAGAAAAATATGGACAGCATGGGCCTGTGCAGGTAAATGCGCCAACAATAAACCACCTGAACTGGCAGCCACCTCGCAAGCCACTATCGGCAATAACCATACTGCGGTCATGCCTTGCAGCGCATGTTGCTGACGACTAAACATCAGAAAGGGAACACACCATGCAATCGCAATTGCCATCAACACATCGACATACCATAAATATTCAGCCCATGTGATGATGCTTACGCCCAAAAACTCAGTGTACAGCGTGGTGCCAAATTTCAATGCGCCATTGATCAGGGTTGCCAGTGCCATGGGGATTGCCCCAAGAAATAAACTCATCACCGGATGCTGGAAAATCTGCTTGGCTTCTTGTGGATACAAGATCCATCGGCTGAGATACATCCCACTAAACAATATGAACAACACGATGCTGATCTGCCACAGCGCTGCTCCGAAGGACCACATCCACTGCGGCGCCACCGCTATAGATGGTAAAATGAGGGCCACCACACCTGTGCCCATCACCACCGTAAACCAGTTTGGGGTGAAATGACGAATCAAGTCTTGTTTATGCTGGAGTTGATAAAATGGCATTTTCATCGCATGATGCTCATCAAAATGGAATGTCTATAGTTTAAGCACACCATTAAACAAGAAAAATTGATTAATATTTATTTTTATAATTTATTTTATTGATAGTAAATTCATCTCTGCATAAAAAAACTTGAGTAAAAACACAACAACAAGACGAACGCAGAAGATTATGGCAATATATAGCCCTCAAACATTTTCAACAATTGATTCGCCCATGAAGCTGCTCCGTCTGAATGCTTTAGCGCCCCACTTAGAACTCCCCAAAACTGCCGTGACCATTGGCAATTTTGATGGTGTACATTTGGGTCATCAAGCGATGGTCAGCCAGCTAAAAGACATAGCACAGCAACAAAACTTAAAAACAGCTGTGATGATTTTTGAGCCACAACCGCTTGAATTCTTTAAAGCTTATGATGCACCGCCTCGAATCAGTTCACTACGTGAAAAAGTCGAATATTTAACTGAACTAGGCGTCGACTATATTGTGGTGGCGAAATTTGACAATGCCTTTCGTAATCTCAGCGCCGAAGAATTTGCCGATATTTTAAAAAATAAACTCAATACACAAAGTTTAGTTTTGGGCGAAGATCATCACTTTGGCAAAAACCGCCAAGGCAATAGCGAATTTTTACGCCAATACGGCTTCCAAGTCACAGCCCTGCAAAATGTCGAAGTTGATGGCGAACGTGTCAGTTCGACACTGGTTCGTCAGACATTACAAGCAGGCGACCTTGCCCATGCCGCAAAACTTTTAGGTCGTCCTTATAGCATCACCGGTCGTGTGCAGTATGGCGATCAAATCGGTCGCACCATTAATTTTCCTACCATTAATGTGCGTTTAAACCGTCATAAACCTTGTTTAAATGGCATTTATGCAGTCGATGTCATTTGTGAAACCGAATCTTTAACAGATAAAGTAAAAAACGAAAATGCTGACAAATTAGGGGTTGCAGGTTATGCACCCTCTGCCCTGTTTGGTGCAGGGCATGTTGGTACGCGTCCCGCGATTAAACAGGAACATCCTGAATGGCGATTAGAAGTACATTTTCCTGATGTTTCTGCTAATCTGTATGGCCTGTTAATGCGGGTGACGTTCTTGAACTTTTTACATGGCGAAAAGGACTACCCTTCGCTTGAAGCATTGAAAGCCGGAATTGATGACGACGTCGAAAAACTCCTTGAGTTTCGAGGTCAGCACCCTCATTTCCCCTTTTAAACCCCGATTATTTATTGTAAAACGCGTCAGTCAACGGGCTGATAAATTTGGAAGACAACTTGCATGAGCGATAAGCAAACTCCTGAAAATGCAGTGGATTATAAAGCCACGCTAAACCTCCCAGGTACTGAATTTGCGATGAAAGCAAATCTCGCAGTACGTGAAGCGAAATGGTTAGAAGAGTGGTATGCCGACAACATTTATCAGCAGATTCGTGCATCGCGTATTGGCAAGAAAAAATATGTGCTTCATGACGGCCCTCCATACGCAAATGGCCAAATCCACTTAGGCCATGCGGTAAACAAAGTCCTGAAAGACATCATCATCAAAAGCCGTGTAATGGACGGTTTTGACGCGCCGTATGTGCCGGGCTGGGACTGTCACGGTCTTCCAATCGAACTGAAAGTTGAAGAAAAAGTCGGTAAAGTCGGCGTGAAAGTAGATGCCTCAACTTTCCGTAAAGCATGCCGTGAATATGCTTACACCCAAGTCGAATTACAAAAGAAAGACTTCGTGCGTATGGGCGTATTTGGTGATTGGGACAATCCGTACCTCACCATGAACTTCAAACAAGAAGCCGACATCGTTCGTTCGCTCGGTGAGATTGCCAAAGCAGGCCATATTGAGCCGGGTCTTAAACCTGTGAACTGGTGTTTGGACTGTGGTTCTGCCTTAGCTGAAGCTGAAGTGGAATACGAAGACAAAAAATCAGATGCGATTGACGTTGGTTTTAGCGTTGTTGATTTAGCTGATTTATCTGCACGCCTAGGTGTTACAGTTAGCGATTCTACAGATATCGTGATCTGGACAACTACGCCTTGGACCATGCCTGCCAACCAAGCGGTTGCTCTACACGCTGAGCTTGAATACCAATTGGTGAAAGCAACTGGCGAAGACAAAGCAGCGCAAAACTTCATCCTTGCAAAATCATTGGTTGAATCTGCAACTCAGCGTTATGGTTTTAACGCAGTAGAAGTGATTGCTGAATTTGCTGGTGCAAAACTTGAAAATCTAGTACTACAACATCCGTTAATTGCTGAACGCCAAGTGCCAGTGATTTTGGGTGAGCATGTCACAGACGGCAGTGGTACAGGTGCTGTGCATACCGCGCCAGGCCATGGTGTGGACGACTATAAAGTTGGCTTACAGTACAACCTGAAAGTCGACAATCCAGTTGGCGGCAACGGTGTATATTTACCGACTGCGCCAATTTTTGCAGGCGAACACATCTACAAAGCCAATCCAAAAATCATTGCTGCTTTAACCGAAGCAGGCAAACTTTGGGCACATGTGGTGATCAAACATAGCTACCCACATTGCTGGCGCCATAAAACACCGATTATCTTCCGTGCAACACCGCAATGGTTCATCAGCATGGATGCAAAAGGTTTACGCCAAGGTGCATTGAACGCGATTGAAAATGACATCAGCTTCGTACCGGATTGGGGTAAAAACCGTATCCAATCGATGATTGAAGGTCGTCCAGATTGGTGTATCTCACGTCAACGTACATGGGGCGTGCCAATTCCATTCTTCGTGCATAAAGATACCAACGAACTTCACCCGCGTACCCCTGAGCTAATCGAAGAAGTCGCGAAGCTGATTGAACAAGAAGGTATTGACGGTTGGTATAACCGTGATGCGTCTGAGTTTATCGGTGCAGATGCAGAGCAGTACAATGCAGTTCGTGACACTCTAGACGTTTGGTTTGACTCTGGAACAACACACTTTGCAGTACTTCGTGAACATGAAGAATTGCAAGACCCTGCTGACTTGTACCTTGAAGGTTCTGACCAACATCGTGGCTGGTTCCAATCTTCATTGTTAACATCTATGGCGATTAATAACCGCGCACCTTACAAAGGCTTATTGACTCACGGCTTCGTTGTGGACGAAAAAGGCCGCAAAATGTCGAAGTCGATCGGTAACGTGATCACTCCGCAAGACATCATTAAAGACATGGGTGCAGATGGCCTACGTTTCTGGATTGCGTCTGCAGACTACCGTTATGAAATGACTGCAGGTAAAGAAATCTTCAGCCGTGCATCAGATGGTTACCGCCGTATCCGTAATACGTTGCGTTTCTTGTTGGCTAACTTGAATGGCTTCAAACCATCGACTGATGCTTTGCCTGTCGATCAATTGATCGCACTGGATCAATACATCTTGCAACGTGCTGCGGAAGTACAAAAAACTATTCAACAAGCTTATGAAGATATGAACTTCCATATCGTGACTAGCGCATTGACCAACTTCTGTATTAATGACTTGGGTGGTTTCTATCTCGACATCATCAAAGACCGTCAGTACACCACCAAAGCAGACTCAGCAGCGCGTCATTCTGCACAAACGGCGTTGTATCACTTGGTTCAAGCCTTTGTCCGTTGGATGTCTCCTATCTTGAGCTTTACCGCACAAGAAGCTTGGCCGTTGATTCCAGAGCAATCTGAGAAATATGTATTTACTGCGGAGTGGTATGACATTCCTGTAGCCTCTACAGCGAATCTGGTGACTGAAGCTGAATGGCAAACCTTGATCACCGTCAAATCTGCGGTGAACAAGTTTATTGAAGCTGCACGTACTGCAAAAACTGTGGGTTCAAACTTGTCTGCCAAAGTTGAACTTTGGGCCAATGCTGAGCTGAAAGCTGTTTTAGACAAATTCGGTGAAGAACTGCGTTTTGTCCTCATCACTTCTCAAGTGATTGTCAATGCGTTTGATGCAGCGCAAGGTGAAGCCTCTGACCTTGACGGTTTAAATGTCAAAGTCTCTGCTGCTGATGGTGAAAAATGTGCACGCTGCTGGCATGTACTGCCAGATGTGAATACACATCACGAACATCCAGGTCTTTGTTCTCGTTGTATTATTAACCTTCCTACAGGTCAAGGCGAAGAGAGAAAATATGCCTAATCCACAAGAAAAAAAGGGCTTCTTTCAATTCTACCCACACAATTTAGTGTGGGTGGGCTTATCCATTGTTGCCATTATTTTGGATCAATGGACCAAATGGATTGCAAGTACACATCTGAACTACGCAGATCCTGTACCTGTCATGCCCTTTTTAAATTGGACATTACTACATAACTATGGCGCTGCCTTTAGTTTCTTGTCCGATGCCGGTGGATGGCAACGTTATTTCTTTACTTCACTCGCAGGACTTGTGTCTGTCATTTTTGTATTTTGGCTCATGCGTATGCCAAAAAACGTGAAAGTCCTTCCAATTGCCATTGCCCTGATTTTAGGCGGCGCAATCGGCAACTTAATTGACCGCGTATCTTTAGGTTATGTGGTGGATTTCATTCACGTGTATTACAACAACAGCCACTTTCCTGCATTTAATATTGCAGACAGTGCCATTACATTAGGCACGATTCTGCTTCTTATCGATACGTTTTTCTTAGAAAAACACCGAATTCAACGTGCGGAAGCGCAAAATGACTGATTTTATCAATCCTAACGAGGAAACTCGTATTGAAGAAGGTTCTAAAGTAGACCTTCACTTTTCTGTTGCTATTGAAAATGGCGTAGAAATTGACAATACCCGTAGCCGTGCTGAACCTGTCAGCCTTGTCATGGGTGATGGCAGCTTATTACCGGGTTTTGAGAAAGCTTTATTCGGTTTACGTGCAGGTGACCGCCGTACTGTGAGCCTTCCTCCTGAAGATGCTTTTGGTCCATGGAACCCGGAAAACGTACAAAAATTTGATACTGTCAAATTTGAGCAACGTCCTGTTGAAGGCCATATGATTGAGTTTGAAGATAAAGCCAAACAAAGTCTGTATGGGGTGATCAAAACTGTAGGTGAAGACATTACCGAAGTGGATTTCAACCACCCTCTAGCCGGTAAAAATATCACCTTTGAAGTTGAAATTTTCAAAGTGACCCCTGCCGGTCAACAAGGCGTGAAACTGATCTAAGTTTCAGCAAATGAAAGCTCCTTCGGGAGCTTTTTTTTATCACTATTTTTATAACTATCAATCGACTCGATACATTTTCTGTATATGCAACGGACCGAATTCATATTAATTTAATGCAAGACTTTAAAACAAGACGGGAAATACCATGAAACTTCATATTATTGTCGGCAGTGTCCGCGAAGGCCGCACGGCAATTAAGATTGCCAACTGGCTACTTTCAGAAATCGAAAGCTATGACTACAGTACCGTAGAAACTGAAATTGTCGATTTAAAAGAATGGGATCTGCCTATTTTTGCAGGCGCACATCCACCATTAACCGGGATTTATGACCAACCCAAACAACAAGCATGGGCAGTTGACATCCTCACCCCCTTAAAAGAGGGTGATTCCTACAGCTAGACGCTTATGCCCAAGCGCAAGAATGTTTAGAGCTGAGTTTATATCTCGATCATGAGCTGTACCATAGCTCATGCACTCCCATTCTCTTATTCCAAGATCTGTCTTACCTTTTGGACTACTTGAGGTGATCTCACCGCAGCACGAACAGATTTGGGTGGTATAGGCTTCTTGGACTTCTTCAAACAATACGCCTGCGTTCTCGCATTTATACTTGAGCATTGTTTTTAGTGCAGAAAATCCTGTATCCAAAACAGATTTTGCCATTTTGGTTTTTTACTAATTTTTTAGCACTCAAGTCACCTACAATAATCAATGCATTTTCATTCACAAGCTTGGTGCTTGCTTTATGCAAATGATCTTTTCGACTATTTGCAATCTTGGCGTGTAATGCACGAAC
>NZ_VPCB01000021.1:0-51688 GCF_013418435.1 Acinetobacter sp. YH12142 | reverse complement strand
TAGAGGAATTGCCACAAGATACGATAAGCTAAAACGTAACTATCAAAGCGCTGTTGCTTTAGCTTGTATATTTATATGGTTGCCTCTTTAGCTCAATTTATCGGCTGTAAATGTCAACACACCCTAGTTAAGCCATAAAAAAAAGCCTCTTATCGAGGCTTTTTTATTGTATTACTTGCTCAACCGACGTTGACGATACACACCTAAACCAATTAATGCCAACAGTCCAAATACTCCCATTGAGCCACCGCCGCTAGAAGAAGAGTTGGTGTTTTTCGCGGTATTCTTAAGGGTCAAAATTGCATTGCTTGATGCAATGCCATCACTATCGACAACACTATATTCAACAGGATAGTCAAACTGACTAAAGCCATTTTTTACAGAGAAGGTAATCTTGCCACCGTAGCAGGTTTCCTTTAAATAACTTGCTGGGCAACTGCCACTATACTCAGCTTCAAAGTTTAAACCTGCTGGGATTTTCGTAAAGCGAATGGGAATAATTTGGCCTTCTTCATTTTTATGCCATACCGATTTACCTGCTGGCATAGATGCAACTGGACCATCACCATCATCATTAGCATTTTCTAATAAATTATTGACGGTAACAGACAAATTATTTGACGGACTAATCGTATATTGCGCAGCTTTGGCCACTGGGGTCATATTTTTAAATGCCACACGGACCACACCAGAGGATTCCGCCTGACTCCCTGTCTTTTGTTTTAGCGTATATTTACAAAAACCGTATTCGGTAGGCGCTGTTGTTGCCCCACTGGTGCGATATATAACGATTTGTTTTATTCCAGCATCCCAATCACAGTGCAGGTCATGTGGTGGATTACCCACAATACTTGCTTCGCCTGTACTAGACACCGTAATTTCACTACCAATGCCGATTGGTGAAGTCGTCACGGTGTAGTTGTCTGCATTTAAGGCAATTTGTCGTGTTTCAGCACTTCCATTCACTGACTCTTCTTGAGGTAATGATGCCGGGAACGGATCAAAATAAACCGCACGATATTTAAGGTTATTTTTTAATGCACTGAATACCGCTTCGTACTTTGTTAAATCATCCTGATTGGCAACTTTGTATTCTGCATAATCTGGATCTTCGATATCCTTTTTCAAATCATCAATTGTTTTTTGATATTTCTCTTGAATAGCTGCTAAGGACTCGTTGGTAATCTCTGCCATATCTGCTGCAGTTAAATTCATTAATTCAACCGAACCAATCTCACAAGTATTTCGTTGTGCAGGTGATAGCTGCAAGGTACCATTCGTAATCCGCAAAATACCCCGTTGATCGGCTTTACTACATCCCTCTAAGCCAAGATTGATCAAGTCAAAACCACTGCCGATCGCTTTCGGGTAATACAAAGGTAAATACAAGTTATAAGCAGATTTTGTTTGTAGGGCGCTTAATAAAGTGCCCATAGCATAACTACTTACATCATGGTTTTGCAGAAAGCTTTCTGTATTATTCAGCACACTTTCGGGTAAATCACACTGCCCAGCTGCCAGTTCAAAAGCATTATTACTCGCAACAAACTTTTGACCATTATCAGGTACAGCATTATTCAGATAACGACAAGACTTACCACCAGTATTATAGGACAACACATTGAAATACCAAGCTTTTCCACCATTATTGTCATAATAATAAGTACTAGCCGCATTATTTTCGACTATTGTATTACTGGTTAAAACGAAGCTAGAAAAAGCACTTAAACGATCCGTTCCCTGAGAAATGGCACGGATAATACTACCCGCACTTGGATTTGCTTGGTTTTTTGCAATCGTATTTGCTGTCAATTCAACTTTGGCCTTTCCACAGAAGTCCATCACACTATTACTCGTCGATGAACCATTTTGAATAATACTGCTTTGCTGGAACACAATTTCAGGCTGGGTATCCCCCAAGTTCCCGATACAGTCCATAGCAACAACACTACCTTTAGGTGCAACGTTGCCCTGAACTAAACTGCTCACCAATAATGTTTTTTTCGATATATTATGCGCAACGGAGTAGATTGCACCGCCAGCAACTTTGGCTTGAGAGTTTTCAATTGCACCATTATTTAAGGTAAATGCTCCCCCTAAATACAAGGCACCACCTCGATCTTCTGCCATCCCGCCAGTAAGGCGAACATTATTGACGATAAAGTTGGCTTCTGAACGTGAAGTATTAAAAATACGCGATTTGCCTTGGGCATTAATCGTCGTTCTAATATCTTCATAGGCAGGAAATTTCTGCGTCAGTAAATTTTTTGAATCATAGTTAAAGCGACTTTTCCCCTCAATCACGATCTGATTGAGCGGAACTAACTCACCTTTAGTCAGAAGATATTCACCTGCTTCAAGTTGAATATAATCGGTCTGCCCATTATTTGGATTACCGACATTACATCCACCAAAAGATTTGTTTTTACGTGCAGTTTCAATCGCTTCACGTAAAGAACATTGATTGAGATTTTCACCATTTTCATCATCAAAGGTCGTAACTTTGATGATGTTACTTGTCGCTGCCATAGATGACATAGCCGCAAGGACCATGACCGCCAGCAATCCTTTTTTATAATTTTTCATGTGCTGTCCTTAATTCTATCCAGACTATTTTTTAAAGCGACGAAATCCAACTAAGCCAAGCAGCGCAAAAATACTCGCCCAGCCTAGAGCACCACCCGAAGTTTTAACGGTTTTACTTTCCATTTCATTGTTTGGTTCTTGGAAAATACGCACTTCTGCAGCTAAATAATTTTTTGCCGAAGTATTAAAACGGGTTGAAGACGTCACCACACGCAATTCAAAAATATCTGCGCCATGCCAATTTCCATTTGGCGTGTATTCAAAATCACCATTCAAATTCAGTGTAAATTTACCTTTTGATTCGGTGCTTTGTACAACTATTGGACAACCATCTTGCCATGGCTCACCTGTTGGATTTGCCATACCCATCACTTTTGTACATTCTTCTTTTGGAATTAAATCACTGTCACCTAAAGCATCTAAGATATTAAACTTCGCCACTTCACCTGTACGTATGTCTTTACCTAAGCGAGGCATGCTCACAGGAACCACAATTTCGATAGCCCCACGATCACACCAAACATCATCCAAATTACGATTTTTTCCACGCTGATCAGAAGACTCACAATACACATGATGCTCATTGCCATCTGCTGTGGTCTTCCCCTTATTTAATATCGGGCTTGAGAAAATCGTTTCGTAATCTAATAAAATACGAGGACGTAAATAACCAATAAATGCGTTATTTGCTGTGGTAAATGGACAGAAAAGTGCATTACGATCTTCTGTTAAGGTTTTACAGCTACCTTCATCTTCACCCGCAATTAAACTCGTCCCAGACCATACATCATTTAAATTTGCAGCAGGCCCAACAGGACAACTCGCAGCCACTAAGTTGTTATAAAAAACAGATTGGTCTGTTCCTGAGTTCACGACTTTACAATCTTGAGCGGTACCACTGAGCGCATTACCAATCACCACACTATTGGCTAAATAAGCATGCTCAGAGGTACTATTTAGTTCGATACCGCCACTGTTCTTCAGTACTGTAATATTATTGAGTGCTAAACCATCACGTAAGTTGACAGCAAAACCTTTGTTTTTGAAAAAAGTACTATTGGCAATGATATTTTGAGGGTTACTGAACACCAACTTGCTGATGTCTGCGAGCCCATTTTGATTGTAAACAATCGCTCGACCAGAAGTGCTTTCATTATTTTTGAACAAAGATGTATAGATTTCATAAGCCGGTGCTTCTGAGTAAATTGCACCACCATCTACCGCTTTGTTGTTTTGAAAAATCGTGGTTCGTATATATAGACGGCTTGCTACAGCTGCGCCATCTTCTGAAAATCCAACATTGTAGATTGCACCACCAAGTCGTGCATAGCCATCTTCAAACTTTACATTTTCAAGTGTAAGTTTTTCATTATTAAAAATGATGCCGCCTTTATCAGCACATTGATCTTGCTTACATCCTTTAAATGAAATTTCTTTAAAATTGATCGCAAGTAGTTCTTTTTCGCCATCATTAATATTAAAAATTTGATCCTTACCCGTCATTTCAATGACGGCATTATTAAGACCGAGTACGACATCTTCATTGACGTTACTGCCATACGCCGTTTTCAGATTCAGTTCTGCTTTAATATCAATTTTTTTAGTGAGTTTATAAACTTCATTTTTTTTCAGCGAAATTGAGGCATAGGCGTCTTTACCCCCGCAACCATTATATCCGGCTTCTGGCATACCATTATTGATATATTCTATGGCTTCACGAAGTGAACATTCCTTGTCATCCTTTACAACATCTTCAGTGGTTGTAACGATAATTTCTGCGCTAAATGCATGACCTGCCATGAGAAGCATGCCAATGCCTATGCTCTGTTTGAGCATATCCATCTCCTTAAATATTTTTTATCTTTTTATTCTTAAGTTGCACAATCCTTGCAACATTAAAATATTTTTATGTACTTTGTCACAGCTTGAGTAATTACTCAAGAATTTTTATTGCTTACCGATATTCATCAATTAGGGCAAAAATCTGTCTTAAATTGGCATGACTCAATTTGACTTTTTCACCTTTTAACATCTGAATAAGTTGTTCTAAAGAGCGAAGTAAAATAGACGCCTGATGCGGCCCATGTGCCAACAAATAATCCACAATTTGTTGATCCATATGGATGCCACGTCGCGCTAAAACAGAGTTAACGAGCGCTTGACGGTCTGCGTATAAACTACCATTCGGCACTTTCACACTAACAGCCTGAGTTAATCGAGACTGTAGGTCTGGCAGTTCAAGTTTGAGTTCAATGGGCGCCAGTCGAGATGAAAAGACCAATTGACCACCTTCTTCGTTATTATAGTTAATCAGGTGAAAAACGGCTTTTTGCCAATGTGGAACTCCACTGATGGCTTCAATATCATCTAAAGCCACCAAGTCATAGCGATCGAGCGAAGTAATCGCTTCAGTGGGCGCATCGAGCAGTTCAAGCAATGAAACTTGAATTGCTGATTTGCCAATTTCTAAATAAGAATCACATATTGCAGACAGTAAATGGCTTTTTCCTGTACCAGCTCCACCATAGATATAGAAACGATTCATTAATCCTGCATGTAATTGACGTACACCATCGATTACATGTCCCCAACTCGGCCCAGAAAAATCACTAATTCGGGCATCGAGCTGGGGTTCTATATCTAACTGCAATTGACGCATATCTATATTTTGGCCTTATCAATCTTTATGTTCTGATCGTTCAATGTTACTCGAAATTTCAGGATCTTGCAGCGAATTTGCAGACTGATTTTTGAGCTCTATATCGACAGCAATTTGATTGGTTTCTACGCTTAATGTGCCAATTTCAGCATCATTCACCACAAGTACATCATTTCGGTATAAATTACTTTTCTCATAATTTTCACGCGCATGACGTAATAACACCACAATAATCGCTGCAACGGGTAGTGCAATGAGCATTCCGAGGAGTCCTGCCAATTGCGCGCCTGCAAGCACCGCAAAAACTACGGCTACTGGAGACAAACCAATTTTGTCGCCTAATAAGAAAGGCTGTAAAATATAACCTTCTATTGCCTGCCCTACCATGAATACCACCAGTACTAAGGCCAAATGCACCCAATCCAAACCGAATTGGAACAGGCAAGCCACAATTGCCGAAATAATACCAACCGCAAAACCCAAATACGGAATAATACTGGCTAGACCCGCAATCATCCCGATGATGATGCCGACCTCAATACCCACCAATTGAAGTCCAACCGCATATACAACGCCCAATAAGAACATTACCAAGAATTGGCCTTTTACAAATGCACCTAAAACTTCATGACATTCGCCCACGATTGTGAGCGTGCTTTTTTCATATTTACGTGGAATAAGGCGACGCATGTTTTCTAACATTCGTTCCCAATCTAATAAGAAATAGAAAGCTATGATTGGAATTAAGACAATCGTGCCACCAATTTGTATGAAGTTCAGACCTGATTGAGCCACTTTTAACAACATGGCTTGAATACTGTCTGCACTATAATTGGTTTGAATATATTCCATGATCGCTGCTGACATTTGCTCTGTATCAATTTCCATCGGTACAAGATTAAATGTTTCAGATAACCATGGCAGGAAGGTGTAATTCACCCAGTGAATATTGCCTGGAATATTGTTTTTCGCATACATCAACTGTTCCCAGACCAGTGGTACGAGGAACCACATGGCAAGGAATATAGCAACACCAATTCCAACAAAGACCAAACTGATCGACAACCAGCGCGGCAAACCAATTTTATGTAATTTATCGACTAAAGGGCTAAATAAATATGCAATTAGAAATGCGCCGATAAAAGGAACAACTACAGGCTTTAATAAGTATAAAACCCATAGGATCAATGCTATCCCAGCAAGAATAAAAATTCGGCGCAAGGTGCGATCACCCATATAAAGTCACCTTTTTTCAATGTAATCGTTATAGAAAAGAAAATATTTTAATAAAGATAACATTTTAGTGCGAAATAGCATAAGAGTTTTGCATATTCAGGTTATAATCCCCGCGCGAATGCGGAGACTTCATTATGAGCAACTCAACTTCTACCCCAAACACTGGTTTAAGCTACAAAGATGCAGGTGTCGACATTGAAGCGGGCGACGCGTTAGTCGATCGTATCAAATCAGTCGCGAAACGTACTGCACGTCCTGAAGTAATGGGCGGTCTAGGCGGCTTCGGCGCTCTTTGTAAAATTCCTAAAGGTTATGAAGAACCTGTTCTCGTATCTGGCACAGATGGTGTTGGTACAAAATTACGTTTAGCATTGAATTTGAACCGTCATGACACAATTGGTCAAGACTTGGTTGCAATGTGCGTAAACGATCTTCTCGTATGTGGTGCTGAACCACTGTTCTTCCTTGACTACTATGCAACTGGCCACCTCAACGTTGACGTTGCAGCAAATGTTGTGACTGGTATCGGTGCGGGTTGTGAACTTGCAGGCTGTGCATTGGTTGGCGGTGAAACTGCTGAAATGCCAGGTATGTATGAAGGCGAAGACTACGACCTTGCAGGTTTCTGCGTGGGTGTAGTTGAGCAAAGCAAAATTATTGATGGCTCTAAAGTTAAAGCGGGTGACGTTTTAGTTGGTGTTGCATCTTCTGGCGCACACTCAAACGGTTACTCACTTCTTCGTAAAATTTTAGATGTGAAAAACGTTGACCTTACTCAAATCGTTGATGGTCGTCCACTTGCAGATACAGCAATGGAACCAACTCGTATTTATGTAAAACCAATTCTTCAGTTATTGAAAGAAGTTGATGTACACGCAATGGCACACATCACTGGTGGTGGTTTACCGGGTAACTTACCTCGCGTACTGCCAAATGGTGCTCAAGCGGTAGTCAATGAAGCATCTTGGGAATGGCCAGAATTGTTCAAACTACTTCAAAAAGAAGGTGGTGTTGAACAATTTGAAATGTACCGCACATTTAACTGTGGCGTAGGTATGGTTCTCGTGGTTGATGCAGCAGATGCTGACAAAACTGTTGAATTACTCAACAGCCTTGGCGAAAAAGCATTCACAATGGGTCACATTGCAGACAATGCTGAATCTGTTGAAGGTGCTGACGAAAAAATCCGTGTAGTTTTCGCATAAGCAACGTTCATGATTAAAATTGCTGTACTTGTTTCAGGCAGCGGATCTAACCTTCAAGCCCTGATCGATGCCAATCTATCAGGTCAAATCGTTGGGGTAATTTCCAATAAACCTGACGCTTTTGCACTGCAACGTGCAGAAAAAGCAAAGATTGCAACGGCAGTCATTGAACACAAACAATATCCAAGTCGTGAAGCTTTTGATGATGTAATGCATCAACAACTGCTCGACTGGGATGTTGATTTGGTCATTTTAGCAGGCTTTATGCGCATTTTAAGCGCTAAATTTGTCAAAGCATGGGAAGGGAAAATGATTAACATCCACCCTTCTCTGCTGCCAAATTATAAAGGAATGCATACTCATCAACGTGTGTTAAACACTGGTGATGTCTTCCATGGCTGTACAGTTCACTACGTGACTGCAGAGCTAGATGCTGGCCAAGCGCTTGCTCAAGGTGTGCTTAAAGTCAATGTGCATGATCATGCTGAAAGTCTAGCAGATCGCATTCACGTGCTTGAGCATGTGATTTACCCTCAAGTCGCAGAATGGATCTGTAATGGTACGATCCAACATACTGCTGATGGGGTGTTATATCGCAATCAACCGATGCAAGAACCTGTTCAATTCTGCAAGTTTTAAAATCAGTTTTATCTATTTTAAATAGAAATAAAAAACGCATCCTCGGATGCGTTTTTTATTTGAATACATTTAATCATTCATGTTTGGCATGAACAGCTAACATTTGTTTGATTAACTCAACCGTTTCTACTGGTTTTTCTAATGGAAACATATGACTGCCGCTAACCACTTTAAATGGAATCCCAAATTTTTTCTCAACCTTTTGTGGAAAGTGCCGAGCTAAAAATGGTCCCTGCTCTGCAATTAACTGCTGTACAGGTACTTGCGGTTGAGCATGAGGTAACCACCACAGTGAAGGATTGGTTCGAAAAATATGAACCTCATCATCACGTGAAATCGTCAATTCCACCCCACCACGCAGTTTATCGTCCATCAAGGCATGATCAATATAAGCTTGATAACAGTCTGGATCGAAATCTTTATAAAAACCTTTCGGCCTTAAAAGCTCTGCTGCTTGTTCACGGCTGTCCCAATGATCACGACGACGCTTCGATAAACCTGCTGGGGACATTTTATCCACGACCTTGAGTTTGAGGAGTTTTGCAATGTGCAAAGCAAAAGAATCTTTCCCCATGATCATAGGCGGATCAATCATTAACACTTGTTCAAACAATTCTGGGCGTTGTAAAGCAGCCTGAAATGTTAAAACCGAACCTAATGAGTGACCTAATCCAATCACCTTACGACCATTGGCCTGACGTACAATACTGTCAATGACTTGCTGTGTTAAGCTCTTCCAATGGTTATCGATTGGGTAACGCTTATCTGGCCCAAGTAACGGCACATAGATCACATCATATTCATCACTCAGTAAATCAAACAATTTTTGATAAACCCGTGATGGCACGCCATTGGCGTGCGCAAAGTGAATTAATGGCTTCATTGTAACTTCGTGGTATTTTCAGATTGGACTTGCTGAGAAATTGACGTTGCAAAACCTTGACCAAATGAACTTCCCATACGACCTAGTACAGAATCAAACGGACTATTTTCAATGGTGTAGTTCACGGCTTTTTCAGTTTTCAATTCACGTTTCAGGCTATTTAAACTACCTGTACGGTCAGCAATACCTAGCTTCACAGCCTGATCACCCGTCCAAAATAAACCTGAGAAAATAGCTGGATCATTTGATTTTAATTTCTTACCGCGACCTTCCTTCACTGCATTAATGAAATGCGCATGAACATTATCAAGTACACCTTGAACATGTGCTTTTTGTGCTGCATCTACAGGTTGAGTCATGGATAAAATCGCTTTGTTCTCACCCGAAGTCATGGTGCGATCTTCTACACCAAACTTTTGCATCAAACCACTAACGCCATAGTTCGGCATGATCACGCCAATCGAACCCACTAAACTTGAAGGGTTGACAATAATTTCATCTGCCGCAGACGCAATATAGTACGCACCTGAAGCGCCTGTATCACCAATAATGGCATACAGTTTTTTATCGGTATGGGCTTTTTTCAAGTACTGAATTTCTTGCCAAATTTCATCAGACTGAACAGGTGAACCACCCGGTGAATTAATATTTAAAACAACCGCTTTGCTTTGTTTATTTTCATAAGCTTTTTTCAAAGCTTTGATGGTATTTGCGCTGTTTACACTTTGCTTGTCCGCTGCAATGGTCCCAATGATATCAACCACGGCAATATGTGAACCCGCTGTTGCTGCAGGATCTGATGATGACATGCTGCAACTTTTTGCCATCGCAATGATAATAAATAGCAAATAAGCAAAGGTTAAAAATTTAAAAAATATACCCCATCTACGCGCTCTACGTTGTTCCTCAACGGAAGAAAGCACGGCTTTTTCTAATATTTTCCATTCATTTCCAGTTGGCTGCTGGATATTGTTTGAAGAACTTTGCTGTTTTTCTTCAGGTTTTGGTGGCCATTCGGACATAAAAAAAACCTAGTTAATCGTTAATTTGTAGTCATTATATACACGCTAATCGCTATAACTGTCTAATCAATTCATTTTCCCCTATAATTATTTTAAATTTTCTTTCATTTGTATCAGACTTAAATAAGATGACCGACCAAAATTCACAGGACACCACATATCACCTGTTAAAATTTATCAGCCGTCAACCTATTCAAATTTCAAGATTAATTGCAAAAGGTTTGGCTGGGTTAGTCAATGTTTTAAAAATCTCTAAAACCTACTCTACGATTCAACGCAATCTCAAAATTGCATTGCCTGAATTATCAGAGTCAGCTCGCATTCAACTCACCAAACAAGCGATTCGAAACGAACTTTGTTCTTATTTTGAATTTTTCAACATTTGGGGTGCAAGTACTGAAAAAAATATTCAACGAATTCATCACGTACATGGCGCTGAATATTTACATGATGCGCTAGACTTACAAAAAGGCGTTGTCCTCGTGGTACCGCATTTTGGCACATGGGAAATCATGAATGCGTGGATTGCACAGTACACCCAAATGACCATCATGTACAAGCCAGTGAAAAGCGAATCTGCCAACAACTTTGTCCGTGCTGCACGAAGCCGCGAGCAAGCAACACTGGTTCCGACCGATGAATCTGGTGTTCGTCAAATTTTCAAAGCATTAAAACAAGGTGGGACGACAGTGATTTTGCCAGACCATACGCCCAATGCAGGCGGTGAAATGATTCCTTATTTTGGCATCCCATTAAAAACCAGTAATTTAAGTGCCAAACTAATTCAAAAAACCAAAGCACGTGCGCTCTTACTGTACGCCATTCGTAATGATAATCATGGTTTTGATATGCATATCGAACCCATCGATGAGAGCATTTATGAAGGCAATGCAGATGATGGCTCGATGGTTATCTTTAAAGCAGTGGAAGATTTAATCCATCGTTACCCAGAGCATTATCACTGGAGCTATAAACGCTTTAAAGCCAATCCAAAATTGAGAAATCTATACAATATTAGTGATGAAGAGGCTGCTCAACGCATCCACGATATTCGTGAGGAATATCAACAACAGCAAACAATGACAGTGGCTGAATAACATCTTCACGCCTTGCCCTTGAGCGAGTTTCTCTATTCGGATTCTTTTGATAGGCTGCGATATAGATCAAGCCATTTATACTTTGTTCGCTCTTCGATCAACTCGATTTGCTGTTTATTTTGCTTGAAATGAATACTTCCACTTTGTGCGGTCTGTAAGAGTGGAATATCTAATTGTTTGAGTCGTGTTTGGGTCATCTTTGCAGGATGTCCATAACGATTAAATCGCCCCGCAGAAGCAATCGCCAACTTGGGCTTAAAATGGTTTAAAAACGCATAGGATGAACTATGCTGACTACCATGATGTCCAAGTACCAAAATATCGACTTTTAGGTCTGGATAATCACGTAATATTTGATATTCAGTCTCCCAACCCGCATCCCCCATCAATAGAAAATGTCTTGGTCCATTGACGCCTTTGACCGTCACATACAGTACACAAGAGCTTTCATTGGCATTCCATTGGGCATTTGTCAGATCTTCAGGCTTTGGCGAGAGTATTTCAAAATAGACTTGCTGATCCCAATTCCACTGCTGACCACGCTGACATAAACGCTGTGGAACTTGGTTCGTGGTTTGTACTCGCTCATTACTTGAAAGCTGCCCGATATCAAGCTGTTGCTCCAATGAGAAAAAACCACCGCTATGGTCTTGATCTAAATGAGTCAATAACACCCGATCTAGTCGATGGACACCATTCACACTCAAAAATGGCCGGATGATATTCTGCCCGACACTAAATTGACTTTCATCATAGTTTCCACCGAAGTCCACCATCATATGATGATCTACAGAACGGATATAGATCGCCTGCCCTTGTCCCACATCTAAAATTGAAAGTTGAAAATTTGCTGAATTTTTCCATGGGATAAACAGAGCAAAAAAGGCAATGACCGCCCAATATTTTGGCAAGATTCCTTCAGGTAAAAATAAGATCACAATGGCCAATATCAACAGTACGATCTGAGTGGACGTCAATGCGACATCTTGCATTTGTGGTGCAAAGAGTCGATCTAAGCCATAGAGAAATACATGTAACACTTCTAGACAAAGATCATTGAATAAAAAGACCAAATGCGCCAAAGGTGTAGAAATATATGAAAGTGCCCCTCCGATGATATCTAAAGGAACCACCACTGCCCCTAACCACGGGATGGCGAATAAATTACTTAAGGGACTAATCCATGTGACTTGCTTGAAAAAAATCACCATCAATGGAAATAAGGCGACAAAGATTTTCCATTGTGATTCCACCATCAACCACATTGAATGCTTTAACTTTTGCCAAAAACTGACTTCTGTTTGAGCCAGTATATGCTTCCTTAAGGTTTGATATATCCGCAGTAAAATAAAGCATGCGCCATAAGACAACCAAAATGCCGCGGATAAAATACTAAAGGGATCCACGAGCAATAAAATGGCGGCACTAAAAACCAGCAGTTGAAAAGGCTGAATGGTTTGCCGTAACAAAAGCATGCTACTGGCGACAAGGCAGATCGTCAGCGTTCGTAGCGCCGGTATTTCAAAACCGGTAAATGCACAATATACAAGGACACAGAAGATAAAGGGCACGACCAAAACATACTGTTTGGGCCATTTGAGATAGATTTTGGGACAATATTTTCGAATAGCTAACTGTATCGCCCAACAGAGCATACTGGCAAATACCAACACATGCGGACCAGAGATTGCCAATAAATGACTCATGCCAAAACGTTGAAATAATTCACTAGTGCCTTCAGTGAGTAAACTTTTATCGCCTGTAAGCAGTGCTAACAACAAGCCATGATTCCGCAGCGGTTGTTGATATATAAACGCTCTTAAATATAAACGTTGTTGTTCGACTTTTATTTTGAACTGATGTAACACACCTTGATGCCGTTGATACTGTTGACCATAGCCCATCGCAGTCATATGTTGAGGTGGTATAAGTTCGACCGACTTCACCTTTAAACTGGCATGTATATTTTGCTGTATGCTCCACCGTTCTTGGTCAAAGACACCTTCGGTCACATAACTCTGGGTAGGTCGTAACTCACCATACATACGATAGTACTGTCCAGGGACCAACTGGATCGTCTGCTCATGACTTTGCAAAATTGAATTGGGTAAATACGCCATAAAATATTGAATCTGCTGATTCAGATTGAGCACTTCAATTTTTTGCTGAATTGCTTGGTCTTTGAGTTGGCTGATCTGTGGAATATACGCAATAAACTCGCCTTGTCTGCTCTGATGTTCAACCAATGCCAAACGCTGATCGAGTTGAGTATTGGCGAAACTAAAGCCGAGAATTGCACCCATGCATAGATTTGTACTGAGCTGTAAGATTTTCGAAAAAATACTTTTTAGTTTTGGTGAAATACCAAGCTGTAAACCTAGCCAAATCAGGACAATAAAAAGCAACTGAACTGTCGAGAGTTGTGGATTCCAAAACCTGAAACCCATAAAAGAAATGCCTAAAATCCAGCCAATACAAAAGCTTTGCAACATGAGTCATCATTATTTTTATTATGTGCTGGCAATAATAAAGCCCACCGAGGTGAGCTTCAATCAAACAATCTTAATCCACTAATTTTTGCGAAATCAATTTAGCGCTTAGTCATCAACCCATAAACCATCTTGCATATGCAAAATCGCATCAGCAGATTGAGCTAAATATTCATCATGGGTCACGATTAACATGGCCATGTTAAATTCTTTACGCAACTCAGATAGCAACTCAAAAATCTTCACTGCGGTTTTTCGGTCTAAGTTCCCTGTTGGCTCATCAGCCATCATCAACTTAGGTCTTGCTACCAATGCACGGGCCAAAGCCACACGTTGACGTTCACCGCCTGAAAGTTCGCCGGGTTTGTGCGTCATGCGGTGGGAAAGTCCAACACGTTCCAACAGGTATTCAGCTTGCTGCTTGACTTCTTTGAAGTTACTCGACTTCCGTAACATTAATGGCATCGCCACATTTTCAAAGGCGGTAAATTCAGGTAGCAAGTGATGGAATTGATACACAAAACCTAAATGCTCATTACGAATATAACCACGCTCTGCTTCACCTAAAGTGTCAAAGCGTTGACCATTAATCAACACTTGACCCGATGTTGGACGATCCAAGCCACCCAATACATGCAACAACGTACTTTTACCAGAGCCACTTGACCCCACAATCGAAACAAACTCACCCGCTTTAACTTGTAATGAAAGTCCACGAATCACATCGACTGTAGACTTCCCATCGGTAAAAGATTTGGTAATGTTTTGGGCATCTAAAACTAAATTACTCATAGCGTAGTGCCTCTGCAGGTTGAACTTTAGCTGCACGTAAAGCTGGATAAATAGTCGCGATAAAGCTAAGACCCAATGATAAGGACACAATCACCACAACATCTTGCCATCTTAAATAAGACGGTAAATAGTTGATGAAGTAAGCATCAAACATATTTAAGCCCAGTGTAGTATTTAACCAACCAACTAAATTACTAATACTGGATGCAGCGATAATTCCTAAGATCGCCCCAGACACCGTACCAATCACCCCAATCACTGTACCTTGCACCATGAAGATCCGCGTAATTGTAGCTGGTGAAGCGCCTAGAGTACGCAAAATTGCAATATCAGATTTTTTATCAGTGACCACCATCACCAATGAAGACACGATATTAAATGCTGCAACCAATACGATCAGGAACAGCAATAAACTTACCATTGCCTTTTCCATTTGAATCGCACTAAATAGGTTGCCGTGTGTATAAGTCCAATCTGAAGCATAGAAGTTTGCTGGTAGATCACGCACAATTTCTTGAGAGACTTGTGGTGCTGCAAAAATATCATCCAACTTCATACGGATGCCTTGTGCACCATCTGGCAGTCTTAATAAAGTCGACGCATCGTTCAGGGCCACATAGCCCATCATCGAATCAACTTCCGCACCAATACTGAAAATACCCACAATTTTAAATCGTTTAAAACGCGGAACAACGCCAGCCGGCGAAGGAGTTGCTTCAGGAAGCACTAAGGTCACACTGTCATTCAAGCCTAAACCTAAGGCATCTGTCATTTGCTTGCCAAGGACAATACCAAACTCACCTTTTTTCAGGTTATCGATACTGCCTTCCACCATATGGTCTTGGATAATTGATACCTTTTTTTCATACTGCGGTTCAATCCCACTGACCATAATGCCAGACACTTGACCTTGTGCCGTCAACATTCCCTGTAATTGGGTGAATGGTGCGACCCCTTGAACATGCTCATGCTGCTCAATTTTTTTTGCAAGTTCAGGCCAATTTGTTAAAATTTGTGTTGAAGAAACAGTGGCTTGAGGTATCATTCCTAAGACACGAGTTTTCAGCTCACGATCGAAACCATTCATCACAGATAAAACTGTAATAAGGACTGCCACACCAAGCGTGAGGCCGATCATGGATACCAGAGCAATAAAAGAAATAAAGTGGTTACTGCGCCGAGCGCGAGTGTATCTCAACCCTATATACAGCGAGATTGGTTTAAACATAACCATCTAGTCCGAGGTAATATATTATGGAAAATTTACAGCATCAAAGCGTTCAAACTGAACGCCGTGTAATGTCGCGTATCGATGCTGCTTTGCGCATCAACTATCAGATTATCTCTGATGATGTTGCACTGAATGATCCTTACGATCCTAATTTTGTATTGCCGCGCTATTTTCTACTACTTGCTGAATTAGATCAATTTGATCATGCACTCAACTACGAATTAGAACAATTAGCTGAGAAAGATCAACAAATTGCTCGAATCTTATCCTTATTTAACCAAAAGTTAAACCTTATTACGGGTTCTTTATACGACGCAATTGTACAAAGCATGTTACCAGTGCCTGAGCATGTGAATTTCTCAGAGACTGGTTTGAGCTTTTTTAGCGAACGCGCGATTAAAGAAGGTACTTATATCCATGTGACCTTAAGCCACCCTGAAAATTTCTTCCATATTGCGGCAACAGCACAAGTGGTTTATAGCCGTGAAGAAGAAAGCAACTTATATCGTACGGGTGCCTATTTTATCACGCTGCTGCCTCAAGACCGGGTTAAATTGGCTGAATGCATCGCCCTGACTCAGCAGAAGCTTTAATTCGAAGCTTGTGTTTTTCGGGCAAGCTCACGACTTGCCTGTAAGTCCTTATAGAAATACACAAATAAACCTGTCAACAGTACAATCGCCCCTAAGAACACCATCAAAGTCAATTTTTCATCATTTAACAGTGCCCCAAACAACATCGCGAGCATCGGTGTGAGAACTGTTGTTAAAGATAAAGTTGTCGCCTTAATGTTTTGTACCAGTTTGAAATAACAAAACATTGCAATCAATGAAGCCATAATCACTGCATAAAATAAGCCAATGAGCGCTTTAGTCGAAGGCATCTGTGTCGGTGCATACTGCCAAATAAACGGTAGCATCGCGGCAGAAAATAGTGCTGAGATAAGAATCGAACCTGTGGCTTGAGACATGGGCTGTAATGGCGCATTGACTTTTTTCACCCAATAAATCGACATACAGTAGACGAATACGCTCATTAACATTAAGACGATACCAACAGGCTGTACGTGCTGATCACTGCCGCCTAAGCAAATAATGGCTAAACCACAGACGGCAATCAACATCCCAATCCATTGCAAGCGATGCAGATAGGTATGAAAGAAGAAACGACCGATCAGACCCGTCATAATTGGTGCCAAACCAAACATCAGGGCAATAATGCCTGAGCTGAGATAGGCTGTTGCCATATAGGTAAAAATTTGCGAACCAATAAAACTAAATGCCCCGGCCAAATAACTGTGCAGCGAGGTTTTATCCATCGGCAGTTTATGTTTAAAAATAAACAATAATGCAACAGCCAAGGGTAATGCGATAAAAAAGCGTAATGTCAGTGCCCAAAACGCATTGATATCACTGACACTCCAAACGATGGCAAGTGGCGTGGTTGACCAAATAAAGACCAACAACGCATAGGTCGTCGCTAGGTTTGTTTTAGATGCCATGGTTTTTACTTCTGTGCCGTTTTGCGTTTTTGCTTTTGAATAGTTTGATCTAAGCTGCTGGAAAATTCACGCTTATCTCGTTCAGAAATCGGTGCTGGACCACCGGTTTGCACACCTGCGCCCCGTAAAGTATCCATAAAGTCGCGTAAGTGTAGGCGAGCTTTGACATTTGCTGTGGTATAAATCTCACCGCGTGGATGTATCGCTATACCGCCCCGCTCAATCACTTCAGCAGCAAGTGGAATATCCTGTGTCATCACGATGTCGTGCTCTTTCATGCGCTGAATAATTTCTTTATCCGCTGCATCTGCCCCACTCATGACTTGAATCGAGTTAATTCGCACCGAAGGCGTTATCCCAACATTTTGATTGGCGACAAAAGTGACTTCTAACTGGTAACGATCAGAAGCCCGAATAATCACATCACGTAAAATGCGTGGTAACGCATCTGCATCCACCCATAATTTAAATGGCAGCACTGAATTTCCATTCACTTTTAAACATGACTCATAGTAACAAATCTACATGACATTTTGGGGATCTGCATCCGCTGAATGGATCTACATTTCTCTAATCATGAGAATCGAAAAGCTGCAAAATGACTCCAACTTGGGCTTATTTTCCAATGCTTTTACATTTAAATCCTACTGAAAACATTTTTTATGCATGATTTCATGATAAATATGACGTCGGTGACTTGAAAATTTCAAATAACCCTCGATTTATGAATTATGAAACCAACCCAATATCAATTGTGCATATGAAAAAACAAAATAGCCCTGAAATTATCACTATTGAAGATCAAACTTTTGGTAGTCATGTTGAACATTGGAATTTGCTCACCGGCAACCCGACAACGGATGTACCAGTTTGGCTGGGTCAGGCATTGGATGCACCCATTATGCCGATGGGCTTATGCGCACAAGAATCTGATATGGATCAAAGTACCTGGCTGATTCAAGGTCCATCTCAAGCATCCATTCAACTGTGCCAAGTGATTGCGGTAGAAAATAATAAACCTAAAGCCGTTAAAACTGCATTTCCAAGTTTTGATAGCCCATATAAAACCAAAGCCACCATTGAACGTATTATTACCTGTAAATCCAATACACAAGCTGTGCTTTGCCTCGACTTAGGCGCAAATACCAGTGTGTATGCTTTTGATAGTTTATATAGCGTCAATCACGACCAATATGAAAAAGATGCAAGCTACAGTGTGCAACTCAATGCTTGGGCCTATGAACTCGAAGCTGTCGCAGAACATGAACAGCTTGTCGTTGATGATCCTGCATCGATTAAACATCATCGTGCTTTAAACGATATCTTGGCAGCAAATAATGGTGTTGCCCCTGCAGATTTACACGAACAAATTAAAGCATGGCAACCAAAGTCTGAAGATGACAAAGCGCCAGTGACCGTCGATTTTTCTAAAATGGTTGCATACCTATATGGTGAAAATCTTGGCCAAGAAGACGAAGCATGGTTCCAAGGGCATATTGTTGGCAAAACCGCCATGCAATTTAAAGAGCAAGACTACACGCTGTATGATGTGACCTTAATCCACGAAGAAAACCAAGAAGCGGTGATTGTTCGTGTTGCAACACGAAATCCGGCGCATAAAGATTTCAATGTTGGGCAATATATTCGTGGCAACCTGTGGATACAAGCCAATATTTACGCGAAATCTGCCTAATTTGAATTCAAAAAACCTATTTCAAATAAAAAAAACCGCCTCAGTGCGGTTTTTTTTATTTCTCGCTAATCATGTGTATTCGCTGAATATTTAAATGATTGAATATTTCTTATCCACAAGCCAGTCAATATATTCTATTTTTAAATTCAAATTAAAATAACTTATCCACAATATTAAATTCAAAATAATGCTGCTAAATAAATCCATCTGCAAAGGATAAAATATAAAAATCTGATATAAATAAATAAGATAGGAAATTTATGAAACTAAATTTAGCAATTCAGTTGCTTATTTTTAAATAAACTAAATAGTTTAGTAAGTTTATGGCAGATAGTACTTTATTTAATCAAATAATTATGTTAAAAATGCGTTTAAGAAATAGTAATTAACGATAAATAGATCGGAAAGAATATCTATGAAAGTCGTGCAAGAAGAAAACTTATCGCAAGTTGACCATCACATGGAATCTCGATATCAAATCGAGCCAATGTCCTGCTTATTTTTTATGTTAGGTATGCTGATTTGTGCATACGTGTTACATACTTTTATTTTTTAATCTATTCAATAAAAAAAACCGGCATTTGCCGGTTTTTTTATGCCTTTAGGATTATGCGTTGCGTTTTGCAAAGTCATCCATAAAGTTAACCAGTGCTTGAACGCCTTCTAGCGGAACAGCATTATAAATACTTGCACGCATACCACCCACTGAACGGTGACCAGCTAAATTCAGCAAGTGGTTTTCTTCAGCTTCTTTCAAGAATTGTTTTTCCAATTCTGGATTCGCCAAAGTAAATGGTACGTTCATGATTGAACGGAATTCTTTTGCAATTGGATTTGCATAGAAATCGCTTGAATCAATATAACCATAAAGTAATTCAGCTTTTGCCATATTCGCTTTATAAATTGCGTCTACACCGCCCTGCTCAAGTAACCATTCAAAAACGAGGCCAGATAAGTACCATGCATAAGTTGAAGGTGTATTCACCATTGAACCATTTTTCGCTTGAGCTGAATATTTCAAGATACTTGGAATATCTGCTTTCGCTTGATCCAATAAATCATCACGAATAATCACCAAAGTTAAACCAGCAGGACCAATATTTTTCTGAGCACCTGCATAGATTAAACCGAACTTAGATACGTCTAATGGTGCAGATAAAATGCTCGATGAAAAATCGGCAACCAATGGTTTGTCCGTTTCAGGAATGTTGGCAAACTGAAGACCACCAATAGTTTCATTATCTGCATAATGCACATAAGCCGCATCATCAGATAAGTTCCAGGTGCTTTGATCAGTAATCGCAAGTTTACCGTCAATGGTGGTACCCGCTTCAACAACATTAATGTCGCCATAACGCTGTGCTTCTTTCAACGCTTTTTCAGACCAAATACCAGTGTGGATATAGTCTGCTTTGCTGTTTTTACCCAATAGGTTTAATGGGATCGCAGAGAATTGAAGTGATGCGCCACCTTGAAGGAATAACACTTTATAGTTGTCTGGAATATTCATCAGCTTACGAAGATCAGCTTCTGCTTTCTCTGCCACAGCGACATAGTCTTTACTACGGTGGCTCATTTCCATGATCGAAAGGCCTTTGCCTTGCCAGTCAAGCATTTCAGCTTGAGCTTTTTCTAAAACGGCAGTGGGTAATGCAGCAGGACCAGCACAGAAGTTGTACGCGCGCATGAGTTTTCCTTTCAAAGTGAAACACAATAAAATGATGGCATTTAACCATATCTGACGCGTGCTTGCAGTAGTTAAAGCTGAAAATATTCCAATGCTGTCTGACATTTAAAGTCAAAATTTCAATAAAGATCAAAATTAATTCTTCTTAATTCAAATTATTAGATTTACTGATATTTTTTATCCCTTGAATTGATGCTAATTTAAGGTCTTGATGTGCGAAAATGACGTGCGCTGCGAAGATAAAATTTATTTACACATGTATATGAAACAATACAACAACTTAGTGAATTTACCCAACTTCATCACAATGACTATAATGAACCCATCCTAGCTGTGAGTGTGTTTTTATGCCTCTACCTCGAACAGATTATTCTATAAAAATTAAACATACATTTCGTTCAGGTTTACTGCTTGGCCTTGGTTGTTTCAGTGGCTTTTTTAGCCCTACGGTACTTGCGCAAAGTATCAGTTATAGCCAAGCAGAACAAAGTCTACTCACTAGTTCTTTTAGCACTCAGGCCAACCAAGCGCTACAACAATCTGCCGAACTTCAAGCTCAGGCCATTAAAGGCCTTGGTTTACCTCGTGTGGATTTAAACGTCCGTGCCTATGCCTTTCATAATGAACTCGATATTCCTCTCGGCGCCTTAAAAAACAACTTAGAACAAACGCTGAGTAATGGCATTAATAATAAAATTGATGAAAGCTTACCGAGTGATTTGGCAGACCCATTAAAAGACAGTCTGCAACAGCCAATCCGTGATGGTGTCGGATTAATTCCAGATTCTTCCCAAGTGGTCTTAGATGATCAAGTGATCCGCCCTACCGTTTCCGTAATGATGCCGCTGTATACCGGTGGGTTAACGTCTAGCGCCAAGGAAATTGCCAATATTCAAGCCAAACGCAGCGCGATAAGCAGTGAACAACAACAAGATGTGCAACGTTTTGAATTAATCCAAGCCTACTTCAATGCTCAATTACAAAAAAAATTAGTCGAAAGCAGCCGCTTCAATTTAAATGCGATGCAACAACACTATGCCAATGCGCTCAAAATGGAACAACAGGGTTTTATTAGCAAAGGCCAGCGTATGCAATTTGAAGTGGCGAAGAATAATGCACTCAGAACTTTTCAAAATACTGAAGCGAATCTCCGCTCTAGCTTATTTAAGTTAAACAACTTAATGCAAAGCAGCCAAATTACTGATCTTACAACGCCATTATTTATCAATCAGCAACACAATCAAAATATAACCGCCTTACTAAAAAGTTATCAGGATCAGTCTAGTTTGGTGCGTAAAATGCAATTGGACAGTCAATTGGCTGGTGCTAATGTGAAAGCCCAAAGCGCAGCAAAAAAACCCAACGTCTTTGCATTTGGTGAATATAGTCTCGACGATAAACAAAACTGGATTGTTGGTGTTGCCGCTCGCTACAACTTATTTTCAGGTATTGATAAAAACAAATCCGTACAAGCTGCTGAACTTCAACGCTATGCATCTGAGTTAATGACTGAGCGTACCAAACAAGAAATTGAAAGCCTGATTTATAGCTCATTTAATGAAGTCACCAGCGCTCAACAAAGTCACCTGTTGTTGCAGCAAAACCTAAAAGCTGCTCAAGAAAATTTAAGAATTCAACAGCTTTCATTTAAAGAAGATATGGGAACAGCCACACAAGTCATTGATGCACAAAATGCATTGAACGGGCTACAAAGTGAAATGGCGCTAAATGCTTATAAATACGTGATGTCACTCGCAACACTGCTACAAAGTCACGGGAGCATTGACCAGTTCCAAAGCTATATCAATCAATCACACACCGACTATATTCGCTAAGTTTAGCCGAGGGGAAACAATATGAATCAGGAACCAACTGATCACCAAGAAGATGCCTCTGCGAATGCTGAAACATCCCAATCCAATGTCTCGAGTTCAAACGTTTCGTCTACAGCAAATACTGCTGACGATACTCAAGAAAAAGTGGCGACTAATACCGATGCAGAGACGAAAAAAAGCTCAGTGCAAAGTCGCAATAAATCTGCTTTGATCAAGCTCGTGATTGGCATTGTCTTAGTTCTGCTTCTGGCATTGATCGCATTTGGTCTATGGAAAAGTTATCAGCCTAAACAGGTTGAATTACAAGGTCGAGTAGAGGCAGAAACCATCCACATTAGTACCAAAGTACCCAGTCGTATCGAAGAAATATATGTGCATGACGGTGAAAAAGTACAAGCAGGTCAAGCACTGGTTCGTTTAACCAGCCCCGAAGTCGATGCAAAGAAACAACAGGCTTTAGCTGCTCTCCAATCTGCGCAAGCACTGCAATCCACAGCTGAACGTGGCTCTCAACAAGAAAATATTGATAGTTTATATGCCAATTGGCAAAGTCTAAAAGCACAGCAACAATTGGCGCAAACCACCTACCAACGTGGTCAAAACCTCTATAAAGAAGGTGTGATTTCACGACAACGCCGTGATGAAATGCAAGCTGCCGCAGTGTCTGCTGCGCAAATGACAGAAGCGTCTTATCAACAATATGCGCGTGCAAAACGTGGCAGTACACCGCAACAACAAAGCTCGGCAGATGCCCAAGTCAAGATTGCGCAAGCCGCGTTGGCCGAAGCAAATGCACTTGAGGCTGAAACCAAATTGTTTGCACCGTCCAATGGCACCATTTCAAAAACCTATGGCAAAGTTTCAGAATTAGTTGCGATGGGTGTGCCCGTTGTAAGCCTGATTCAAGATGATAGCTTATGGATTAGCTTAAATGTCCGTGAAGACCAGTATGCTCAAGTGTATCAACTCAAGACCATGCAAGGATTTATACCGGCGCTAAACAAATCTGCCGAGTTTAAAATTGATCACATCGAAGCCGAAGGTGAATTTGCAACGATTAAAACCACGCGGCAAACGGGCGGCTATGACATTCGTAGTTTTAAAGTCCAACTGAAACCCGCTCAGCCGATTGCTGACTTAAAAGTGGGTATGAGCGTTTTGTTTAAAATTGAAGAGCGTAAATAATGTTTAGGGGCATTCTGCGTGAGTTTCGCTATTTGATGCAGCATAAATGGGACTTGTGTATGGTCACACTTGCCCCTGCCCTTGTGATTTTGCTCTTTACCAATATGTTTGCTCAAGGCAAACCAGATCATTTACCCATCGCGATCATAGACCAAGATCAAAGCAGTTTAAGCCGTAACATTACTCATTTTGCGCAGCTGAACCATACCTTAAAAGTAGCCACCATTACACCCAGTATGGATGATGCTGAAAAGCTTTTAAATCAGACTCAAATTTGGGGCTATATTCATATTCCTGCTGGTGCAGAGCAACGACTGGTTCAAGCAAAAGATGCAGAAGTCAGCATTGCCTATAACCAAAGCTATTTTAGTGTCGGCAATAGTATTTCATCAGCCATGCTGCTAAGTACATTGCAAGCCATGGCCGATTTTAGTGGTCATCAGTATTTAGAAAATACAATTCCCTACCTCGATGCACCGACACCCAATGTCAAAATTTCACCTTTATATAATCCAGGTTTAAATTATGAGTTCTATTTAGAGCCGTACATGATTCCTGCGATTCTGCATTTATTACTGTGTTGCTGTGTCGCATTTTCGGTTGGTCAAGAAATCAAATATGGCACTGTAAATCAATGGGTGAATCCAAGTTCTATCTTTCAAGCTTTAATCGCTAAAAATCTCAGTTATGTTTTCATTTTTACCGCTTGGACATGGGCGTGGATGTTGTGGCTAATCGCGTTTCGAGGTTGGTTTGTTCAGGGTTCATTATTGCTCATTTTGCTCGGGCAATTGTTTTTTTATACAGCCTATGCCTTTATCAGCTCTACCGTAGTTTTGGCGACACGTGATCTCACCAAGTCCTTTGGTTTTATTGCGGTATATGGTGGCTCATCACTGAGTTTTGCAGGAGTGACATTGCCGCTGAATAACGCGCCGATGTTTACAAAATTCTGGGCCAATATTATTCCCTATACGCCTTATGCCAAATTACAAACAGAACAATGGGTCATTGGTAGCCCAATCTCTATTTCAATCACACCGCTTGTCACTCTGATCATTTACTGTCTGTTCTATTTGGTTCTTGCCAGCTTCTTTTTACGGAAAGTACTGAAGGAGCAAATCATATGAATAAAATCTTGTTATTTATAACAACTTTGCTCAGATACTATATTCAAAGCTTTAAAGATATTGTGAAGCACAGTTCGATTTTTACCACTTTGGTGCTTTCTGTTTTTCTTTATAGTTTTTTTTATCCCATTGCTTATCAAGCGGAACACGCAGAATCGCTCCCCATTATTGTGGTGGATGAGGAACAAAGCATACTCACCAATACGATTATTGGTGCTGTAGCCAATAGTCCCAATGTAGAAATTCGAGCTGTGACTGGTAATTTTGCGGAAGCTGAAAATATGCTCCGAAGTCAGCAAGCTGACGGGATTTTACTGTTGCCGAGTAATCTTTCAAATAGCATTCGCCGTGGTGAAACCGGTGGAATTGGTTTATATCTCAGTGCTGCAAACTTTCTAAAGACTCAAAAAATTGGCTTAGGTTTAGCCAGTTCTATGGAAAATGCCCTCGTCGAATATGCAGAAAAATTCCAGAACATATCTGATTTTAGCCCCGCTTTGTCGATTCATAAGATTCCATTATTTAATCCACTTTCAGGCTATGGCAGCTATATTTTCCCAGCGGTTGCTCCCTTAATTATTCATCAGACGATTTTATTGGGTCTGTGCATGCTTATTGCGACCTATCGACAAAACACCACATGGCGTCCAAGCTATACACAATTAGCTGGCATTTTCTTGTGTATTTTGACCATTGGAACTTTGGGGTGCTTCTATTTATTTGGTTTTACCTTTTGGCTGAATGACTATCCACGGGGTGGAAATTTTTGGGGCATGTTCATTGCTGTGCCCATCTTCCTCAGTTGTATTATTGCGATGACGCTCTATCTCGCCACCTTTCTTGACCTGCCAGAACGTGCAGGACATGTCATCGTTTTTAGTTCTATTCCGCTATTTCTACTTTCGGGAACGGCATGGCCGCATGCAGCTATGCCTGAATGGATGCAAATACTCGCTCAAGCATTACCTTCGACCCAAGGCATTCAAATGTTCCTTCAACTCAATCAGATGGGTGTACCTACAGCAATTGTCATCCCTAAATTGCTTTACCTCACAAGTATTGGACTGATTTTTTTATGTCTTGCTGTCTGGCGTTTAAAGTTTGCCAAAAGATAAAACTGTTTGTGCTGTAAGACATGTCTGGTCTCAAGCGAAATGCGTTCAAACCTATTCATCATAGACTCGAACGCTTTGTATCTAATCATGTCTCAAATTTAAATTCTTGCTGTCATCTATTAGCTGTATGCATTTGGCGTGACAGTCGATGCTTCATCCACTTGAATATCAAAATCATCTGCATCTGAGGTGATCTCAGTAACCAAATCATCTGATTCTTTTTCTGCAGCGTTTTCGAGCCAGAATCCTTTCACTTTATCGTTCCCATCATGACCTGCAAAGACCACACTCATATACAGTTCTTTTTGCGGATAATCATATTTATACACAATTGTTGTGGTCTTACCTTCTCCCAGCCGAGTATTTGCCATTCGCTGAATTACTTCCGCCTCAGCACTAGGTTGACCTGCAGGAATCAGCTTTTTCATACGTGAAAACAGCTCTGGATCTGCTAGCATCGCATCACGAACATTTTCTTCAACCAATACCAAAAAGCTGTCTTGATGGGGTTGGTGTAGTGCTGCGAATAATTTTTCTGACTTGATACGCTGTGAGCTTGTCTCACTTGGTAGGCTTGATTCGAATTTTGCAATCAAGAAATCGCCGATTTTTTCACAAGCCGTTATAGGTAAGATTAAAGCAATGATGACGACTAATTTTTTCAACACCGTACAAGCCCTCTGGTTATTATTAAAATATATAAAGTTAAAATTTAGTTCGGATAATCTGTGTGATTTATAGAATTTTCACTGATTTATCTGCCTCACAAGTATAAAGCAAACTTCTATATAAAAATGAAAAATACAGGCTCACAATTAGTTTTTCGATCTTTCTAGGCAAATCAGAGATTTTGTGAAGTGTTCATTAATAACTCAATTTTATTCGTTCTATAAATTAAACTTAATAATCAAATCGCTTATACAACTAAAAATGATAATTTATCGATCAAACAGTTTGGTTTTGATCAAAATCGTTGGCTGTATTCTCATATAAACTGCAAAATATTATCGTATTTATCTCCCAAATTATTCAGAACTTTTTGTCATGGCGGATTCAGTCTGTCTGCAACATTTGTTCGTGGATGACTGTGGGCTTTTTTCTCCCAAATCTGACATAAGAGCTGATGTATGAAAAAGATTAAGGTGAGCCTTGCCTGGCAAATCGTGATTGCTCTCATTCTAGGTATACTTGTTGGTGCTTTCCTACACTATTCTCCTGAATATCGTGATGCTTTAGTTAATAACTTTTTGACTCCTTTGGGCTCAATTTTTATTAACCTCATTAAGATGATCGTTATTCCGCTTGTTGTGTCGATGCTTATTTTAGGTATTGCCAATACAAGTCACGGTAGTAACTTAGGTAAACTAGGTTTCAAAACGATTATTTATTTTGAAATCATTACCACCGTTGCTATTTTAGTCGGTTTAGTTGCAGCCAACGTATTCCAACCTGGTGCCGGCATTAATATGTCTGCATTGACGCAAGTCGATATTTCAAAGTATCAAGAAACAACACATGAAGTCAGTGAACATTCTCATGGTTTGATTCAAACAATACTTTCACTTATTCCATCTAACTTTTTTGCAGCTTTGACGAGTGGTCAAATGCTCCCAATCATCTTTTTCTCTGTGATGTTTGGTGTAGGTTTAGGTGCGCTTGATCAGGAAGTAAAACAACCTTTAATTAAAGTGTTGACCGCTGTTTCTGAAACGATGTTTAAAGTTACGCACATGATCATGATGTTTGCACCTATTGGTGTATTCGGCTTGATTGCAGCGACTGTTGCGAATTTCGGCTTCAGCTCTCTTGTGCCACTGCTTAAGCTCGCAGTTTTAGTTTATGGTGCAATATTCTTCTTTATTTTTATAGTATTAGGTGCCGTTGCCAAGTTCTGTGGCTTCAGTGTTTGGGCCATTATCAAGATCTTAAAAGATGAATTGATTCTCGCGTATTCAACTGCAAGTTCTGAAACTGTCCTCCCCCGTATTATGGAAAAAATGGAAGCTTACGGTGCTCCGAAACCGATTACCAGTTTCGTGATTCCAATTGGCTATTCATTTAACCTCGATGGTTCGACCCTATATCAAAGTATTGCGGCTATCTTTATTGCTCAGCTTTACGGGATCGATCTGACAATCACCCAACAAGTGATTCTGGTCCTAACCTTGATGATTACCTCTAAAGGGATTGCAGGTGTACCTGGCGTTTCTTTCGTGGTCTTGCTAGCGACTCTCGGCAGTGTCGGTATTCCACTTGAAGGTCTGGCATTCATTGCGGGTATTGACCGTATTTTAGATATGGCACGTACTGTACTAAATGTGATTGGTAACGCGCTTGCGGTACTGGTGATCAGTAAATGGGAAGGCCAATTTGATACTGAAAAACAAAAAAATTATGCTGCTAATCTAAAAGATGCCGCTTAATTTTATGTCATAAAAAAGGACGCTTCGGCGTCCTTTTTTACAGCTTTGTTTTATTTTTCCAAACTTTATTTATTTTTTTCACCAAACACTGAAATATTAAAATCTCGAATTTTGTTACTTCCTTCGGGTTTATCAAAACTTACATCGTACTGTACAAGGTTTTTATTGGTATAACCGTACTCATAAGTGACCGTATATAAAGACGGCTTTTCAGTCGATTTTTCAATGTGCTTTGCCACTATATTTTTGCGTGAGTAATCTTGTTTCGGAATACCTCGTGCAAATTTACGCAGCTCTTTTTCATTCTGTTCAAACTTCGCTTTGAGTTCTGGTTCAAAGTAAGTGTACAGCTTTTCAAAATTGCCTTCACGTAATTGATCATAGGCAGCTTGGGCTACTTCAGTCTGTTCAACACTTGGGTCTGGTATTGCATTTAATGCTTTTTGGCCAATTTGGTCACAGCCGCCAAGCCCAATAAGTGAAGCCATTGCAAAATATTTTAATTTCATATTGTACTCATCAATCTAAAATTATCTGTCTATAAAAAAGGACGCCGTAGCGCCCTCTTTTCTAAATCTTCAATTAGTCTTCTTCAGGCTCATTGAGATCTGATTCATTGTCATTTTGATCAATAATCGTTGAGTCATCGACAAGCTGCTCAGTTTCGATTGCTTCCACTTCTTCAAAAGTTTCGTCTTCTTCAACTGCTTCGATCGCAACAACACCGACCAAGATTTCGCTTTCACCTAAACGGATCAAACGAACACCTTGAGCATTACGACCTGTTTGTGCCACTTCAGACGCACGTGTACGAACCAACGTACCACCATCTGAAATTAACATTAGCTCTTTAGACGCATCAATCGCTACCGCACCAACAAGTTCACCGTTACGTTCAGATGTTTTAATTGCAATAACACCTTTACCGCCACGTTTCTTAGTTGGGAAGTCATCTACTGGTGTACGTTTACCATAACCATTAGCTGAAGCACAAAGTACTTCACCAGTTTCCGGAACAACTACCAATGACACTATACGGCTAATGAGAGCTGAATCAGAGGTATCTTCATCATCAGACTCTACATCCGCATCTTCAGCGTCTTCAGCTTGAGCTGCTGCACCAATGGTCACGCGCATACCACGAACACCTTTGGCAGAACGACCCATTGAACGCACGTCAGTTTCTGCAAAACGAATGGCTTTACCTTCGTTTGAGAACAACATGATTTGTTGTTCGCCGTCGGTAATGGCAACACCGATTAAGGTGTCATCACCATTGAGTTCAATCGCGCGTAGACCGTTTGAACGAACATTCGAGAATTGTTCTAACTCAACACGTTTAATCGTACCGTATTCTGTTGCCATAAATACGTAGAAGTTTTTACGAACGGCTTCCGCTTGCTGTGCAAAGTCATTGATGATTTCATCATCAAGATCAGTCGTAGACAACTCTAGACCCAATTGTTTCAACTGAATACGAAGTGCGTCAGATAAATCATCTGCACCATCTTCAGTCTCAGCAAGTGCAGCTTCTAAGCCCGCAAAATGACTATTAATCACTTCATTGGTTTGTAACTGTGCACTATTGGCTTTTACAAATACTTTAAAGTCAGCCAAACGTTCTTTAAATTTCTTCGGCGCATCGACCACTGGTAAAATAGCGGTGATGGTTTCGTTTTCATCTAATGGCAATAAGTTCACCATCGGACGACCTTTCGCACCACGAGATGCTTGAGGCACTTCATAGACTTTCAGACGATAAACTTTACCTACATTGGTAAAGCAAAGCACTGTTGCGTGGTTTGAAGTCACGATCAAATGTTGGATGTAATCGTCTTCTTTCATTGAAGTTGCAGACTTACCACGTCCACCACGACGCTGTGCAGCGTAGTCTGACAATGGTTGAGTTTTTGCATAACCTGATTTAGAAACAGTCAGTACCATTTGCTCTTCAGGGATTAAATCTTCACGAGAGAAGTCGATACGTGATTCCACGATATCGGTACGACGTGCATCGCCATATTGTTGAAGGATTAAAGCCAATTCTTCTTTAATTACGTTCATCAATAAGTTGAAATCGTTCAAAATTGCCGTGTATTCAGCAATTTGACCAAGAATTTCTGTATATTCAGCTTGTAACTTGTCTTGTTCTAGACCGGTTAAGCGATGTAAACGAAGTTCTAAGATCGCACCTACTTGGGTTGGAGACAGACGATAAATATCACCTGTTAAACCAAATGGACGTGCTGGATCTTCGCCTTCAATTTCATCTGGACGGACAGATACCGCGCCTGCTTTTTCAAGCAAGGCAACAACACCACCGCCTGCCCACTCGCCCGCTTGTAAACGTTCGCGCGCTTCGCTTGGGTTTGCAGATGTTTTGATGGTTTCAATGATCGCATCGATATTTGCGAGTGCAACCGTCAAACCTTCTAAGATATGTCCACGTTCACGTGCTTTACGCAGTTCGAACATGGTACGACGTGTAACCACTTCCTGACGGTGACGGATAAACGCTGCAATAATATCTTTCAAGTTCATTAACTTAGGCTGACCATTATCGAGGCAGACCATGTTAATGCTGAATGAATTTTCTAATTGGGTATTTTGGAATAGGTTATTTACAATCACCTCAGCGTTTTCACCACGCTTCAAGTCAATTGCAATACGCATCCCTTCTTTATCTGATTCATCACGAAGTTCAGAAATACCTTCAAGTTTTTTCTCTTTAACCAACTCAGCAATACGTTCAATGGTTTTTGCTTTGTTAACTTGATAAGGAATTTCCGTGAAGACAATCGTGCTACGGCCCGATTTTTGATCTTCTTCAATGTGATATTTACCACGGATATGCAAACGGCCTTTACCAGTACGGTATGCATCGACAATGCCTGATTTACCATAAATGATACCGCCTGTAGGGAAATCTGGACCAGAAATGTGCTCCATTAACCCTTCAATGCTGATGTGCGGATCGTTAGCATAAGCAAGACATGCATTAATGACTTCTGTCATGTTATGCGGAGCCATATTGGTTGCCATACCTACAGCAATACCAGCTACACCGTTAATCAACAAGTTAGGCACACGTGTTGGCATGACTTGTGGAATACGTTCAGAACCGTCGTAGTTGTCTTCCCACTCTACGGTATCTTTCTCAAGATCCGCTAAAAGTTCGTGGGTTAATTTACGCATACGAACTTCGGTATAACGCATTGCTGCTGCACTGTCACCATCGACAGAACCGAAGTTACCCTGACCATCAACCAATTGATAGCGTAAACTGAAATCTTGAGCCATACGAACAATGGTTTCGTATACAGCTAAGTCACCATGTGGGTGATATTTACCGATGACGTCACCGACTACACGGGCAGACTTTTTGTAAGCTTTGTTGTAGTCATTGCCCAATTCGTGCATTGCAAAAAGCACACGACGGTGAACAGGTTTGAGACCATCTCGGACATCTGGCAACGCACGTGACACAATCACGCTCATTGCATAATCGAGATATGAGCTCTTCAGTTCATCCTCAATGGCAATCGGTCTAATTTCCGATACGCTCATGCATACTCCTTGTTATACAAGCAGAATTCTGCCCGCATTTATATATCGTAAATCTGTAAAAATTAGTTCAAAAAATACTGAACCAATATCAAAAATCAAGTCGGACAGTATAGCATAAAAACCCTGATTTTTGTGCCAATCATCTTGCACTAGAACCATGATTTTTTGTATTTATTTTAAGCATTTTGATTTTATTTGCTGTGAAAAAAACCTCTACGAATAGAGGTTGTTTAATGTTCAAAATATTTCTTTTCGAAGCTTCAAATTTAGACCCATAAATGTGATAAAAATCACTCTTTATGATATTGCATGACCTCTAATTCTTGAGGCACATGATCATGCTGCAACCATGGGTATGCTGTTAAAAACAAACCAAAAATAAGCGGAAATTCATAAACTTCTTCGATGAAATCTTTATAAGCCAAATCGTACAAAAATAAAAAACTAAGACTTCGACTATGCTCAACTGCATCAGAAATAAATAAGCCCAATATCACCAAGCCGAATGGCCAAATTGGCAAAGCCAAGGTTTTTAAGTTACGTGCGATTTCTTGGCGTAAATAAGGCGAAAACAGCATAAAAACCACAGGTGCAATCATGAATACCGAAATTAAACGAAAATACGGTTTAGGCACATCAGGAAAATAGTCACGCCCCCAACTAATACTACGACCAAATAGCAACAACCACCATGCAACAGCCCACAACCAAAATTGTTTCTTTCCATCTTGCATTTCAAGTGGTCGAATATAGAAAAAAGTATATATCGCAAAAAACAGCAATAACAATGCTTGAACCGATTCAACTGCTGTAACGGTCATTCCATCAAATAAAGAAAAAGAGACACTTTGTAAAACAGGAAAAAGTAAACAGCAGATCATCAGCACCAATACACTGACTGGTAACTGAAAATCAAATTTCAAAGGGAGACTCCGCCTAAAGGGCAAGTTCAATAAAAAAGCAATGTTAACAAAAAATATATAATCCTTTAAGCTTGCTTTAAGTTTAAGATTCAAACTTGAAGGATAAATTTTATTATTTTATTTTAAATCTATGTATTTTTTATAATTTATTAATTTCCATCCTATTACCAAGCGATTGCGCCTGCTTACTTACCATTTAAGTTTTAACATACAAATAGCTTACGCTACAGTAGTGTCTAATACCAATAATAAGAAACATCACATGAATGTTAAACTACTAAACTAAGAATCCCTACCCTCATAAGCATGAAACATCTAAGTGCAATTTATATATGTACATTTACGTATAATTAATCGATTAAACATAACCAAGAAGACCTACTAATTCTTCAAACAATAAAAACGCCCCTAAACCATAAGCTTAGGAGCGTTTTGAACTGCGTTCAGAAATTAGATTTTAGATACTAATTCTGGAACTACAGTGTTCAAGTCACCCACTAACCAGTAGTCAGCTACTGAGTTAATTGGCGCTTCTTCGTCTTTGTTGATCGCAACGATCACTTTAGATTCCTTCATACCTGCCAAGTGCTGAATCGCACCTGAGATACCTACAGCGATGTACAAGTCAGGAGCAACGATTTTACCTGTTTGACCCACTTGCATATCGTTTGGTACGAAACCAGCATCAACAGCAGCACGAGATGCGCCTTGCGCAGCACCAAGCTTGTCCGCTAATGGATCAAGTACAGTGTGATAGTTTTCACCTGAACCAACACCACGACCGCCTGAAACAACTATACGCGCAGCTGTTAATTCTGGACGTTCAGATTTCACGATTTCTTCAGAAACGAACTTAGAAATACCAGCATCACCAGTAGATGCAACAGCTTCAACTGCAGCAGAGCCGCCTTCGCTTGCAACAGCATCAAATGCAGTACCACGAACAGTCGCAACTACAACAGACTCGCCAGACTCTACAGTTGCAATCGCGTTGCCTGCATAGATTGGACGTTTGAAAGTTTTAGGACCTTCAACAGCAATGATGTCAGTGATCATGCTTACGTCAAGTAGCGCAGCAGCACGTGGAAGTACGTTTTTACCTGTTGTTGTTGAAGCAGCAAGGATGTGAGTGTAACCCGCACCGATAGAAGCAACTAATTTAGCAACGTTTTCAGCCAATTGATTAGCATAAGCAGCGTCGTCAGCAAGTAATACTTTGCTTACACCCGCAACTTTAGCTGCTTGGTCTGCAACTGCTTGAGCGCCTGAACCAGCTACTAATACAGTGATATCACCACCGATTTTTTGCGCTGCAGCAACAACGTTAAGAGTTGCACCATTTAGTGCTTTGTTGTCGTGCTCAGCGATAACTAAAATACTCATGATTTTTATCCTTCTGTATTAGATCACTTTCGCTTCGTTTTTCAATTTATCTACAAGCTCGTCTACAGACTTCACTTGTATGCCCGCTTTACGTTCTGCAGGAGCTTCAACTTTAACAGTTTTAAGCTTAGTCGCAGGTGAAACGCCATAATCAGCAGGTGACTTAGTATCAAGCGGTTTTTTACGCGCTTTCATGATGTTTGGAAGAGCAGCATAACGTGGCTCATTCAAACGTAAGTCAGTTGTGATGATTGCAGGAAGTGCAAGTTCAACAGTTTGTAAACCACCGTCGATTTCACGAGTCACTTGTACTTTATCGCCTTCAACTTTAACTTCTGAAGCGAAAGTACCTTGGCCAGCACCTAAAAGCGCACCAAGCATCTGACCAACTTGGTTAGAGTCGTCATCAATTGCTTGTTTACCAAGAAGGATCAATTGAGGTTGTTCAGCGTCTACAACACCTTTTAGGATTTTTGCAACTTCAAGTGCACCTAACTGGCTGTCGTCAGCCTCAACAAGGATACCGCGGTCTGCACCAAGCGCCATAGAAGAACGGATTTGTTCTTGAGCTTCTTTAGGACCAATAGAAACAACAACGATTTCTGAAACAGTTCCTTTTTCTTTTAAACGAACCGCTTCTTCCACTGCGATTTCACAGAATGGGTTAATTGACATTTTAACGTTCGTTAAGTCAACACCACTGTTGTCCGGCTTAACGCGAACTTTAACGTTGGCATCAACCACACGTTTTACAGCAACAAGAGCCTTCATGTAATCCTCGGCTGTTTTAGCAAATGTAAATGTTGAGAAAAGTTATATTAACTCTTCACTTTAAATTTTTTAGGTGCCCTATCTTGCAATGTGTACGGCATTTCGGTCAAGTCACAATTATCGAAAGACCTGTAAAAAAGCGTAATTTCCTTGAACTTATCGTTCACATTTTTTAGAGAATGGTTCAGTTATCCAAAAAAACGCATTATTCAGTTATTTTTTAAGCATTGATTTTTATTATTTTTTTACTTGATTTAGCTCATCAAAAGATCTGATTTAATATCAATTTTCGATCAATCTTTCTGAAATAGAGCTTTCCCTCTACACATTCGGCAACATATCTAAACTTGTCATTTAAGATAGAAGCATAATGAATTTAGCGCTAATTTCACTTTTCCGAAGCTAATTGGTGGGTTTTTCTCTCTTTCTTATTCTTAATATGTGTCGATATTCACCACATATAAAAAAACCTCCGCCTTCACGAAGGTTTTAGTTAAGGCAATTATTTCTATTTACATTTGCTGTTTTTAATTGGCAATTAACCATGTCGCAGCAAGAGCCAATAAACCGCCTGATGTACCATCAACCCACTTTTGTTTGCGTTCATCAATTTCAGTTTTTTGTGTAATACGTGCAAAGACCACACTTAAACTACAATACACCACAAAAATCAGCCCAATAAAAATGAAGGACAAAATCAAACCTTGACTCACGGTATTCGCTGATTTATCGATAAATTGCGGCAAAATTGCAAAATAAATCAACATACCTTTCGGGTTCAGCAAAGCCGTAAAAAAGCCTTTTTTAATCGTGTTTGACGCTGACTTTTTCTCAATACTTAATTTTTTACTGCTAAATACTGAACGTAGCAAATGCGTCGCCAAATATAAAAGATAAGCAATCCCCAACCAGCGGATTGTTTCAAACAGTAGTGGAAATGACACGATAATCGCAGCAATACCCAATGCCACCAAAATCGAGTGAACCAAATAACCTGAACACACACCTACTGTAGCCATCATGCCTGCTTTTGCATCCTTACCCATCACTTGTGACAGGATAAAAAGCATATCGGGTCCTGGTGTGAAAATAAGGGGAATTACCGTTAAGGCAAATAAAGCAAATACAGACATTTCAATTTTCCCTTTCTATGTCCTGAAAGTGAAATTAGTATGTTTGAATCGCTTTAAAATAGGATATCAAATATTCTATAATAGATATTATTTTTAGAATTATATTCTATTTTATGAAGACACCTTCTAAGTCAATTCTAGTTAAACTGGATCGTATTGATAAAAATATCATTCGCGCACTTCAAAATAATGGTCGTATGCAAAATAATGACTTAGCCAAGGAAATTGGACTCTCTCCTTCTTCTTGTTTACGTCGGGTCAAATTACTCGAAGAAGCAGGTGTGATTCAGAATTACACCACCGTGGTCGATCCACAAAAGATTGGCTTTCAATTAATTTTGTTCTCTCGTATTTGGTTAACTGGGCAAGATGCTGAAACCATCGATACTTTTATCGAAGCCATGAAAGAACTTCCTCAAGTCATGGAGTGCTATATTATTTTGGGTGAGTGCGATGCAATGCTCAAAGTTGTGGTGCCTGACCTAGAAAGTTACCGTAAATTTCAGTCTACTCACTTAACCAAGAAAAATGGCATCACTAGTGTAAAGACTGATTTACCTAGCCAAATCATCAAACAAAGCTTCCAGTTACCGTTAGAAGATTTATAAACAGAAATTGGTCTGCCAACGAGCAACTCAAGCATTAGAAACGACGAGGCTGATACTACAAGCTTGGCAATATAGTAACGCAGTTATTCACAGCCTCGAATGCAAATACCTAGCTATGCGGTATTTACTTATATTTTAAGCAAAGAAAAATAATGATTTGCGGCAAATGAACGAACACAATCTAAGGAACCTTTGAGATTAATTTCTTAAACAAGAATACGACTGATTGGATTTACAGGCTCTCGCTATCAAAACTGAGCGAATTGATTACTGAACAGCAAAATGGGTTTACATTTAGAGATTTTGTTTAGCATCATAAGTTTTGCAAAGACGTCCACTAGCTTATCTCAAATGTTTATTTGAAAGCTTAAAACCAAACGAGGTAGACACTTTAACGCTCTGCTCATAAACATCACAACATGTCATGGTGCGGGTGATATAAGGGCTAAACATCCAAATCCAATGAAGATAGCCCATGAGTTGTTTATTTGACCAATGGTTTAGGCTGGCTGATTTTCCAAAAAGTCACGATGGATGTGGCTTAGGTCAATAAGTTCATATTGTGCCAAATCAAAAATACGCCAAATGGTGAGGGCATCTTCTTTGCTGTCAAATTTTACAGTTGCTTTATTGCTAAGCTGCCACTGTTTATCCGAAATCCAAATAAAATATTGGCCCGTCGCAGCATTAAACGCCTGAACTTTACCATCGGCATTAATCCCTTGAAGCTGTGAACCTTCTGGTAATACAGCTTCTATTTCAGGCAAACCAATTTCAACGAAGTGCTTGATTTGGCGTAAGCCGTATCCTGCAAAAATTTCTTTTTGCTGACCATTTAACTGGTCATATTTTTCTTGAATATCTGAAATCATGGTATGGCCTATATATTTTTTTAACGGTACAGCAATTTAGTAAATAGCGAATTTCACTTCGGCACTTACGTCAATTCAATAATGGACAATTTTTATACCCGATAATTTGAATTTTTATAATGCGACAATAGTTCAAAATGTCGGTCAATTTTACCAATATTTTTTCACATCCTTATTTAACTTTCATGAAGCAGACCACTTTAGGATACAAAATGTGAAATCTAGCCTGTAAATTTAAGCAAAATTTAGACCACTGAGTACCAAAGTCGTTTTTGCAATTGTTACGAATCTTTATGCTGTGCCCTTGGATGGGCCTGATCATACACTTGTGCCAATCGATCAAAATCCACATGGGTATAAATTTGTGTAGTGGTTAAATTACTATGCCCCAACATTTCTTGTACAGCACGCAAGTCACCGCTATTGGACAACATATGGCTAGCGAAGCAATGTCGTAATAAATGCGGATGTAAATCGACATTTACACCTGCACGTCGAGCTTGAAATTTAACTCGATTTTCTATTTGTCTTACCCCTAGTGGATTGCCTTTTTGAGTGATAAAAACTTGGGCTTCTGGGACAAAATCACCATGCCATGCAGGATATAATTGCAACCAATGCATCACAGCCTCTTTGGCTTTAGAACCGAAAGGTACAATGCGCGTTTTATTCCCTTTACCCGTAATACGTAACAGTTGGCGATTAAAATCAATATCTCGAATGGTTAAGCCCTGCACTTCAGCCAAACGTAAACCACTTGAATATAGCAGCTCCAAAATCGCTTTATCACGTATCCAAAGCTGCCGTTGAGTTTCACTTTCTGGCTCAGGCTGTTCCATGATTTGTTTAATGGTTTCAATATCGACCAATCCAGGTAAAGGACGTGATTGGCGTTTGAGCTGAAAATCATCTGCGGGATTAAAACTGAGATAATCCCCTTGTTCTGCCCATTTCATAAATTGGCGAATCGAAGATAACATGCGCTGCAAACTACTTGGACTGAGCTGAAACTGTTCCACTTTATGAGCAACAAATTCACGCAGATCTGACTTTTCAACATCATGCAGTGGCAAGTTGCGTATTGTACAAAATTGGAGAAAATCACTGACATCACGCTCATACGCTTGCAAGGTATGTTTAGACTGATTTTGAATTTCACGTTCCTTCAACCACATAGCCAGTAGTTGACTCTGATCCATCGTCATCCGTCTTCTCCCATTTCAACATGTGCTTTAGCGTTGTGGTACGTTCTCTAAAGCGATCTTACATATCTGTTTTATGAAAAGAGTCTAGCAAAGAACCCCTTAGGCTTACCATCAACACGTTGGTAAAAAGCTTGCGTTTCATTAAGCAAATACCCTTCTACACCATCCACACTGTGTGGATTGACATGGATCAAATCCACTGGGCATTGCTCTTTTAAACTATCCTGTGTGATACGACCAATTTTACTGTGCAAATCTTGAATTTGTTGTTCAGATAATCCTGCTTCTAAATCTAGTCCGATCAGCAAAGTCGGTGAATCATCTCGAGCTTGATTCAGCATTTGCGCTAAATAGGCAGCTTTTACCACACGCTCTGTGCCGAAAAAAATGCTTAATTGATCAATCATAAACTGCGGATATTCCGCCGGCTGACCAATTAAAACTTCCGTATCTTCAGTAACTTCATAGTTTTCTGAGGGCTGAATATACTGCCCGTTCAGCAAATATTGAATTTCTTCTGGTACAAAGTCCTTCGTCGCATCAGGTGATTGTGGATTCAATACAAGCCTTGCCCCCATGGTCATTTCAAATAATGCCTTGGTTGGTAGCCGGATATACGACTCCTCTTCAGATATTGCCAACCGCATTTTTTCCAAGGACGTAAAAAATGGGATGACGCAATCATATGTTTCATCTTCCCATGATTTCAATTGAATACTGTCGCCTTCATCCAAGATCAAATCTTCGGCAATACGTGAATCACGTCCCCCTGTTGTTCCCACACAATACACATTGGCCGCTAATAACTGAGCTAAAAATTCGGGTCGATACGCGGGTTCATGTAAGGCTTTATGAAAAAGTTGTTCTAAGATTTCTTCTTTTATTTCTTCGTTTATTTGTTCCATGTTGATTCCAATCCAATTGAATTATAATTTTTTATTCACTTTTTATTTTATGAAAAAAAGCCCTGATTCATTCAGGGCTTTGATTTTAACCTTGGAAGTAACTTAAATCTAAGCGTCCTTCGTAAACTGTTGCAGTTGGTCCAGTCATCCAAACCACACCACCTTCTTGCCACTCAATTTGCAGCTTACCACCTGCCAACTCTATTTCGACCGAATTGGCTAATAAACCACGACGCATACCTGATACTGCCGCTGCACAAGCACCTGTACCACAGGCCATAGTTTCACCGACACCACGTTCAAATACACGTAAGCGTGCATGTTTCTCGTCCACAATTTGCATAAAACCTGCATTTACACGCTGTGGAAAACGCTCATGCGATTCGACTTGTGGACCAATTTTAGCAACGTCTGCGGTAATAACGTCAGGAACGATCGTTACTGCATGCGGATTACCCATACTCACCACATCAATGGTGAGTTGTTCATTATTCGCCAATGCAATGTCGTATAAGTTTTCAGGCTCTTCCGCAATAAATGGAATTTCATGCGGCAAAAAGCGTGGATAACCCATATTGACGCGCACCCAACCATTTACACCTAATTCAGGCTCTACGATACCTGACTTGGTTTGTACTTTGATTTTGGTTTTGCTGGTCAACTTACGTTCATGCACAAAGCGCGCAAAACAACGTACGCCATTTCCGCATTGTTCAACTTCCGAACCATCTGCATTAAAAATACGATATTTAAAATCGACATTGGGTAAATCAGGTGGTTCTACAATCAAAAGCTGATCAAAACCAATACCAAAATGACGGTCGGCCAAACGCTGAATCGTCACTGTATCTAAATAAGCTCGTTGGCTAATCAGATCGACCACCATAAAGTCATTGCCAAGGCCATGCATTTTGGTAAATTCTAATAACATCTCGAATTTCTCCTTAAGGCAATAAACGTTCACGTTCCCATAATGATTCGATGGTTTCACGCTCACGAATCAAATGAGACTGATCACCGTCAACCATTACTTCAGCAGCACGTCCGCGGCTGTTGTAGTTTGAACTCATGACAAAACCATAAGCACCCGCACCCAATACTGCAAGCACGTCATTTTCTTGAATCGCCAACTGACGTTGCTTACCGAGGAAATCGCCAGTTTCGCAAATCGCGCCAACAACATCCCAGTCTTTCTTTTCTGTATCAGTACGAGGCGTTACTTCCTGAATATCCATCCATGCTTCATATAAAGCGGGACGGATTAAGTCGTTCATTGCGGCATCAATAATGGCAAAATTACGATGATTGGTCGGTTTGAGTAAATCAACTTTGGTTAACAACACACCTGCATTTGCAGAAATACTACGCCCCGGCTCCATATATACCTTAAGGCCTAATTTTTCTAAAGCCGGACGCATTGCCTGAGCATATTCTTCAACAGTTGGCGGAACTTCGTCTTTGTAAGTCACGCCTAAACCACCACCAATATCGATGTGTTTTAGATGAATACCCATCTCTTTCAGTTGATTGATCATTACAATGACACGATCAAGTGCATCAACAAAAGGCTGAGTTTCAGTCAACTGTGAACCGATATGACAATCAATCCCGATAATCTCAAGATTAGGCAACGACGCTGCATATGCATAGGTGTCAAAAACGCTGTCTGAAGGAATACCGAATTTATTTTCTTTTAAACCCGTAGAGATATAAGGATGGGTTTTGGCATCCACATCTGGATTTACACGCAATGAAATCGGTGCTTTCTTACCCATTGCCGCAGCAACTTTTTGGATTCGATCTAGCTCTGCATGTGATTCAACGTTAAAACATGCAATACCCACGTCCAACGCTTTTTGAATATCAGCTTCAGTTTTACCCAAACCAGAGAATACAATTTTAGAAGCTTCACCACCGGCTTTTAATACACGTGCGAGTTCACCACCCGTCACGATATCAAAACCAGCACCCTGCTTGGCAAGTACGTTTAACACCGCAAGATTAGAGTTTGACTTTACCGCAAAACAAATTTGATGGTCGATAAAGCTAAATGCACGATCCATATCTGAATAATGCTTTTCAAAAGTAGCTTTTGAATAAACATAAAGCGGTGTGCCATATTGCTGTGCAAGCTGTTGTAAAGAACATTGCTCTGCATGCAATACCCCATTCGTACGGGTGAAACTCATGAAAGTATCCTTTCTATAAAAGCATTAAGGTGTAGGGTTAGAATTTGAAGATTCCGATTCAGTTGCAACAGGAGCCGCTTGTTTTTCCTGCTTTTGCTGTGCAGGCGTATCTAGATAAATCAGATATTTTGCGCGCTTATCTGCATTTGCATCTGAAGGTAAATGCAATGCACCAGACTGACCACAAGCGGTCAGCAGCACAGCACTTGCTAATACAATAATTTTATAATTCATAAAACGATACATAAACGTACCTAATGAAAAGATTTTTCCGAGTATAACGTGATCAACCCGCGGATAAAAGAAAAGCCCTGTAATTCCAAGTGAGCTTTTTGCCATTCTGCACTAAATTTAAGCAAAATTTGATGGTGCTGTTTTCAATCCTTATTTGTCTTTATTTCTAGCTCGATCAGGCTATTGATTTCACTGAAATAGCATATCAATTTGAATGCTGTTTAATACAAATCGAAACGCTAATAAACAGTCTGTTTTAACTTAAAATAAGTCCATATCCAAATAAAAAAAGCTGCTCCTCAGGAGCAGCTTTTTATGTTTTTACATCAGTTCAAAAATGTAAATTAATGGTGCTTTTTCTTATAAAAACCGAAATAGCCAATAATCAAAATGATGAACCAAATTGGGCTCACTATGAGCGCTTTCATGGTATCTGCTTCTAGCGACAAAACATAAATCATGCCGATGAAGAAGATAATCACGAGCCAACAGGTATATAAACCACCCGGTAATTTAAAGGTTGATTTCGCATGCAGCTCAGGACGAGTTTTATAGTAAACGATATAGCTCCAGATAATCATGAGCCATACGCAGATAAATAAAATCGTCGAAAGTGTAGTTGCTAATGTGAAGGCTTCAACCGTGTTCGGTACGAAATACTGTAAAGCTGCGCCCAATAGCAAACAAACTGCAGAGAAATACAATGCATTTGCAGGAACTGCACGTGAGTTTAGACGACCAAACGCTTTTGGACCTTGCTCTTCGCGAGATAAACCAAACAACATACGTGAAGTCGAGAACACACCACTATTCATAGATGACATGACCGATGACAACACCACCAAGTTCATAATAATCGCAGCAGCTGCAATACCGGCTTGGCTAAACAAGTTCACGAATGGTGAAATGCTCGGATCAATGGTATTCCAAGGTGTTACTGACATCACAATCACAAGTGCAAGCACATAGAAAATAATGATACGAATCGGAATCGAGTTCACAGCTTTAGGCAAGTTGTGCTCTGGATCTTTGGTTTCTGCAGCCGTAGTACCGACGAGTTCCACACCGACAAAGGCAAAAATGGCGATCTGGAAACCTGCTAAGAAGCCGGTTAGACCTGTTGGAAATAGACCACCATGTGACCATAAATGCGTGAATGATGCGATTTCACCTGTCGAAGAAGTAAATCCAGTAAAGATCATCCAAAGACCGACACCAATGAGCACCACGATTGCAATAATCTTAATCAGTGCAAACCAGAACTCTAACTCACCAAAAAGTTTAACCGTAACAAGGTTTAAACCCATGATAAACACAATGGCGGCAACACTGATCATCACCCCTTCTTCGGGCGAGAACGGGTTACCTCCATTAAAGAACTGCAGGTAATAAATAATGGCCGATAAATCTGCAATCCCTATAGTAATCCAGCACAGCCAATAGGTCCAACCCACAAAATAACCTGCCCACGGGCCGATTAAATCGGTTGCAAAATCGATAAAAGATTTATATTCAAGATTTGATAGTAATAACTCGCCTAATGCACGCATGACGAGGAAAACCATAAAACCAATAATCATATAGATAATAAGGATGGACGGACCAGCTAAACTGATGGTCTTTCCTGACCCCATAAATAAACCTGTACCAATCGCACCACCAATCGCAATCAATTGCAGGTGTCGGTTGGACAAGCTTCGTTTCAAATCGCCGCTATCAGCGTGCGATCCATGAATTTCATTTGACATTATTTAATTCAACTTCGCGTTCCAATTGCGACAAATTAACGTAAAAATTTCAGAAAATACAAAATTATTTTTCATCATCTATATTTTCGGATTAAGTGACAAAGTTAATTTATTTTTCTTATATATAAAAATCTTAGCGCCAGTTCACATTTTAAAGCGACCAATAAAACAACAATTTACTTGTAATAACTTAAATTTTATGCAAAAAATATTTTACCAACGATAAAAAATTATGCCAAAAATCATGGAAGTTTCTAACAATGGCATATCAATTGCTACAGATATCAATAATGTAGCATTCACTCACTCTGGGCCGATAAGAAGAAGATACTATGCAAGAAATTCAAAATATCATGGAAACACTCAGTGGATGGGTCTGGGGCCCATACATGTTGGTCCTCATTGTTGGAACAGGTGTATTCCTCACCTTCCGTTTACTATTCTGGCAATTCCGCATGTTGCCTTTAGCATTTAAACAAGTGTTTGGAAGGCATGAACATGCCAAATCACATGAAGGCGATATTTCACATTTTGCCTCACTTATGACTGCTTTATCTGCAACCATCGGTACAGGTAATATCGCAGGCGTTGCAACAGCCTGCGTCCTTGGTGGCCCCGGTGCAGTATTTTGGATGTGGATGACAGCCCTCTTTGGTATGGCAACCAAATATGGTGAAGGCGTACTCGCAGTCAAATATCGCGTAAAAAATGAAAATGGCGAAATGAGCGGCGGTCCAATGTACTACATTGAACGTGGACTGAAGTGGAAATGGCTCGCTGTCATTTTTGCCCTCTTTGGTACTTTAGCCTCTTTCGGCATTGGCAGTTCAGTACAGTCCAATACGGTTGCCCTCGCTGTTGAAAATAGTCTCGGACTTGAAACGTGGATTACAGGTATTGTTATTACTATTCTGTCTGCTTTAGTAATTCTCGGCGGAATTAAATCCATCTCTAAAGCATCCTCTTATATCGTACCTATTATGGCTGTCGGTTATGTATTGGGTGGACTAATCATCATTTTAAATAATCTTGAATTGGTCATTCCTTCTCTCAAATTAATCTTTACCTATGCATTTACTGGCGAAGCTGCGGCAGGTGGTGCGATTGGTGCGGCTATTCGTTATGGTGTTGCCCGTGGTGTTTTCTCTAACGAAGCAGGTATGGGTTCTGCACCTATTGCCGCGGCTGCTGCGAAAACGGATCACCCTGCACGTCAAGGTTTAGTTTCAATGACAGGTACATTTATCGATACGATTATCGTGTGTTCTATCACCGGGATTGTTTTGGTCATGGGCTTTATTATGGCAGGCAACAGTTTTGGCGACCAAACTGGTGCAGTTTTAACTATCAGCGTATTTGATAAATTATTACCGGGTTTTGGCGGCTTGATCGTCACCTTCGGGATTATTTTCTTTGCATACTCAACCATTTTAGGTTGGAGCTACTATGGTGAAAAATGCTGTACCTACTTACTCGGTGAAAAGTTTGTCTTGATTTACCGTTTGATTTACATCGCTTCAGTCTTTGTAGGCTGTGTGGCGACTCTTGATCTTGTGTGGTTATTTGCCGATACCTTTAACGGTTTGATGGCTGTACCAAACTTAATTGCGCTGTTGTTACTTTCTGGTGTTATTGCCAAAGAATCGAAGGACTTTATTGCACGTCGTAAATCAGGTGAACTGTACTAATCCTTTCACGCTGCTAAACAAAAAGCCACGTGAATTCACGTGGCTTTTTTATTCGGACTGAAAATCGATATTTACTTATTGAATCGTACTGATTTGACCATCATCAAATTTGTCGTTTTTCGTGTTGCTTTCATTGGCCGCTTCATCTTTTGGATCTAATTCAGCATCTTCAATAAAGCCTTCACCAAATTGGTCACCAAACTCATTTTCAGCATATTCAGAATCTACAGCACTGGCTTCCATCAGATCTGCTTCGATTTCTAGGGCAATTTCCAAAGATAAAGAAAAGAACAATACCCCCTGAATTTTCATGTTCCCTTGTTCATCTTCAAGGTATTCACTGAGGGTTTTATATGCAGGGCTGCTTTCATCAAAAGGCACGTCAAGGTATAAATCACCTGTATAACTATCGATTAAAGACTCACCTTCTAGCCCCATACAAGGGAAATAGTCTATATTTTGCAGGTCAAACCAGTGCATAACATCATTACGCACCGTATTTTTTTCAGGATGTTGATGATCATATTCTTCAAAATGCACAAATAACACATCACGATTTTTTTCACGTGCGATGGCATCGATATGTCGTAATAGTTCAGTCATGTGGTGACCCATTTCAAAAAATATAATGCGCTATTATAAAGTGCTTACTATGTAAAAGTGCAGCTCTTGAAAATAAAACGACATCAATTGACCTTAATCAGTCATTTCATGCGATAAAAACTTGGTTTTTCGATGTATTCACCGCTATGCTGTGACTCAATTTGAGTTTGTGCACAGTAAATATTATGGCGAAAGCAAAAAGTGTCTATCGATGTGAACAATGTGGTGCTGATCATCCCAAATGGGCCGGTCAATGTACCGAATGTGGTGAATGGAATTCATTAGTCGAAGTCAGTATTGCACCCGCTGTTACACACCGTGCGCAGCCTAAAATGGGCGGTGGCTATGCAGGTCAAGCCGCTGCTGTGACTACCTTAAATCAAGTTTCCGTTTCGCATGAAACTCGAATGGCAACAGGTATTGGTGAATTTGACCGTGTGCTCGGTGGTGGACTGGTCACAGGTTCAGTTGTGCTGATTGGTGGTGACCCCGGCATTGGTAAATCCACTATTTTGCTACAAACCGCAACCTATATGGCGGCGAGTAAAAGTTCTGCCTTATATGTCACTGGTGAAGAATCCTTGTCTCAAGTGGCTCTACGTGCCCAGCGCCTAGACTTGCCGACCGATCAACTCAAAGTCATGGCCGAAACCTGTGTCGAGCGTATTTGTGAAGTTTTGGCACATGAACGCCCTGCCGTTGCCATTTTAGATTCGATCCAAACCCTATACACCGAGACACTCCAGTCTGCGCCGGGCGGTGTTTCCCAAATTCGCGAATCGGCTGCACTCCTGACTCGCTTTGCCAAAAATAGTGGCACAGCACTGTTTATTGTCGGTCACGTAACGAAAGAAGGTTCTTTGGCAGGCCCTCGTGTGCTAGAGCACATGGTCGATTGTGTTTTGTATTTTGAAGGTCAGTCTGACTCGCGCTTCCGTATGATTCGTGCGGTGAAAAACCGTTTTGGTGCGGTCAACGAGCTTGGTGTATTTGGCATGACTGATAAAGGTCTGCGCGAGGTATCAAACCCTTCCGCCATTTTCCTGAGTCGTTATGATGAAGCCATTCCGGGTTCCATTGTCATGATTAGCCGTGAAGGTACACGTCCACTTTTAGTTGAAGTTCAGGCTTTGGTAGATGATGCGCACGGACAACCTAGGCGCGTGGCCTTAGGTTTAGAACAAAACCGTTTAAACATGCTTTTAGCCGTTATGCACCGTCATGGTGGTGTACAAACTGCAGGACAAGATGTCTATGTCAATGTCGTCGGTGGTTTAAAAATCACTGAAACCGGTTCTGACCTTGCGGTACTTTTAGCCTGCGCCTCTAGCTTAAGAGCTAAAGCCCTGCCACAGCATTTGGCAGTATTTGGTGAAGTCGGCCTTTCAGGCGAAATCCGCCCTGTACCCAATGGACAAGAACGACTCAAAGAAGCCATTAAGCATGGGTTTAAAACCATTATTTTGCCGCGTGGTAATGCACCGCAAAAACCCATTTCAGGTGTAGAAATTATTTCTGTCGCACGTTTACATGAGGCATTGAGTCAGGCAATTACGCTGACCGATGAATCTTAGTCACGCTGAATCGTTTATTTTTTGAATGAATTTTCAATTTTTTACCGATGTTCTATTGAAATTCAATACAAATGGCGGCATAACTAGATGGCTATTTTAACTTTATATAGATATAGGAAAATTTGATGGAAGTTCGACAGCGTGGTTTGATGACTGCTCTTTTAACAGCAGCCCTTTTGGTAACGCCGATTGCAGAAGCGAAACGTGCCGGTGGTGGTAAAAGCCATGGTATGAGCCGTCAAGCTGCTCCAACTCAGTCTTATCAGCAACCTCGTCAATCTGCTCCTGTTCAACAGCCTGCAACTGCTGGCGCTCCAGCAAAATCTGGCTCGAATGTGGGCGGAATGGTTGCTGCAGGTGTGGCTGGTGCTGCAATTGGTGCAGTCGCTGCAAATGCGATGGCCGATGACAATAACGGTCAAGCAGCTTCTGAAGCGCAAGCTCAACAGCAGGAAGAGAAAGGTGGTATTCCAGGCTGGATCTGGATTTTACTTGCCGCAGCTGTTGCCTTCTTCATTTTCCGTAAGATGGGCGCAAAAAAAAAACTAGCCGCTAACAACCCATATGCGCCAAACAGCGGTGCAAACAATGCACCGTTTGGCCAGCAAAATGCCGCACCTCGTGCAGGTAATGACAATACGAATATTTTTGGTAATTCTGTAGGCGGTAATTCAGCAGCTTCAAATGCTCCATTTGGTGCAGCTGCTGCAACGAATGCGCCTTTTGGTGCTGCCTATACCAACAGCGGCAATCAATTGCCTGATGGTACAGAGCCAGCAACATTTTTACGTGTTGCACGTCAGCGTTTTAACCACATTCAATCGATGAATACTGCAAGCAACATTGCTGAAATTCAGCGTTACTTAACACCTGACCTTTACCAGTCTATGTATAACGACATTATGGCGAATAAAGATGAAGACGTTGCTGAGTTTTCTAACTTAAATGCTATGGTGGTCGATTCTGCTAACGAAAATGGTCAATACGTTGTAAGTGTTCGTTTTACAGGTACTGTAAGTGAAGACTTAAATAGCCTGCCACAGCCATTTGCTGAAGTATGGCATTTTGTTAAACCTGTGGGTTCTGATCAAGACTGGTTAGTTGCAGGCATTCAACAAGAGCAATAATGTAGAGAATTAAGCATTCTTGCATTCTAAAATAGCGACTCCGGTCGCTATTTTTTCGCCTTTAATTCTCCTCATTTAAATCCATTTCTACTCAGCATGCTGAAAAATCAATAATTTTGTGAATATATTATTCTAATTATTAATAATAATTGTTATCATTTAGATTAACTTTAATACAATTTCCAAGCGCTTAAGTATTTTATGAATAGCTCACCACCTGAGGCACTCGTGACCCCCCTCACATCTGCGCTGCCTAAAACGCGTAAAGACACCCCTTCTCTATTGACCTATCGCTTGATGATTTTCTATCGCTTTGCCCTCGCTTTAGTGGGCGGATATGTTGTCGCGATGCTATCTGCCATCGTAATCGCAGATGTGTTTAGCGAAGACCGCGGAAGTGCAGCCATGAGTGCAACTTTAATTGCATTTATCCTGTGGAGCTGTGCATTTATTTGGGTCTTTATGGTGAATAAAACCCTCAAAGCAACTTTAGGCATTGTGATCCCTGCGGTGTGTTTGTATGCCGTTTATATGATGATGGGAAGCTAAAATGCGTGTTGATGCAAAAGTTGAGGGACCACGCCAGTCCATGTCTTGGCTGCATACATGGGCTAGCCTCATCTTAGGTTGGTTGCTGTATGCAATTTTCCTGACCGGAACCCTGAGCTTTTTTAAAAATGAAATCAATGTTTGGATGACACCTGAGCTGCATCAATCCGTTCCAGCCAGTTCACAAGTCCAACAAACTCAAGTCGCACTGAATTATTTACAGCAAAATCATCCAAATGCAGGTGCTTGGAATATTTTACTGCCGAATACGCGTCAAAATGCCACATTAATTACCGTTCGTGAACAAGGTGAAGACCCTCGCGCACGCCGTGGTGGTAAACAAATCTACATTGATAGTGCTACAGGTGAAGTGCTTGAGCCGCGCGATACGCGTGGTGGTAATTTTCTCTATCGTTTCCATTTCGAACTTTATGGTATGCCACGTATGTGGACGCGATGGTTTGTCGGGATAGCGACACTGTTGATGTTAGTTGCCATCATTAGTGGTGTGATTACTCATAAAAAAATCTTTAAAGATTTCTTTACCTTCCGTTCAGGTAAAGGACAACGTTCTTGGCTCGATGCACATAATGCAACCGCAGTATTTGCGCTTCCCTTCCACATCATGATCACCTTTAGTGGCCTGTTGCTGCTGTTATTTACAATTATGCCTTGGGGGATTGAGCGTATTTATGAAAACCGTGGACAATTTTTACAAGAACAAAATCGTGCCCTAGTTCAAGAAAATAAACCTGAAGGACGTGAATCTGCCCAAGGACGCGAAGAACGTAGCGAACGCCCACAGCAAGCCCGTGCCAATTCTGCACAAAACCAAGGCGAAAATCGTGCTGAGGGCCGTGGTGAAGGTCGAGGAGATCGTCGCTCTAAACGTGAAGAGCAACCTATCGTTGCTGCGCCGTTGACCAACTTAGCGCCAATCGTGACTGCGGTTCAGGCTGAATGGAAAACCAATCCGATTAGTACCGTTAGCATCATTGCACCAAATACAGACCAAGCTAAAATTGAGCTACGTGCCTTACATGGTGAAAGTGTCGCGTATCGAAATGTCTATGCAAGCAAACAATTTGATGGCGTAACTGGTAAAGACTTAACTGACGAAAGCGCTAAGTTAAAGCACCCTTCTGTACCTATGGGTATTTACAATGTAGTGACTACGCTGCATGAAGCACGCGGTGTAGACTTAGCACTACGTTGGCTGTTATTCATTTCTGGGATTGTAGGCACCCTGATGGTCGCTACAGGTCTCATTCTATGGTGTGTAAAACGTGCGCCTCAACAGCAGAAACAAGGCTTTAAATCATTTGGCTACCGCACGGTTGAAGTGACCAATATTGCAGCGATTATTGGTTTACCCATTGCCTGCGCAGCATTTTTCTATGCCAACCGTTTTATTCCCGCACAGCTTGAAAACCGTTCGGAATTAGAAATTCGTAGTTTCTTTATTGTTTGGCTACTGACGCTCGTTTATGCGATTTTCCGTACGCACCGTCAAGCGTGGCTAGAACTTTTAGCTTTTGCCACAGCAATTTTTGCCTTACTGCCGATTGTAAACTTCATGACTGGTGGTCAACCGCTTTGGAATACCATGGCAAATGGTCAATGGATGATTGCATCCTTTGATCTTGCAATGTGGCTCTTGGCTATCTTGTTTGCCTATTCATTTTACAAAGTGAAAAAGCATAAAGGGCTGCCTGTTAAAAAAGCGCGTGGCAAGAAGGAGGTTGAAGCATGATGTTCTTTCTCCTGATTTGGGCACTGAGTAGCTTAGGTTTTTTTGCCTTGGCAAGCAGCATGTCTAAACATCAAAAGCAGTTTTACAGCAAAGAGTTAAGTGTGGGCCAAACACGGTTAGCCACGCTGATCGGCTGGGCGCTATTGATCATCGCCTTGATAATTTGCCTCTCTCTTGGAACGCCGAGCAATAACATCAGTTACTGGTTTGGCGCGCTGACCATTGCGGCTTTATTTGTCGGGCTATGTATTAGTTATATCGCTGAATATTTTTGGAAAATTATTGGTGCATTGGTTGTCGTATTTGTATTGTCAGCAGTGTTGTCAACGGCATTCTAAAATTGACCCCTTTTACCTTACAAATGGCAAAGTAAAATTGACCCCTTTGATCTCGTATTAAGTTTCAACCTGGGGCTGAATCCCAATTCTTTTTTTATCCTTCAAACGAT
>NZ_VPCB01000020.1:0-53140 GCF_013418435.1 Acinetobacter sp. YH12142 | reverse complement strand
AAACTCTTCAGTTTAAAATCAATAGTACATATAGTGTACCAATCTTGGCTCATCAATTACTGACAAAAATTTGCTCAAATAAACTTCGAGTAATTTCTACCATCAATCAATGAAAATAATTTCGATCAATCAATCAGTAAAAATCCACACAAGTTGTTCTTCATAATCTCTTAATGATCTTTCTAACATTTCGTCAATGCTAGAAGCTGGACTTCGATAAACTCAACAACTCAACAACTCAACAACTCAACGCTTCGCGTTTCGTTCGTTTCCGTCTATCTCGTCGGTATGGTGCTCATTATAGGGCAATTTCTTACACGTGCAAGTGCTTTTCACTCACAAAGAACATGAGTGTTTCATTTTTATGCACCATTATGGTTCAAAAAACACACTTTATTCACATAAATACATGATATTTATTACAAATATCATGTAAAATATTTTTCCTATTTTGTGTGCTTAGTTTTTTACAGGTGCTGCTTTAATCACCACACTCTGTATAACCACTGGGTTTACAGGGACATTTTGGTGCATTCCATAGTTCGCAGTTGGAACTTTTACGATTTTATCGACGATATCCATCCCTTTAGTGACCTTACCAAAAACAGCATATCCCGCATTCATTGCACTTTTATTGAGAAAGTCATTGTCTGCAACATTAATAAAGAACTGACTACTTGCTGAATCAGGATGATTCATCCGTGCCATTGCCAATGTGCCGCGCTTATTGCTCAAGCCATTACTTGATTCATTCTTAATAGCCGCTTTTGTTGGCTTCTCCTGCATTTTGACATCCATGCCCCCACCCTGAACCATAAATCCAGGAATCACGCGATGAAAGATCGTGCCGTTATAAAATTTTTCTTTTGCATAGCTTTCAAAGTTTTTAGCTGAGATAGGTGCCTTGTCATTGAATAGCTCAATTTCAATATTGCCTTGAGAGGTTTTCATTTCGACAATAGTATTGGCAGCAAAACTGCTTAAGCTCACACAGCCAAGTGCTGCGGTAAATAAAATCTGTTTTAACATTTGCTAACTCTTCTGGTTGATCTCGTACTTGTTATTGACTGTATATTAGTCTTTGATGATTAAAAAGTAATTATTCTGCCATTATTAAAACGAGAACAATGATGACGCAAATAATACCGTCGGACACTGCATTGACACATTTACCGCCTTGGCAACTGCGTGGCGATGCTTTTATTTTAAATTATTGGATCTCTCCGAGTTTTATCCAACAAGCGCAGATGTTCCGTTTAGCGACATCACCTTTGGGTCGTGTGGTTCAGGTGTTATTGGTCCGATATCATGATTCGCCTGTGGGTCCTTATGACGAATTGCTGATTTTAGATCACCCTTTATGGAGTAAGAAAAGGTTAAGTTCGATACCTAAGATTTATGTTTCGACAGATATCTCTGTCATTCATGGCCAAAAACTCTGGGGTATTCCTAAAGAGTTGGCAAAGTTTGAATGGCAACAACATGACAATGAAGTGGTCTGTACTATAGAAGTTGAACAACAAAAGATGCAGATCCGTTTAAAAAAATCACGTTTACAGCGTTCTTTCTATATTAATAGTCATCATATCCCTGCAGCGATGTTGCAAATCAGACAAGCGTGGGAAGGTAAGCGCTATCAATTTTCACCGAAGTTTCGCGGACGGCTATCTAAACTGAAACAGGTAGAATGGCACAACACACAGGACATTTTTCCAAATTTTTCTGAAGCACGATTATTGCAAAGCTTTTATGTCCCCCAATTTAGCCTCGTTTTTCCTGCTGCAAAAATCCAAGATAAATAACCCAATAAATAAAAACCCAGTGTTTCACGTGAAACACTGGGTTTACTTTATATAAAGGAATGATTAGCTACGTTTATCCCAAAATTTACGGAACTTCGTACTGATCTCAATCACGTATTTTTTAGCTCGGTGCGAAACCGGGGTTAAGTTAATAAAGCCATGGGTTTGATCGGTATATTCTTGATAAAACACTTTCACCCCTTGCTGACGGAGTTTATGCGAATAAATTTCACCTTCGTCATGTAAAACGTCATGCCCTGCCGTCACGATATACGCAGGTGCGATACCTGCCAATTTTCCATAGGTCGGTGAAATTAATGGATCATCCAAGGCCACAGCATGTTGTTCTGCATATAAAGCCGTTACGACATCAATATCTTTTTCAGTCAGAACTAGACCATCTTTATACGCATAGAAAGATGGGTGGCGACTTTTGAAATCCACTACTGGGTAAATTAATAGCTGAACTTGCGGGGCAAAAACTTTCTGAGCACTGCGCTGCGCAACCGCAGTAGCAATATTGCCGCCTGCACTATCCCCTGCCACCGCAATTCGATTTTTTAGAATTTTAAACTGACGACTATTTTGATAAGTCCAAGCCAAGGCATCTTCACAGCTTTGCATTAATTGAGCTGGGCTGGCTTCTGGTGTTAAAGGATAATCAATACTTAAAACTTGTGCTTTGGCATGCACGGCCAATAAACGACAAACTTCATCATGCGTGTCTAGACCACCCACCACAAAACCACCACCGTGATAGAACACGATCATCGGTAATTTTTTATTTGGAGCAGGATGATAATGACGCGCAAACAGCGTAGCACTTTGTAAAGGTAGACGTATATCTTGCACTTGTTTCACAAAGGTCGGCTTGGTCTTGATCGACTCCATCTGTAAATCAAATAATTTACGAGACTTCACATAGTCTTCAGTCACAAAGCCTGACTTACCTTGCTTGAGTTGAGCCGCCATCATGCATTTCACCAGCGGATCTAATTCTGGAAAAATAAACGGATAATCGAGACGTTTTGCGAGGCTTTCTTTGGCAAAGTTAGGAAGACGATCAAGTAACCGAGCAGCCGTACCTTGGCCTTTATCTTTCATATTTTTAAGTGATTCATTCAATGCAAACATGCTCTATCCTTCGAATTATGCTCTTCATACTTTCTACATGATCTAGGTCAAATGTGACCATATTCACATATAAGTCTCAACATCAACATACATAGTACAGACCTAGTTAAGCTAATCTTCTTTTATAGAGTTGTCATTGACAATTTACCCAAGTTTTATGGGTTGATTATGCTAACCCATTCTCGATAAAGGATACTCACCATGGCTAAAAAGATCATCCTTCTGTCTTTTGCGACTGCTTTTTTGGCTGTAGGCTGCGTAGCATTCCCTGAAGATGGTTACTACGATGGACGTTATGATCAACGTTATGACCGCCGTTATGATAATAATGATCGACGCTATGACAATCGTTATGATCGCCGTTACGACAGTCGTTATGAACAAGACCGCCGTACATGGGAACGTCAACAACAACAACGTAATCGTTTAGAGCTTGAACGTAGAAAGCAGCAACTTGACCAGCGTAACTGGGAACAGAATCGTAAAAATCAACAAGAGTGGGATCGTCGTAAAAACGAACTCGAACGTCAACGTCTAGAACAACAGCGTAAATACTCTGAAGCTGAACGTCGTAAACGTGCTGAACAAGATCGTCAAAAAGTCAGCAAAGAGCGTCAGCGTTTAGAAGAACAGCGCCGTAAAGCTAGTCAAGATCGTAGAAAACAAACTGAGCAAGAGCGCAAAAAGAATATTCAAGATTTAAGAAAGGCATCAGATCAACAACGTAAAGCGGCTGAAGAACGTCGTCGCGCATGGGAAAATCGCCGTTAATTGATGTTTTTTGCAGATCGGTTAAAAGTAAAAAGCTCATCTACATGATGGGCTTTTTTTTCGTTCATTAAAAATAGAAAAGGTAAAAAAAGCAATAGAAAAAAAATAGACAGAAGAGGCATCCTATCTTCTGTCTATTCTTGACTGCCTGTTGTTACAGGTCAGAGAGCATTAAACAATCTTATTGCTGAACTGTAGGTTGCGGTGCAGGCGCAGATTGAACTTCAGCACCTTGAGCTGATGGATCTGCTTGAACCACAGCACCCGATTGCTCTGTCGTTACAGATGCTTCAGTTGCAGACGTTACTTGTGCGGTTTCTGGAGATTCTACAGTTTCTTGAGAAGTACAACCTACCGCAGCTAAACCAAAACCTAAAACTGCGACAGCGAATAAACCAATTTTTTTCATCTTCATTATTTCCTTCATTGAATCATTAAAAGCAAAGCTCAACTTTGCCCGAGTCATAATGGAAAATAATTCTGTGAAGTTCCCACCTTCTGAGTTGTACTTTGTACGAGGCACGGTACAGCTTATGAAATGTTTTATTAATTAGGCGGTTTTCTTTCATTTTAAGGCTTTACATCATTTTTTTAACTCAAGTGCTTTGTTTTTTATTAAAAAAATAAATATAAATGATTTTGAATAAAGCGTGATCACAGCTTTTGAATACAACAAAGTTCAACAAAACTTGCAACTCAGTTACTTAAGTGGCTGTTTTTATAAATTTCATGCAAAAAAAAGCCTGCTTATGAGAGAAGCAGGCCATGAAAAACACATTTGAAATAAATTAAGAAACTACAGCGATAGAATCTGAAACAAAGAATACTGTGCTGATCATTTTTTGTGAAATATTTAATAAAACTGATACTAAGAGTTTTTATGTATAAATATTAACCACTATTTTTTGAGGCAAAAAAAATGCTGATTCTTGGGAAATCAGCATGGAAAAGTGTTTCTAAAATCTAGAGGTAGTCACCATATCCCTCTCTCCAATGGATATGGTCACTTCCGATAGATAAATTATGCAAATTTTCAGGCACAAAGAGAAACCGTTAAAATTTATGATGAAAATCTATAAATCCGATCAAAATATGATTATACATTCAAATCAATAATTTATATTTTCATAGAATTTAATTTTGCAGTCGATATTTGGCTGAAAAACCATTTATTTGAATAAAAAATTGCATTTAATCGCTGACTTCGCTTGAATTTTTATACCCTGCCCCGATTTCTTTTATTAATCATGAATTCAAAACGCATGGCAGTTACGCATCGATGTCGTTTGAACGCACAGCTATAAGGACTGAACATGTTTAAGAACCCATTTAAACGGAGTAAATCAATGGCGACTGAGCAAAACCAAGACGCTCAAGATCTTCAACAAGAGCAAGCAGAACAGCAAACTCAAGCTGAAAACGAGCAAGCTGAAGTTTCAGTTGAAGATTTACAAGCACAAATCACCAATTTAGAAGAAAGCTTAAAACTTGAAAAAGCACGTACTGCAAATGCCGTATATGAAGCGCAAAAAAGTGTAGAGCGCATTCAACGCGAATCTGAAAAGCATAAAGATACTGTGCTGGAAAAATTTGCAAAACAATTGCTTGAGTCAGTTGATAACCTTGAACGCGCGATTGCTGCGGCAGGTGATGAAAAATCAGGTTTATCTGAAGGTGTAGAACTTACACTGAAATCATTGCTCAGCACTTTAGAAAAATTTGGTGTGGTTGCTGTGGATACTGCAAATGGTTTCAATGCAGATCTTCATCAGGCTGTGGGCATCGATCCAAATGCCAAATCGAATGAAATCGGAACAGTATTGCAAAAAGGCTATAGCTTAAACGGTCGTCTATTACGTCCAGCTATGGTTATGGTTGGTGCATAAACCCAAATTTTCTGAGACGAATTAAAAATTTTAACCAATATTACTTGAAAATTTTTGATTGGCTCTCATATCGGATAACAAGCGAAAACATCGTAAAAGAATTTTAGAGGAAACATCCAAATGGCGAAAATCATTGGTATTGACTTAGGTACTACAAACTCTTGCGTAGCAGTACTTGAAGGCGACAAAGTAAAAGTAATCGACAACGCTGAAGGCGCTCGTACAACCCCATCTATTATTGCATATAAAGATGGCGAGATCCTTGTCGGTCAATCTGCTAAGCGTCAAGCAGTGACTAACCCTAAAAACACATTATTTGCAATCAAACGTTTGATCGGTCGTAAGTACCAAGACCAAGCTGTGCAAAAAGATATCGGCCTTGTACCTTACAAAATCATCAAAGCTGACAATGGCGATGCTTGGGTTGATGTAAACGACAAGAAACTTGCACCACAACAAATCTCTGCTGAAATCTTGAAAAAGATGAAAAAAACAGCTGAAGACTACCTTGGTGAAACAGTAACTGAAGCGGTAATTACTGTTCCTGCGTACTTTAACGATGCTCAACGTCAAGCGACTAAAGATGCAGGTAAAATTGCTGGTTTAGATGTTAAACGTATCATCAACGAACCAACAGCTGCTGCACTTGCGTTCGGTATGGACAAAAAAGAAGGCGACCGTAAAGTTGCGGTTTACGACTTAGGTGGTGGTACTTTCGACGTATCAATCATTGAAATCGCTGACCTTGATGGCGACCAACAAATCGAAGTGTTGTCTACAAACGGTGATACATTCCTTGGTGGTGAAGACTTCGATAATGCGTTAATTGAATACTTGGTTGAAGAGTTCAAGAAAGAACAAAGCGTAAACTTGAAACAAGATCCGCTTGCACTTCAACGTTTAAAAGAAGCTGCTGAAAAAGCAAAAATCGAGCTTTCTTCTTCGAATGCAACAGAAATCAACCTTCCATACATCACAGCAGATGCGACTGGTCCTAAACACTTAGTGATCAACGTGACTCGCTCTAAACTTGAAGGTTTAGTTGCTGAATTGGTTGCTCGTACAATTGAACCATGTAAGATTGCACTTAAAGATGCAGGTCTTTCAACCTCTGACATCTCTGACGTAATCTTGGTGGGTGGTCAGTCTCGTATGCCACTTGTACAACAAAAAGTACAAGAGTTCTTCGGCCGTGAGCCACGTAAAGACGTGAACCCAGATGAAGCTGTAGCGATGGGTGCTGCGATTCAAGGTGCAGTACTTTCAGGTGATAAAACTGACGTACTTCTTCTTGACGTAACTCCGCTTACACTTGGTATTGAAACAATGGGTGGCGTGTTAACAGCGATCATTGAGAAAAACACGACGATTCCTGCGAAGAAATCTCAAGTGTTCTCAACTGCTGCAGACAACCAACCAGCTGTAGACATTTCAGTTTACCAAGGTGAACGTAAAATGGCTCAACAAAACAAATTGTTGGGTAACTTCCAATTGGGCGATATTCCACCTGCTCCACGTGGTGTACCACAAATTGAAGTATCATTTGACATCAACGCTGATGGTATCTTGAAAGTATCTGCAAAAGATAAGAGCACAGGTAAAGAGCAATCAATTCAAATTAAAGCTAACTCTGGTTTGAGCGATGCTGAAATTGAAGCGATGATCAAAGATGCTGAAGCGAATGCTGAAGAAGATCGTAAATTTGAAGAATTAGCGAAAGCACGTAACGAAGCTGATGCACTTGTTTCTTCTGCTCAAAAAGCAGTAAAAGATCTTGGCGAACAGGTAACTGCTGATGAGAAATCTGCAATCGATGCTGCTGTAGCTGAGCTCGAAGCAGCGACTAAAGAAAACGATGTAGATGCAATCAAAGCGAAAACTGAAGCACTTCAAAACATCATTATGCCGATCACTCAACGTGCTTATGAAGCTGCACAAGGTCAAGGCGGTGCTGAAGGTTTTGATCCTAACGCTTTCCAAGGCGCTGAAGGTCAAGCTCAAAAAGCAGATGACGGCGTTGTAGATGCTGAGTTCACTGAAGTAAAAGATGACAAAAAATAATTTGTCGCTTTAACTGAGTTTTTCAAAGCTCAAAAAGACCGCGCGAAAGCGCGGTTTTTTTTGTGGATGATTTTATCTGCATCAGGCAATATTCAAATAACACGCAAACGTTCAAACAGCCACATTCTTCTCGACTCACCATCAATCTAAACTTAGATTTGCATAGCGCTAAATTTCAGTTAAATTAATGCAAAATAATCAAGTTTTGCGACGCTATGCGTTTGATTTTAATTATTGTTGTCATCGTTTTGAGTACTTGGTGGATCTATCAAACCAAGCAGCATCCTCAACTGAAATTTAATTCAATTTCAGATCGACTTTTACACCCTCTCGATACCCGATTGCGTTATCGGGTTGCTGATGTCGATCCGCGTTTTGGATTAAGCCAACAACAAGTCATTCAACTTAGCCAAGAGGCTGCAGAGATATGGCATAAAGGGACGCTCAAACCGTTATTTATCTATGACCCAAATGCACAACTGGCGATCCATCTCATTTATGATGATCGCCAAAAACAATACAACGCCTATAAGCAAGTCCAAAAGACCTTAGCCGCAGATAAAGCTCGTAATGATTTATATGCCGAGAACTTAGCAAATTCGAGAAAAGGTCTGGAGATGAATGAGCAACAGCTCCGATCAAAACAAGCCATGATCCGTGTGGAAATCGCACAGCTGTCGCAAGAACGTATGAGTTGGAGCCGAATCGAGCATGCGCAAGGCCCCAATATGCAACGCGTTGAAAGAGAACTTGCGCAAGTCAAAGCACAAGCGATGCAATTAGACCAAGAAATAGATCGATTTAATCAGCAAAATGATCAATTTAACCAACAAGTCTTAAGCTATAACCAGCAAATCGATCAATATAATGCAGGCGTGATACAAGCCAGTCAGCGCTTTCCTGCTCGAGAGTTTCATAAAGGTGTCTTTATGGGGGATCAGATTCAGATTTATCAATTTGATGCCGAAGATGATTTACGCCTTACCCTTGCCCACGAACTCGGACATGCTCTCGGCTTATCTCACCATAATGACCCTGCTGCATTAATGTACCCAATTTTAGGCGCGCAACAATTAGAAAACTTTAAACTGATGCCAGCAGACCAAAGCTTACTGTATTATCGCTAGTGTACCCTGATCATAAAAAACCATACAATTTATAAGGATATTGCAGGATTCACCAACAAAAATCAGCATTTCATGTTATTGTTGATATGCAATAATTTCCTTATATCAATGACATCTTCCGTGGAGAGCAATGTGAGTTACTACCATATCTTAATTGAAGTGAATGACCACATCAGCACGATTGAACAAACCCGTGATATTGAACTTTTTGATATTACCGAAATTCAACCTTATCTCCATGCAGTACTTTTACCATTTTTTAATGAGCAACTCATCGAACTCGAAGACGAAAATCTTGAGTTTAAAGATGTCTTGCATTTACAAGTCAAACAAACCCTATTGCCGATCCGTGACCTCATCGAAGAAGAACAACGCCTGCTTCCGAGTGATACCGATATCACCATTACGGCTTATGAAATTTTTAATAATTATCAATTGAGTCAAGACGTGACCACAGTGATTTTAGATCTGTTAGAAGCGCTAAAATTTGAAGCCTAATATCGATTTTAAACATTAAAAAAGCCCTCAAAATGAGGGCTTTTTTATGGCTCAATTCATCATCGTGATTAGATCGAGAATGAAGATCCACATCCACACGTGGTTGTCGCATTCGGGTTTTGTACCACAAAACGAGAACCCTCTAAACCTTCAATATAGTCGACTGTTGAACCAACTAAATATTGATAACTAAGTGAATCCACCAACATTTTCACGTCTTCATTGAGAAATTCAGCATCATCTTCGTTTTGGCTTTCTGCAAAATTAAATCCATATGAGAAACCTGAACAACCACCACCAGTCACATATACACGTAACATGAGGTCTTGATTACCTTCACTGTCACGCAATTGGCGTACTTTATTGGCAGCATTGTCAGTCAGCACAAGTGCTTGAGCATTCATGATGGATTCCTCTGAGTCATTGGGGTGTCTTTAAAAAGAAAAGACCATGTTTCAAGTATAACATACTCAATATATGGTCAGTCTTCACAGTTTAAAGTTAAATCAGAGTATTTTTCTCAAGATTCATTTAAAACTTATTTATAGTTTTCGTCCTGTAATGCACATTCGAAGTTTTTCGGGTCTTGTTTACAGCGGAATTGCCATAATAATTTCATCATTCGCTTGTCGTAGATACCACGTTTAGTCAAATCAATACGCGCTTCACGCATCATTTTTTGATAACCAGCTTTGTCTGCAGTGGGAACATCCATCCAATATTTAGCTGGAATTTCTGACTTCATTTTGCCTAAAATCGTGAATGCACGAGGTAATTGTGTTTTGACCCAATCACGTGATTTTTGCCCATATCCCGCTGGGAATTTATCTGGGCGAATAATGATATTTCCCGTGACTTGTAAAATTGGATAATTGACGATTGCGCCTTTGCTGCCTAAACCTTTGTGTAATTCTAATGGTTTGAACACAGCTGCAGGAGCACCAATAATATCCACCTGACCATTGTTAAATTTAGCGCCAAAATTGGTTACATCGGCACTGACCGCTTGAGCCCCGACCTGCTGCACCATAATTTTCTGCGCTTCATCATAATCAAGCACCGCAATTTTTTTACCTGCGGCTTTAGCGACAGTATTGATACTACGATCATTCACCAACAGGTAGGCATCACCAACAGGTATCACACCTGCCACTTCATATTTACTATTGACCATGCTTTTAGCAAACGTTGGACTCGCAAGACCTTGCATAATTTTTACGGCCAATTTCAAATCTGGAATTGCACCAATCGCATCTAAAGAACCGGTAAAATTGTTGAATTGGCGGCCACGCATACCGGTGACGCTGATCCCATCACATTTCCCCGCTTTAAAGTCTTCCGCAATCACTGCTTCATTTTGACCGACGCGGAGCTCAATGTCTGCGCCCCAGTTTTTTGCCGCCAATTGGTAATCTCTCATCAGGGTAAAAACATCACCATTTTTACCAACCAAATCAAATACACACACCACTTGCTTTGCTTGAGCTACGCCATTCACCGCCATTAACGCAGCAGCAATACTCAATGCCTTTGTCCATTGTTTCATACTGACTTTCCTTGTTTTTTACTGTTTTTGTTTTAACCATTTTTTGATTTTTGGGTCATGCGGAGTATGATTAAATATACTCACAGCCCTCGATTTCAATTTAGATTACCTGAATATTTTGCTGACTCAATGGCGAAAATGACCTGTGCATTTGCGAAAAAAAGCCCGGATAAATCCAGGCTTTTTTCTTTAAATATCAGTTTATTCGCCGCTAAGTGAACATTCAAAATTGGCTTTATCGACAGAACAACGTGCCTTTTTCAATACTGACATCATGCCCGCATCATAAATGCCACGTTTCGTCATATCCATACGACCTTCACGCAATAATTTTTGATATTTGGTTTTATCTTCTGCACTTAAGTTAAGTTTATATTTCGCAGGAATACCCGCCTCTAAACGGTTAATCATCGCAATACTCTTCGGTAAATGTTTCACAAACCAATCACGAGATTTTTGACCAAAGCCTGCTGGGAACTGATCAGGACGAATAATAAAGTCCGCGGTCACTTGTAAAACTGGGAAGTTAAACATCGCACCATTGGTACCTAAACCCTTATAAATCTCTAATGGTTTGTAGGCATACGCAGGCGCACCCACCATATCGACCTGACCATTATTAAACTTCGCCACAAAGTTAGATACATCTGAAACCACAGCTTGAGCGCCGACACGTTGCACCATAATTTTTTGTGCTTCGTCATAGCCTAATACTGCAAACTTTTTACCTGCTGCTTTTTCAATTGAGTCAATTTTTTTGTCTTTGACAAAGATGAATGCTGAACCCAGTGGAGCAATACCCGCCACTTCGTATTTCTTACCACCTAGGTTGCTGACCATTTTTGCAGCATTACGTTGGTCTAATGCAAAGGTAATCGCACGTTGCGCAATTGCATTGCTCGGTGCGCCACCAAGCGCATCAATCGAACCTGCAAATTTATTGTATTGACGAGCACGCATTGCCGTCATAAATACGCCATCACATTTACCCGCTTTAAAATCATTGTCGGCTACTGCTTCATCTTGACGCGGAATTAAGTTAATTTCAGCACCCCAGCCTTTTGCTGCAAGCGCCCATTCCTGAGCCATTTGGTATGACTCACCTGACTTACCCAGTAAGTCAAATACACAGATATCTACTTTTGCTGCCTGAGCTGAACCAGCAAAGCCAATTGCAGCAAATGTAGCCAATGATAGGAGCGTTTTTTTCATTCTATTTTCCTTTCAAATCTTTTTATGGTTCAGAGGTGTCCTTACACAACGCCGATATTAAGCAAGTTAATTTAAAAAAAATAGAGCATTTACTCCATTTATTTATGTCATTTTGGCACATTCTGTTTTTTTGTGATTAATATCACTTTTTTATTTAAGGCAAAATTATAAATATAATCATCATGTTGTATGCAAAAAAGGCTTTTTGCATTTACAGCCTTTTTATGAAACTTTACAAAGAAATACAGAAAAAAGCTTATTCACCCGCCACTGAACACTCAAAATTGGTTCGCTCAATCGTACAACGTGCTTTTTTCAGTACCGTCATCATGGTGGAGTCGTAGATTCCTTGTTTGGTTAAATCCATCCGTCCTTCACGCAAAATTTTCTGATATTTCAACTGATCATCTTTGCTGAGATTCATCTTATATTTGGCAGGAATTTCAGCTTCCATGCGTTTTACCATGGCAAAACTTTTCGGTAATTGTTTAACGAACCATTGCCGAGAGGGTTCAGCAAAACCATCTGGGAATTTATTGTTACGAATAATCAGGTCTGCCGTGACATTCACCACAGGAAAATTAACCATCGCCCCAGTAGTGCCTAAGCCTTTTGAAATTTCGAGTGGCTTAAAGGCATAAGCCGGCGCAGCCACAATTTCAACTTCGGCCTGATTAAATTTGCGAATAAAATTGGAAATTTCCGACATGACTGGCACAGCGCCGACACGGTCGACCATCTCTTTTTGCGCATAGTCATAATGCAAAATGGCAAATTTTTTACCTTCAGCTTTTTCTAAATTATTGATATTGCGATCACGGACAAAAATATAGGCTGAACCAATTTGCCCAATCCCTGCCACTTCATAACTATCTTTACCTGAATTGGTAATCAGTCGCTTACTGTTCCGCTTATCTAAGACATAGGTAATGGCTTTTTGTGCGATGGTATTGTTCGGTACACCGCCAATGGCATCAATCGAACCAGCAAATTTGTTATACGCACGTGCCCGCATCGAGGTCATATAAAATGCGTCACATTTCCCTTCTTTAAAATCTTTATCGACTTTGGATTCATCTTGATATGAAATCAGTTGAACTTGTGCTCCCCATGCCTTACTGGCCAGAGACCACTCTTCCATTAGCTTATAAGATTCCCCCGCTTTTCCAAGTAAATCGAACACACAAACCTTCTGATTGGCATAGCTTTGTGCAGACATCACACCTGAAAGAAGCGATAAAATTAAAATTCCTTTTCTCATTTCTTATATTTCCAATATGTTTTATTAATCCATTTAAAACAACAACTTGAAATATTTTTTTAATACTAAAGCCCGTTCAATATACCTAAATACGTGGAATCTGTCACATTTTTTCAGATGGTTGCGATGCTTTGTTTTTTCTTTTGCAAAGCCATCCATTAGAATAGCCCCACATTCTTCTTGTTTAGTTAGTTCCATGATTCAGTTAGACCAACTTTCCATTCGTCGCGGTGGGCGTGTTTTATTTCAAAAAGCATCTATGCAATTGCATCCAGGCTGGAAAATCGGCTTAACTGGTGTAAATGGTGCGGGTAAATCGACTCTTTTTTCTGCGCTTTTAGGTGGAATGGAATCTGATGGTGGTTCATTAACACGTCCTGCAGTATGGACCGTCGCGCATATGGCGCAAGAAATCAAAGCGTTGGATATGAAAGCGATTGATTTCGTTCTATCAGGCGATGAAGAATATTGGGATATACAACATAAACTTGAACATCCAGAACAATTAGACAATGAAGCGCTGGCACACTTATATGGCCGATTTGATGAAATCCATGGCTATACAGCTCCATCAAAAGCCTCACAACTGATGGCCGGCCTGGGTTTCTTTGAACATCAGTCCCAACTCAATGTTTCAAGCTTTTCTGGTGGTTGGCGTATGCGTTTAAACCTTGCGCGTACCCTGATGAGCCGTTCTGACCTATTATTACTCGATGAACCAACCAACCACTTAGACTTAGATGCGATTTTGTGGTTAGAAGATTGGTTAAAAGCTTATGAAGGCACACTGATCTTGATTTCACATGACCGTGATTTCTTAGATGCGGTGACTGATCATATTTTACATATCGAAAATCAAGAGCTGACGCTTTACACCGGCAACTATTCGACCTTTGAACGCACCCGTTCTGAGCGCTTGGCACAACAGCAACAAGCCTATGAAAAACAACTCGAAACCCGTGCGCATCTCCAAAAATTTATTGACCGTTTTAAAGCCAAAGCCACTAAAGCTAAGCAGGCGCAAAGCCGTATTAAGCAATTAGAACGCATGCAAGAACTTTCTGCCGCACATGTCGATACGCCATTTACCTTTAGTTTCCGTGAGCCAACCAAAATGAGCTCACCACTGTTACAAATGGAACATGTCGATATTGGCTATGGTGACAAACTGATTGCCACCAATGTGAATTTACAGATTACCCCAAACAGTCGTATTGGTTTACTGGGAATGAATGGTGCAGGTAAATCAACCTTAATTAAATCCTTGGTTGGAGACCTTCCCTTATTACAAGGGACACGCAAAGCCTCGGAACTGTTGAATATTGGCTATTTTGCGCAGCATCAAATGGATGCTTTAGATGGCAATGCCAGCCCTATGTTGCAATTATCTCGAATTGCTGACAAAAAAATCAGTGAAGCTGCATTACGTTCATTCTTAGGTAGCTTTGGTTTTAGTGGCGAACGCATGGATACGCCAAGTGAAGGCTTTTCAGGCGGTGAACGAGCACGATTGGCTTTGGCTTTGATTGTTTGGCAACGTCCCAATGTTTTAATTCTAGATGAACCGACCAACCATTTAGACCTTGATATGCGTCATGCCCTAACTATGGCATTACAAGATTTTGAAGGCGCTGTGGTTTTGGTTTCGCATGAACGTCAATTGATTGCCAGCGTTTGTGACGAATTATTGTTGGTACATCATGGTAAATGTCGCGAATTTGATGGTGACCTCGTGGCTTATGCCGATTGGCTGCGTCAAGCACGGATTGACATGATGAAAAATAGCCAACAAGCCCCTACTCCCATCAAATCTCAAGTTGAAACTAAACCAACGATTTCCAAAGTCGATAAAGAAGCGCAGCGTAAAGAAGCTGCACGTCAGCGTGAATTGACCCGCCCGATTCGTAAAAACATTGAAAAAAATGAAGCGCAAATCAGCAAAATTCAGCCACGCTTAAACGAAATCGAGGAATTATTGGCAGACAGTGCTTTATATGAAGCCAGTCGTAAAGATGACTTACTCAAACTAATGAATGAGCAAACAGAATTAAAAGCCAAACTTGAATCTGTCGAAGAGCAAATGCTTGAATTAATGATGGAATTAGAAGAAATGGAAAGTAGTTTTGAGGCTTAATTTAAAAAGCAAAACCCTAGATTTGCATTATTAAGAAAACCTAACTTAAGCTCAAAAAATCAATCGCCGTGAAATTTAAATGTTCCACGGCGATTTTTTATTAATACTTCACAATAATAATCACACTATAAATCTAAAAAATATTTAAAAAACCGAATGTTCATATCCAACTGGTTATTGCATCGTTAGGCATTTCTATTCGGAAAGAATCTAAAAATTCAGCGATAGCTTTTACCCCACTCTCACAAATGAATTCAAAAGTCTGCTTCACATCAAACTCATTACCACAGTTATCCAAAAAGCCATTTTTAAATTCAAATCTTAGTTTTAAATTCATTTTTTATTTTTTAAATTCAAAATATCAAACCACCTTTTTTGTGGATAAATATTTTTAAATGATGTTATCCATAATTATAAATGACTTTGATGTTGAACACTATTAAATGTGAAAATTCACAAAACTTATCCACATTTGCAAGATGGATGCATTTTATCTCCATTCACGACATCAATTTAAACTTTTTATTGTTTAAGATAAGGCAGAAGGATGGACTTTTTTTGCCTTTAAAAAACGTAATTCTTGTATTTTCCAGGTCTGATCAAAATGCCAGATTTCCTGTATTTGCTGCTGTGTTTCAGCTAAACCAATTAAAATTTTGCACTCAGTTTGGTCACGATTAAACTCATATTCTTCAAATTCTACGTCTGGTTTTTGTGGTTTCCAAACCCCATTTTTCACTGCATGTGCAATACATTCATAGCGGACATAATTACTTTCGACACGCCCGTCTTGCTCATAAACCACCTTAAAGTGCTCATCTTCGTATTCGGCTAAAACGGTATAATTTCCGGTAAAAAATGCATTTATCCAGATGTCACGAATGTGTTCAAGTTGATTGTCCATCATATATAGACCTCTTATTTTTAGCTGCTAAGTTCAATTTGATTTGAGCTTAGCATCAGAATAAGTCAATTTTATAAAACACAAATTGGCGATTTAATATTCAATTTTATTTAAGATAGCACAAAAAAAAGCACTCCCAAGAGTGCTTTTTTGAATGATTCTGTAATCAGAATTTAGGCATCAATATCCGCATTTAACGCATTTTCTTCAATGAAGGCACGACGTGGTTCCACATCATCACCCATCAAGCAAGAGAACATACGATCAGCTTCAATCGCATCCTGTACCGTTACTTGCAGCATGTTACGGTTCTCAGGATCCATCGTAGTTTCCCAAAGCTGTTCAGCATTCATCTCACCCAAACCTTTATAGCGCTGAATCATCATGCCACGGCGTGAGTCTTGTAGGATGTTTTGCCAAACCTGATGGAAGCTACTCACTGGAATTTTGCGCTCGCCTTTTTGTAGGTAAGCACCTTCTTCCAATAATGTGAACCAACTCTTCGAATTTTTGAGCAAACGCGCATATTCACCTGAACCCAATAGACCTGAATCTAACAAGTATTGGTGCGGTAAGTTATGAACATAGATGGTAATACGCGGGAAATAGGTCGCTGACTTATTGCTTTCGGTATCTTCATGCTCAAACGTTTCTAAGCTTAATTCAGGACGTAAGCTAGGCTGAGTTTTCTCAATATTGGCACGTAGCTGCTCCCCCCAAGTCTGTACATAGTCTTGGTTATTTGCGTGATCTAACTTAAAGCCTTCTACTGCCAATAAACCATCCAACACACTTGCAGGATAACGTACAGTCAGACGATGCAAACTCTTTTGAGAGGTTTGATAATCCGCAATCACACCCGCTAAAGCCTCACCACGAATGGCTGGTGCTTCTGCACTGATGTGTAATTCAAGCTCATCAATTGCATTTGAAATCAGGTAAGTCTCAAGCGCATCATTATCTTTGATGTACTGTTCTTGCTTGCCTTTTTTCAGCTTATACAACGGTGGCTGTGCAATATAAATATATCCACGTTCCACAAGTTCTGGCATTTGACGGAAGAAGAAGGTCAACAGTAGCGTACGAATGTGCGAACCATCGACGTCGGCATCGGTCATGATGATGATTTTGTGATAACGCAGTTTGTCTGGGTTATATTCCTCACGGCCAATACCACAACCCAAAGCAGTAATCAGTGTTCCCACTTCTTGTGAAGAAATCATCTTGTCAAAACGTGCACGTTCCACGTTGAGGATTTTACCTTTCAGCGGCAAAATCGCTTGCATCTTACGGTTACGGCCCTGTTTTGCAGAACCGCCCGCAGAGTCACCTTCGACTAAGTAAAGTTCAGACAATGCAGGATCTTTTTCCTGACAATCGGCCAATTTACCTGGCAGGCCTGCAATATCAAGCGCACTCTTACGACGAGTCATTTCACGTGCTTTACGTGCTGCATCACGCGCACGTGCTGCATCAATAATCTTGCCTGCAATCGATTTAGCGGCTTGTGGGTTCTCTAAAAGATATTCAGCAAATGATTTATTCATCGCTTGCTCAACCGCAGTTTTCACTTCGCTCGACACCAATTTTTCTTTGGTTTGCGAAGAGAATTTTGGATCAGGCACTTTCACCGAAACAATCGCAGTTAAACCTTCACGTGCATCATCACCAGAAACCGCCACTTTCTCTTTTTTGAGTAAGTTTTCGCTTTCCATGTAGCTGTTTAAGCCACGGGTTAATGCAGCACGGAAACCCGCTAAATGCGTACCACCATCTTTTTGTGGAATGTTGTTGGTAAAGCAACGAACATTTTCTTGATAAGAATCATTCCACTGCAATGCAACTTCTACACCAATGCCATTATCGGCTTGAGTAGTGAAGTGGAAGATATCATTCAGATGGGTTTTGCCTTGGTTGATATATTTTACAAACTCAGACAAACCACCTTCATAGTCATAAACGTGCTCTAGATTGATACGTTCATCACGTAGCACAATTCGTACACCTGCATTCAGGAACGATAATTCACGTAAACGACGCGCCAAAATATCGACATTAAAAATCGTTTGACTGAAGGTTTCAGCACTTGGCCAGAAACGCACACGTGTACCTGTACGATCTGTATCACCCACCACTTTTAATGGATACACGGAATCACCGTGTTTATATTCTTGCTGGTGGATTTGACCCGCACGATGAATGGTTAATTCGAGCTTGCTTGAAAGCGCATTCACCACGGATACACCTACACCGTGTAGACCGCCTGAAACTTTATAGCTGTTATCGTCAAATTTACCGCCCGCATGCAGAATCGTCAAAATCACTTCTGCTGCAGAAACACCTTCTTCTGGGTGAATGTCGGTAGGAATACCACGGCCATTATCCGATACGCTTACAGATTCATCTTCATGAATGGTGACTTGAATTTCGTCACAATGACCTGCCAACGCTTCATCAATTGAGTTATCGACAACTTCAAACACCATGTGGTGTAGGCCAGTACCATCGTCAGTATCACCAATATACATGCCCGGACGCTTACGTACAGCGTCTAGACCACGTAATACTTTGATGCTAGAGGAATCATAAGCTTTTTCTATGGTTTGTTCTGTTTGAGAAGCAGCTTGATCTTCTGAACTCATGGTTTCTCCCTAGTGAAAAATAGGTCTATCCAAAGGTGGTATTTCATTGCACAACAGCCTGCACCGTACCATTTTCAACTTTGAATAATTGATAAGAAATAGATAAATCATGTAAGTGTTTTTGCACTGAATCATGGTCTAAAGTGGTAATAAAAACTTGACTACCAAGATGGCTTAAACGCTCAATTAAACGCTGTTGTGCGGTTAAATCTAATTCTGCTGTCAGATCATCTAATAATACCACAGTTTCCTTATTACAAGCATGTAGCATTGCAATCTGTGACAGTTTTAACGCCATGATCAATAACTTTTTTTGCCCACGAGAGAGCACAACATCTGCATCCCCCATAGCGGTTTTTAACCTTAAATCTGCACGGTGCGGACCATACTCAGTATAGCCACGTTCGCAGTCTTTAAAGTGCTGATTGGTCAGATCATTCAGCAATCCTGTTTCAGCATGAAAGCCCGCACTATATTCCAATCTCACTGTTAAATGAGGCAATAAGGCTTCGAGATCTTGTTGAAAATATCGAGTCCACTGTTCCACCACATTACTGCGCAGACTATGTAATATCTCACCATAATCGCTGAGCATTTTGTTCCACGGTTCTAAATCAGACAAACTCAAATGACGTCGTGATTTCAGCAAACTATTCCGCTGTTTTAATGCCCGTGCATAATATTGCCATGCATGGTAAAACTCCGGTTCCACGTGGAACATCAACCAATCTAAAAGTTGACGTCGTGGCTTCGCACCATGATCAATAATATCGGTACTTTGTGGGTCGATGAGTTGTAGTGGTAAAATCTTAGCCAACTGCCCTTGTGTCCCCACAAGGTCGCCATTGACTTTAATCACTTGCTCGCCCGACTGCATTTTTTGCATACCAATGCGGTCTGTTGCAGACTGCGCAAAGACAACAGCGTCAGGGCTATTATTTTGAATATAGTTTTTCGGAATATGGGTTCGAAAAGAACGGCCGGTTGCCAGCAAATGTACTGCTTCTAATACAGAAGTTTTGCCTGAACCATTTTGCCCATAAAAGACATTAAACGGCTGCAACCCAGAGAGTGCAACCGTCTTTAAATTTCGAACACGTTCTACATGTAAACGCGTGATATGCATAATAATTGAGACGTCAGTCCGAATTAAACACGCATTGGCATCACAACATAGGTTTGATCTTGTTGTTGTGGATCTTGTACCAATACAGATTGGTTGGCTTCTGTCATGGTCATTGCAACATCATCACCATCCAACACATTCAGAACTTCCAATAAGTACTGTGCATTGAATGACATTTCCATCGGTGCATCAGCATATTGAATCGCGAGATCTTCGATCGCTTCATCTTGTTCAGGGTTATTGGCACGAAGTTGTAAAGTGTCCGCATCAAACTTCAAGAATACGCCGCGCAATTTTTCATTACTTAAAATCGCCACACGTTGTAGTGATTGTTTAAATACATCATGTGCAATGCGCACATTTTTATCACCACCACGTGGAATCACACGGCGGTAGTCAGGGAATTTACCATCGATCAATTTTGTGGTGAAACGTACGGTAATATCACCCTGCTCTTTATCACGGCTGGCAATGGTAATCGTTACATTTAATAATTCACGACCAATTAACAACGATAATTGCTCGTCTTCAACACTCAATAGACGCTGCAATTCACCTACAGCTTTACGTGGAACAATCGCTTGCATTGCTTGTGTCGCATTCGAGCTTGCCACTGTTTCACACATCGCTAAACGGTGACCATCGGTCGTTACTGCACGCAATTGATTTTCATCAATTTCAAGCAAAGTACCCGTCAAATAAAAACGCACATCTTGAACCGCCATGGCAAAAGACGTTTTTTCAAATAAACGCTTTAACTCACGTTGAGTCACACCGACTTGAGTGCCTTGAGTATTTTCAGTGGTTAATAATGGATAGTCTTCTGCAGGCAAAGTACCCAATACAAAACGACTGTTGCCCGATTTTAAAATACAACGTTGATCTTCAGTAATTTGCAAATCAATCAATGCCGCTGACGGTAATGATTTACAGATATCCATCAATTTACGTGCAGGAACAGTCGTCACTCCTGCTTGTAAACATGCACCTTCAGTAAGTGGTGTGCTTGCAACCAGTTCCACTTCAAGATCTGAACCGGTAATGGTCAAAGCTTGCTCAGTTACCTGTACTTTTACATTGGATAAAATATTTAAGGTATGGCGACGTTCAACCGCTCCTACGACATGTGATAGAACATTCAGTAAGCTTTCTTTCGCGATTTTTAAACGCACGATACATTCCTCTAAAAACTGAAGATAGACAAAATAAATTAATTTTTTAGCAGTGTACTATGCGGCAGAATATACCGCATTGCAAGAACAGAATTTGAACGAAAAGACTTAACTTTGCAGCAGACGTTGCAAGTTTTTATAGTCCTCATTGAAGATTGGATCTTCTTCACGCAGGCTTTGTACTTTTTCACAGGCATGCATCACAGTACTGTGGTCACGATTACCAAAAGCCATACCAATTTCAGGGAAACTATCCCCTGTCAGTTCACGTGCTAGCCCCATAGCCAACTGACGTGGACGTGCATAAATACGTGTACGTTTTGGACCAACCAATTCTTTCAATGGAATACGGAAATATTCACTCACCACACGCTGAATGTTTTCAGTACTGATGGTGCGCGCACGAATTGCCAACACATCTTTTAACGATTCACGCACCACATCTAGATCGATTGGGGTGCCTTTAAAACGAGAAATGGCTACGACTTTATTCAGCGCACCTTCTAGTTCACGGACATTAGCAACCACTTGTTGAGCAATAAACAGCGCACAATTCCGTGGAAGTTCCACCCCATTGCTTTCCGCTTTTTTCAGTAAAATTTCAATACGGGTTTCAATATCAGGCGGTTCAACACCCACCGATAAGCCCCACGAAAAACGTGAAACCAAACGTGGATCTAGCTCAGTCAGTTCTTTTGGATAACGATCTGAGGTTAAAATGATTTGCTTAGATTCATCTAATAACGCGTTGAAGGTATAGAAAAACTCAACCAAGCTGGCCTCTTTACCCGCTAACAAATGAATATCATCCACCAATAACAAATCTAACGAACGACAGTTTTTCTTAAATTCTTCGACCTTACCTTGCTGTAACGAGCTCACAAAGTCTTGTACAAAACTTTCAGCCGTCATGTACATCACACGTGCATTCGGCTTCGCTTGCAATAATGCATTACCTACGGCTTGCATTAAGTGGGTTTTACCTAAACCAGTCGGTCCATATAAAAATAACGGGTTATGTTGCGAAGCACCGGGCTGCGTCAAGACTTTACGACAGGTTTCTGCCGCCATCTGATTGGAACGACCTTCAACAAACAAGGAAAAGGTAAATAATGGGTTAAGCTGACGCTTACGGTTATTTTTTGAAGACGTCTCTTCTTTTTCTTTTTTAGGACGTGTTGGTGCCGACACTTGTGGCGTTGACTCTAATGCTGCGGTGGTTGTTGCAGGTTGTTCAGCTGCAGATAAAATTGCACCAGGCCGTGAATCGACCAAAATCTCGACTTTACGTACCCGACCTTCAGACAACTGTTCCGCTAAAATTGAAATAAGTTCTAAATGGTGCTCTTGAATATAGCGTGTCCAATACGGATTCGGTGCATAGAGTTTTAGACTATCACCTGCATCTTCTGCCACCAGTGGGCGTATCCACATTGTATAGACATTTCCTGAAAGCTCTTGTCGCAAGCGAGTTAAGCAGTCTGTCCAAAGCATGTGAAACCCCTATTTCAGTCCATTGTACGTAAAAAAATAATTCAACCCCGCCTAAGCGGGCAGCCATTCTAACCATCTTATCCACATCTGTCATGAACAAATCAGTCGAAATCGATCAAAAAAACGCAAATTGAGTTTAAATTTAAATTTAAATCACGTGTGGATAAGTTTATCCGCAAGCTGTGGATAAATTGTAGCACAAAGTTATCCACAAACTATCAAAATTATAAAAACATCATTATCCACAATGTAACCATTTGTTTTTTAAATCTAAAAATACGTTTTCCACAGAAAATATCAACACTAATAGTAATAAATTTAAATTTTAAAATTTGAATTTATTTATAAGATCGACCCATTCTGGGGATAACTTGATGGTTAGTTTAAATTCAAATTTAAATTCATAAAAACCAATTCACAAATTCGAGATTGTGGATAAATCTGTGAGTAAACTTGAAGATAACTTAAATAATTAATATATACAATGATTTAGTTTGTGAATATTTTAATTTAAAACTTTCTGACTGATTTCTAATCCTTATATTATCTTGATATATCACAGCCTAGATTTTGAAAGAAAGCGTGTTTTTCATTGACAGCTCAAGCAATGAGCACTAAAATCGCGAACCTTTACTGAAAGATCATTTTTGGAGTTTCGATATGAAACGTACTTTCCAACCTTCTGAGTTGAAACGTAAACGCGTTCATGGTTTCCGTGCTCGCATGGCTACTAAAGCTGGCCGTCAAGTATTAGCGCGTCGTCGTGCAAAAGGTCGTCACAGCTTAACTGTTTAATTTCAGTTAAGACTGTCAAGACTTGGGTGTTATGACAACACTTTACGGCTTTAGCACAGATGTGCGAATACACTGTGCTGCCGATTATAAAAGTGTGTTCGATGGTGCGCTTTTTAAAGTGCATCAACCCCATTTCTTATTTCTAGCAAAAATCTCCGAACAGCCGAATAGCCGTTTGGGTATTGTTGTTGCTAAGAAAAAAGTGCGCCGCGCACATGAAAGAAATCGAGTAAAACGACTTGCACGCGAAAGTTTTCGCCTGCATCAACAGCAGTCTAATGTATTAGATATTGTCGTTATGCCAAAAATGGGCATAGAGGCGGTACCGAATGCAGAGTTGCATCAGCAATTACAATTTGCTTGGCAAAAATTGCAGCGCCTTGCAAATAAGCATAAAAAAATAGCTACCTCCCCACAAGCGTAGAGATGACCAATGGTTCGTTTACTGCATTGGCTCATTCGTTTCTATCAGATTGCGATTAGTCCTTTATTGGGACCACGCTGTCGTTATATTCCAACATGTTCTCAATATTCTTTGGAAGCAGTCCATCAACATGGTGCTGTACGTGGAGTGTGTCTAGCTGTTCAGCGTATTTGCCGTTGTCATCCTTGGGGCGGTTCAGGCTATGATCCTGTTCCATCAAAAGCAATTCGTTTTATTTCATTTCAGCAAATAGATTCTCAAACGCGTCACGTTGCTGTACCCTTTCGTGAACGTTTATTGAACCAAAATCACTCTAACCACTTGGGGTAATACCTATGCAACAATGGGCCAGGATTGCAATTCTAGGGGCCATGTTTGTTGTCGCATATTTGCTCATTTTGGCTTGGCAGAAAGATTATGGACATGCGGAACAAAAACCTCAGCAAAATGCTGCGGTGGTAACGCATGAAGTATCTGCCGATTTGCCAAATGGCCAGACAGCTACGGCTGCTACTGATGTGCCGCAAGCAAATAATGCTGCTACACAACAAACAACAGATGCCACTGCACCTGTTAGTCAACAGTTAATTTCAGTACAAACTGACCTTTACCATCTTTGGATTAATCCAAAGGGTGGCGATATTGTTCGTATTGAATTACTCAATCATGACAAAAATAAAGACAGCGACGAACCATTTGTAATGCTTGAAAGCGATGCAAAACGTACTTATGTTGCTCAGTCTGGCTTAATTGGTCTTAATGGCCCTGACAGCAATCCGAAAGGACGTCCAACCTATGAGATTGAAAAATCTTCATATACGTTGAATGACGCAAAAGCTGTGAAGGGTAAAGATGGCCTAACAGCAAAAGTTTTGTCAGTACCAATGGTTTATAAAACAGCAGATGGTGTAGAGGTTATTAAAACCTTTAACTTCACTGAAGGTGAATACCCTGTTGTCGTGAATCATAAAATCGTGAACCGCAGTGCTCAGAACTGGCAAGGTCAGATGTTTGGTCAGCTTAAACGCGACAACTCTGAAGATCCGGGTAAATCTGATCAAGGTATTTTCACTTTAGGTACATTCCTTGGTGGTGCGTGGGGTTCGCCTGAAGAACATTACAACAAACTTAAATTTGCTAACTTCAATGAAGAAAAATTGAATGTTGAAGCAACTGGCGGTTGGGTTGCAATGGTTCAGCATTACTTCGTGAGCGCGTGGATTCCTGGACAGATCAAATTAACGCAAGCCAATGGTCAACCGTATGCTGCGAAACTTGAGTCACGTAAATCTACTGATGATATGAACATCATTCAGTTCACATCACCTGCAATTAATGTTCCTGCAGGAACTGTGGCAGAAGTAGATGCAACGTTCTATTCAGGTCCAAAAATCCAATCTGAATTAAAAGAATTGGCAGTTGGTTTAAACCAAACAGTAGACTATGGTTGGTTATGGCCAATTGCGAAATTATTGTTCGTCGGTCTTGAGTTTTTCCACGGTTTAGTGGGTAACTGGGGTTGGTCAATTATTCTATTGACCATTCTGGTGAAACTGATCTTGTGGCCTTTGTCATCGAAGAGCTACCGCTCTATGGCGAAAATGCGTGTGATTGCACCTGAAATGCAACGCATGAAAGAAGAGTTCGGTGAAGACCGTATGCGCTTCTCGCAAGAAATGATGGCATTGTATAAACGTGAACAAGTAAACCCACTATCAGGTTGCTTGCCGTTATTGCTCCAAATGCCGATCTTCCTTGCTTTGTACTGGGTGTTAATGGAGTCCGTTGAACTACGTCATGCGCCGTGGTTAGGTTGGATTCAAGATTTATCTGCGATGGATCCGTGGTTTATTTTGCCGCTATTAATGGGCTTAACCATGTTTATTCAGCAAAGTTTGAACCCACAACCGGCTGATCCAATGCAGGCGAAAGTCTTCAAAATCATGCCAGTGATCTTTACGGTATTTATGTTGTTCTTCCCTGCGGGCCTTGTGCTTTACTGGATCTGTAACAACAGTATTACTATTCTTCAACAAGGTTTGATTAACAAATCTGTTGAAAAAGAACGTTTAAAACGTGAAGCAGCTGACTCAGCAAACTAAGCATTGCTGATGGGCTGAATAAATCCGCTTAAGATGGTAATCTTAGGCGGATTTTTCTTTATCTGTCGTTTGAAAATTTTTAGGTAAATTTTATGTTAAACCGAACCACCATCGCAGCAATTGCCACACCGCCGGGTCGTGGTGGTGTCGGCGTGATTCGCCTGTCTGGTCCCAAATCTTATGCCATTGCAGAAGCATTAACGCAGCAATCCTTACCAGAAGCACGTTTTGCTGGTTTCCGTAAGTTTTATGATGCATCGAATGAAATCATGGATGAAGGTTTGGTGATTTGCTTTCCAAATCCGCACTCCTTTACGGGTGAGGATGTTGTTGAACTTCAAGGTCATGGCGGCCCCGTTATTCAAAATGCATTATTGGCACGGTTACTTGAATTGGGTGCTATTGCTGCAAAAGCGGGCGAATTTTCAATGCGCGCCTTTGAAAATGGCAAAATGGACTTGGTGCAAGCCGAGGCGATTGCCGACCTGATTGATGCTACCTCTCAAGCAGCAGCACGTTCTGCGGTACGTTCATTACAAGGTGCCTTTTCGAGCAAGGTCAATACGGTGCTAGAAAAACTTATCCATTTGCGTTTGCATGTGGAAGCAGCGATTGATTTTCCTGAAGAAGAAATCGACTTTTTGGCGGATGGTAAGATTTTGGGTTTATTGGATGAAGTGGCAAGCTCGGTCCATGCTGTACAGCAGTCTGCTCGTCAAGGTCAGTTACTACGTGAAGGTTTACAAGTGGTGATTGCAGGTAAACCCAATGCAGGTAAGTCATCTCTACTCAATGCTTTGGCGGGTGTTGAACGTGCGATTGTGACGGATATTGCCGGTACGACACGTGATGTTTTACATGAAAAAATCAGCCTCAATGGTTTGCCGATTACCTTGACCGATACTGCAGGTTTACGTGAAACCGGTGATATCGTCGAAAAAGAAGGGATTCGTCGCGCAATTAAAGAAATTGAGCAAGCTGACTTGTTACTTTTGGTCTATGACTTAAGTCAGGGCGAAGATCCACTGCAATTGGCTCAAGCGTACTTCGCCGATCATATTGAACCGAAGCGTTTGATGCTGATTGGTAACAAATGCGATTTGACGGGATCTACCGCGGAAATGACCGATTTAAACGGTTTTCGACATATTCGTGTTTCGGCTAAACAAGAAACCGGCGTTCAAGCGCTTATTGATGCGATTACAGCGCATGCAGGCTTTCAACCAGAAGAAGATACCTTTATTGCTCGAACACGCCATTTAGATGCAATGAAGCGCACTCAGCGCTATCTTGCAGAAGCACGTGAGCAGTTGGTAGTTTATCATGCGGGTGAGTTGGTAGCCGAGTCTCTACGGTTGGCGCAAAATGCTTTAGGTGAAATTACGGGTGACTTTAGTGCGGATGATTTACTCGGCAAGATCTTCGGATCGTTTTGTATTGGTAAATAAATGCGCTAAAAATATGAAAAAAATCATGATTTGTTTTGCATGGATGCTTGCCGCTTGTTCTCAGGAGGAAGCGGCTTTAACTTCTGTTGATGATGTTGCAACATCAACACAGATACAAACTCAGCATCAAATGGATATAGATCCTAATCTTGCTAACGCTACTAAAGATACAAATTCTGAATTAAAAGCATATTTTATTCATGTCAAAATTTTATCTTTAGATGGCAACCATGATCCACAAACATCTGATGGTGGTGTGGTTTATTTTCATGAAACAACCGAACAGAACCCCAAAGAATCCTTTTTAAAACAATGGGAAGAAGATCCTGAAATGCAGGTTGACTATAAAAAAATGACCGCAATATCAAAAACTAAAAATTTGATTTTTTACATTCAGGATCAAATAGATGAAATTCCTCCTGAACAGGCATGGATGTATAGAGAAGAAAATTAATCGTATCTAAGGGTTTCATACTGTAAATTTCTTCATCGATAAATTTTGATACAGTAAATATAAACACAGCAAGCCGACACCAATACAAAAGCCCAGTACCCCTGTGATTAAACCAAAATGATCAGATAAATAGCCGGCTGCAATAATTGGAATAATGGTGCCTAGATATCCAATAAATAAATAGGTCGAGATCACCGCAGCACGGTTTTGATTGTTGGTCATTTGATGAACTAAGCCAAATGCGCCTAAAAGCCCCAGGCCATGCCCTACACCGACTAGAATATCGCTAATAAAAAACAATGCACTCCAGTGTTGGGTCATACATAGCGCAAGGAGCGCATAGCTCAGTATTAATACCATTAAGCCGGCATTGACACATTTTGCAGAAGGAATCGATTTCGCCATAAATTGCACGACAGCGGAAACCAGCAAGATACTTGCAATGGCACTACCACTGACCAAAGGGCCATGCCATGGGATTGCATCTTTGACGAAAGAGGGTGCGAGTGATGCAAATAAGCTAAAAGAGCCAAAGGCACAAAAGGCAGTTAGTCCGGCGATATAAAATCGTGAATGATCACGCTTTTCAGGCAATTCCAAATGTGGTGCCACTGAAAAAGGCTGTGGCTCAAAGTTCGGTGTGCGAATAAAAAACAACCCAATTAGACATGCCAAACCCCCAAAGATCACAGGGATATAAGGGGTGACTAAAGGCTGTTCCGAAAATTGGGCAATCACCCCACCAATAAATGGGCCAAGACCAAAACCAATTACGGTAATGATTGAACTCAGCTGCGGTGCATTATTTTTATGCTGTTCAGGAATGGTATAGACCAAGCCAAGCATGGCTGAGGTGCTAATTAAACCCGAGGCAATCCCGATAATAAAGCGCCCGATAGATAACCACAGCGCATTACTGGCAAACACCGACAAGCTTAAACCCAAGATGATGCACGCCATACCGATTTGCAGGGTTCTTAAAAAACCAAAACTGTTACTGGTACGACCTAAAAACAGCAAGGTCGCTAGGCAACCAAACATGTAGGCAACAAAGATATAGGTGATATGACTCGGCAGCAGTCCCCAAAGTTGTTGATAAATGGGATACAGAGGACTAGCTAGCGCTGTACCAATAGTGCCCATACAGAGTGCAAGGCTCACCATGATAAACGGTCGCCAAGAGGGAGATGTGGTCATTTTAAAGTCGCAGAGGTACAGCCAATAGGGTCAATATTGTGCTGTATGAGAAAGAAGAATATATGGACTCAGTTTAATGCCGATTGTTTTCCATGGTCAAATCACAGTTGTAACGTTATCCATAGCGTTTAAGCAGTTTTACAAATTCTTCCAGTTCTGCTTCATTGATTTCAACATCTTGAGGCAATACATGATGGCGTAAATGTGCTTCGATTAATTCATTCATTAATCCATTTACAGCACCTTTGATGGCCGCAACCTGTTGTAAAACCTCGATACACCCTGCTTCGGGTTGCTGTAAAGCCAGTTCAACCGCATTGACCTGACCTTGTAGACGTTTAACCCGATTTAAAATCTTTTTGTCCTGATGTAAATGACTCAACACTTTCTCCAGAAAATAAATATACTATGGGGGAGTATATTTAAGCATAGAACCTAATGAAAACTTCCCCATCCATCCGAATTCATCATCATCAATTTGATGAAGGTAATCCACTCGCACAAAAACGGATCTTAATTGCCACCATTTTAACGGCAGTCATGATGTTGTTAGAAGTCATTGGCGGATGGATTTTTAATTCGATGGCATTATTGGCAGATGGCTGGCATATGAGTTCACATATGTTGGCATTAGGCTTGGCCTATTTTGCCTATCGTGCGGCACGCCACTATGCCCAAGACGCTCGTTTTAGCTTTGGGACTTGGAAAATTGAAATTTTAGCGGGCTATAGCAGCGCGATATTATTGATGGTCGTTGCTGCATTTATGGCTTTTCATTCGGTGGAACGCTTATTCAACCCGGTCCAAATTCATTATAACGAAGCAATCCCTATTGCGATTTTAGGTCTGGTGGTGAACTTGATCTGTGCTTGGTTATTGCATGATGACCATCACCATCACCATCACCATCACCATCACCATCACCATCATGAGCATAGCCATGAGGAGCAGCATGATCATCATCACGACCTCAATCAGAAAGCAGCCTTCATGCATGTGGTTGCTGATGCGGTGACTTCTGTGTTGGCGATTGTGGCTTTATTTGCCGGAAAATGGATGGGCTGGGGTTTTTTAGATGCGCTATTGGGGATTGTCGGTGCAGTGCTTGTCGGTAAGTGGGCCATTGGGTTGATGAAAGAAACTGGACAAACATTACTGGATGCGGAAATGGATCACCCTGTCGTTGAAGAGATCCGAGAGGTTTTAATGCAATTGCCTGTCGACGTCGATGTGACCGATTTACATGTGTGGAAAGTGGGTAAAGGTCAGTTTTCATGTATTGTGGCTTTAGAAACCAGTCAGCCATTGAGCGCAGATGAAGTGCGTCAAGCGCTGTCGATTCATGAAGAAATTGTACATGTGTCTGTTGAAATTAATTCACCTGATGCAGCTTAATATGTTCCACGTGAAACGGCATGTAGCTATTGCGTAATGAACTGAAAAAAGCCCAAGACTTTCACGTGTTAAGGCTTAGAATGCTGAATCAATTAAATGTTGAAGTTCGGTCTATGTTGAAAAAAATATGTGCGTTGGCGTTGAGTACCACCCTTTCGACTTTTGCTTTGGCAGATGCGGCACACGTTCAAAAGCTCTTGGCAGAAAAGCACCCCAGTTTAAAAATTGAGAATATTCAAAGTACCGAAATGCCGGGCATATATAGCGGCTTTGTTGAAGATCAAGTTTTGTATTTGAGTGAAAATGCGGATTATGTGATTGCAGGATCTATGATCCGTTTAAAAGATCAAAAAAATCTGACCAAACAATTGATCCTCAGTCAGCAAAAAACTGAGTGGAATAAACTCCCATTACAAGATGCGATTAAAACAGTCAGGGGGAATGGAAAGGGCCAAATCGCGATCTTTTCTGACCCAAATTGCCCATATTGTAAGAAGCTTGAAGTAGAACTGGCAAAACTCAATGATGTGACCATTTATACTTTTGTCACAGCGATAAAACCACAGTCGTTGGCGCCATCGAAGCAGATTTTTTGTGAGTCAAATCCTACTATGGCCTGGGATAATTTAATCAATAAGGGAGTTCAACCGAAGTCAGCGAAAAGCTGTGCAAACCCGATTGAGCGAAATTTAAAATTAGCTAAAAGCTTAAAACTAAGTGGTACACCGGGAATCGTCTTTGCCAACGGTTCGATCTTAACCGGTGCTTACCCTGCTGCTGAATTAGAATCGATGTTAAAAGAGATCAAATAATTTCAAGCTGTACGGTGAATAAAGTATAAGTAAAAAAATACCCGTCTATAGGCGGGTATTTTAATGGCGTTATAAAAAACTAGACGCGGGTTTTTTTCGTAACAAGATTATAAATAAACAACACGATAATCGCACCAATAACAGATGCGATAAATCCAGCGGCAGAATTTTCTCCATATAGACCTAATAAACGTCCGCCATAGGTCGCAAGTAAGGAACCTGCTATCCCGAGCAGGGTGGTCATAATGAAACCTGCTTTGTCATCTCCAGGATGGATCGCACGTGCAATTAAACCAGCAATAAAACCAACAAAAATCGCAACAATGAGTGACCACATAGTAACTCTCCTTTTGTTATCATGTATTTGTTTTTTACGACATGTTCAATCTTTATCTTTAATCAAAACTGCGCAGAGCTATAGCCTAAACATGCAAAAAACTGTTGTTTTTTTGTTCAAAACAAACCAAAAAATAAAAAAAAGTGGCCTTCGGCCACTCTTAAGTATCTGATCTGGCTTAGAGACCAATTTCGCCAATAAATGGAATATGACGATATTTTTGATCATAGTCCAGACCATAACCCACGATAAATTTATCTTCGACTTCAAAACCTAAAAATTTTACATCGAGGTCAATTTCACGACGTGAAGGCTTGCTGACCAAAGTACAAAGCTCGATTGAGTTTGGATTACGCGTCTGTAAAATTTCTAAGACTTTGCTTAAGGTATTGCCTGAGTCAATAATATCTTCAACCACCAAGACATCTTTATCCTTAATGTCTCCGTCTAAATCTTTTAAGATTTTTACATCACGAGTAGATACGGTCCCACCGCCATAACTTGAAACGGTCATGAAGTCGAGTTCATGCGGTTTTGAAATTGCGCGGCAAAGGTCAGCCATAAAAATAACAGAACCGCGTAAAAGACCGATTAACACCAACTCTTTGTCGCTGTTAGCATAGTGTGCATCAATTTTTGCGCCAAGCTCTTTCACTTTAGCTTGAATTTCTTCAGTGGAAATCAGTACGCTCATTTGAACAGACATGGGTAGATACCTAAAAAAGCAAATCAAAAAATAAAAAAGGTGTTGACTTGCAACACCTCTAAAGATGAACCAATTTTAATACATCTGGCTCGCAGATGCATCTTTTTTGCCGTTGAAAATGTAATCAGTTTTTCTTGGAAGTGCTGTCACGCTTGAGTAAGCACAAACAAGCGACGGCAATCAGTCCAATTTTCAACACTGTTTTTCGTCTCGGTCGAGCCGTTTTATGCTTTGACATAAACACATTGTCCATACACATAGGTGGCATGGATATTACGATCATCACCCATCAGCATGAGGGCAAATAAAGCATCTTCCAGATTTTTGGCACGTTGTTGACGTAAGGCTTGTAAAGCCGTGGCATTTAAATCGAGCACCACAAAATCTGCTTCTTTGCCTAAATCAAAGTTTCCAAGTTTGTCCTCTAGATCTAAGGCTTTTGCCCCCCCTAAAGTGGCATGGTACAGCGCTTCAAATGCGGACAGTTTATCGCCTTGAAGTTGTTGAACTTTGTAGGCTTCATTGATGGTTTGCAGTTGGTTAAATGAGGTGCCTGCGCCAATGTCTGTGCCTAAGCCGACTTTCACCTGTTTTTCCCATGTTTTCTTTAATGGAAATAAACCACTGCCTAAGAACAAGTTCGAGGTTGGACAAAACGCGATTGCTGAGTTGGTCTGATGCATACACTCCCACTCGGCATCTTCCAAATGCACGCAGTGCGCAAACACGGAACGTGATCCGGTCAGACCATAATGATGATAAACGTCTAAATAGCCGTTTTGCTCAGGGAATAATGATTTGACCCACGCTATTTCATTTTTATTTTCACTCAAATGCGTATGCACATAAACATCAGGATACTCGCCTTTTAGCTCCCCTGCCCGTGCCAATTGTTCAGGCGTTGAGGTTGGGGCAAAGCGAGGCGTGATGGCATACAGGTTACGGCCCTTGCCATGCCACTTTTCGATGAGTGCTTTGGAGTCGTTGTAGCCACTCTCAGCTGTGTCACATAATGCTTCAGGGGCATGTCGATCCATCATGACCTTACCGGCAATTAAGCGCATCTGATGCTGTTCTGCAGCTTTAAATAAAGCATCGACCGATTGTGGATGAACGGTACAAAAAACAAGAGCTGTTGTGGTTCCGTTTTTGAGTAACTCGTTTACAAAGAACTGTGCAATTTGCTCTGCATAAGCCGGATCTTCAAATTGGATTTCGGTTGGGAAGGTATAAGTATCAAGCCATTCCAGCAGTTGTTCACCATAAGCCCCCATCATTTCCGTTTGTGGATAATGAATGTGGGTATCGATGAAACCCGGAACAATCAATTGATCTGGATAATGCTGTACGTCAACCTGATCTGGGAGATGGTGTTGGCCCTCAGACCATGGACCGAACCATTGAATTTTTCCGGCTTGCGTAATCAGCAAACCATCTTCGAAATAGCGCACTTGGTCGTGAATTTCACGTGCTTGGGCAACTGTATTCTGAATATCTAGAAAGCGACCACGGATCGCTGTAGATGCGATAACAGAAGACATGACATACCTGCAGTTTAGAATTTTTTCGGTTGATTGTAGCCCAATTTGGTTCAAAATACCGTTAGAGTAATTGTGAAAATGTGTTCTAAAAAATAGAACAGCTGTTTATGAGTGATTCTGTTTTTTTGTTCATTGTATTTGATTTGAATAATACAAAAGCATTGAGCTGTATACATTGCATCGATGAATGAATAAAGACCATGAGTCGCAACGCTTGCTATATTGATCTCAAGAGCGCCCTTTAAAAAACGATAATGAATCCTTTAGTGAACATGAGCTATTCAGACCAATTAAAGCATAACCTGCTTCAGCATCAAGGCATCATGCAGATTTTACATGCCCTGTATGCCATAGATACACAGGCTTATTTGGCTGCAGGCGTGGTTCGTAATTTGATTTGGTCACAGCGACATCAACAACACTATGCACTGGAAGGCACAGAAGTGGATGTGATTTATTATGCGGAACATGATGATGGAACACAGGGTCAAAGAATTCAACAGCAGATGCAGTTGGATTTTCCTCACATTCATTGGGATGTCACCAACCAAGCGACAGTACACCAGTGGTATCGCTTGGAAAATGGTGAGCCGATACAGGCGCTCAAGTCGATTGAGCATGCCCTATCGTTGTGGCCAGAAACTGCTACTGCCATCGCTGTTAAATTGGATGATCAACAGCAAATACAGCTGATTGCTCCTTTGGGCTTAGATGATTTATTTGAGTTAAATGTCCGCTGGAACCCACGCTTAGTCAGTCAGGCGACTTTTTTGCAGCGTGTGCAGCAAAAACAATTTTTACAGCGCTGGCCGAAACTCAAACTCTTGATGACGCCTGAAGCTTAGTCCAAGTTTTCGTTGCAGAATAAAAAAGCCTTCTCGAAAGAAGGCTTTTAATCATCTAAGTGTTTTAAAGCGTGGTTTCATGGTACTTCTTGCTGTGTCGGATCGATAACCACGCAGTGATGGTTAAGGTCACCACAATAAAGCCGAGTGAAATCCAAATTGGCATGTGGAACACATCGAGCAACAGCATCTTAGCGCCAATAAACACCAGGATAATGCCCAGACCATACGGCAAGTAATGCATTTTCGATGCAGCACCAGACAAGAGGAAGAACATGGCACGTAGACCCAAAATCGCCATCAAGTTTGCCGTCAGTACGATGAATGGGTCAGAGGTAACCGCAAAGATTGCTGGGATTGAGTCAACCGCAAAAATCACGTCCGATGCTTCAACCAAGATCAACACTAAAAAGAGCGGCGTTGCCCACAAGACACCATTTTGACGAACGAAGAATTTATCTTCATGCATTTGAGGGGTAATACGCATGTGTTTACGTAGCCACTTCAAAATCGCCATATCTTTGATATCTTTGTCGTCTTCGTCTGAACCCTTAAGGAATTTAAAGCCGGTATACACCAAGAACGCACCGAAGAAGTACAGCACCCAAGAGAATTCTTGAACGAACCATGCCCCAATAAAAATAAAGATGGTGCGCAGTACAATTGCGCCGAGGACACCGTAGAGCAACAGTTTACGCTGCAAAGCAGGTGGAATGGCAAAGGCAGCAAAGATCATGAGCCAGACAAAAACGTTATCAATTGCGAGTGATTTTTCGAGCAGATAACCAGCGAAATATTCCATGACTTTGGTGTTTGCAACAGCAACACCAGCGGTTTGCTGTAAGTAGAGCCACAGTGCACCACCGAATAAGGTAGCCACAGAGACCCATGCAATACTCCAATAGGCAGCGGTTTTGACTTTGATTTCTTGGCCTTTGTTATTTTTAAAGCCTAAAAAGTCGATGAGTAGCATGATGGTGACTAAACCGAAAAATGCCAGATATAGCCATAATGAGCCAATCGTTTCCATGTGTATTCTCCACATCTAACAACCAGCCATAAAAAAACCTCGACCAGTTGCCAGACGAAATAAAACGCCTGAGACAACATGATCAAGGTCTTGCCTACATCGTACTGTAATGATTTTCAGCAGCGATGCTCAGATACCGACTTTTTGCAAAGTGTAATGACGATATTCTGACACGTAAAACAAGGTTTACGTTTGGAGGAGGCTACTCCCCTTGTTCAAATTTTGTTTTGGACACTGTCCAAATATGCGGCAAAGCATGACAGTTTTTAGTTCAAAGTGCAATCAGCAATTTTCGAATTCATTTAATGTGCCATGGGAGGGTTAAAATCACCACGTTGTACCAACGCTAAGCTAAAAGTGTGCCGATCACCGCGATGATTCCTCCGATCACGCCAATATAACTCAAACCGAAATGTACGCTGACCATGCCGCCCAAGAGTGCGCCACCGCCAATCCCGACATTATAAAGTCCTGAATAGATAGCCATGGCGACATCGGTGGCATCGGATGCGAGAAGCAGCGTTTTTGACTGTAATGCGAGACTAAATCCAATGATACTCATGCCCCACAATAAGCACACTGCACTTACACCTGCAAAACTCAAAGAAACAGGAAGCAACAGCAGCATGGATAAAGCCAGTGTGGCTGTACTCAAAGGAATCGCAACTTTGGGATATTTCCCACCAAATTTTCCAAAGAGATAAGAACCTAGAAAGCCTGCTGCACCAAAGATTAATAACAACGTGGTGGTTTGCATGGAGCTGAATGCAGCAATGTTGAGCGAGAACGGTTCGATATAGCTATATGCGGTAAATTGCGCGCTAATTACGATAATGGTTAATGCAAAGACCATCATTAAGCTTGGACGGCGAATAAACTGTTTTAGGCTGCTCAGCGAACCTGAGTTCAAACTCGGCAGTATTGGCAGCGTTTTGGCTAAAATCAGGCAAACGATACTGGCGCCAATGCCAATCAGAGCAAAGGTATTTCGCCAACCATAGGCTTCTCCGACCATACGCCCAAACGGAATACCGAGAACCATCGCCAAAGCTGTGCCTGTGGCCAAAAGCCCCAAGGCTTGAAATTCTTTGCCTTTCGGTGCAACACGAACTGCCAGCGACGCAGTAATTGACCAAAAAAGTGCATGCGAGAAAGCAATGCCAATTCGACTGAGCAATAAAGTATTAAAGCTCCATGCGAAATACGACAGAACATGGCTGATAATAAACACCATAAATAAGCAAATCAGGAGTGATCGACGTTCAATATTTTTGGTCAGTAACATGATCGGTAAGGAAATCGGTGCAACCACCCATGCATAGAGCGTAATCATGATGCCGACATCGGTTGCGGCTAGGCTAAAGGTTTTGCCAATATCGCTGAGTAAAGCGACTGGTACAAATTCAGTGGTATTAAAAATAAATGCTGCGAAAGCCAAAGCAATCACAGCAGTCCATGAGCCAGAAGAAGCCGTTTCGGAGGGAGAGCCAGACATGAGTGTCTTCAAATAAATAAAGTGGCTTATTTTACTATGCTCTATACACAAGCAGGAACCGATTTAAGCCCTGTGCATGCGGTTTAAATTAATACAAAAACAACAGAGTTGACCTGCATTACATGCCAATTTATAAAAAAATGGAGGAAATTTAAAATGTTTGTACAACAAGATGATGATCAAAAAAAAGGGGCTTTTTTTGTTGAGCAAGATGGGGAGCGTTTGGCAGAGATGACTTACTCATGGGCAGGCGATGATAAATTTATTATTGATCATACCGATGTCAGTGACAGCTTGCGAGGACAAGGTGTTGGACGACATCTCCTCGATGCAGCAGTGAATTTTGCTCGGGAAAAGAACGTGAAAATTATTCCACTCTGCCCTTTTGCAAAATCTGTATTTGATAAAGATGAATCGATTCGTGATGTTCTACGCTAAATTGTATAGCGTGATGTAGATTAATCATTTGGATAAATAAAAATAGCCTGATCGTATTGCAATCAGGCTGTTCTTTTATTTGAAATCTAGCTATGAAATTGAATTAAGATCGTGATTTATACAGCGATACAACCAAGCATGCTGCAGCAATCAGTAATACAAAGATAGCGACAAGATAAAGGTCCATAATAAAAATATCCGGCAAGTGTGATTTAATTGTTTTTTAATTAATGTGAAAGGTGTACGGATTTATTATCACCTACAGTTGAATATAGGTCGTTTAAGTTCTGTACCGATCACTTTCTCGTTTGTTACACGGTGTATTTTTTCATAAAAAGGAAGAAAAAACAGTGACTATGCAACATCAAGATAACGGTCAAAAAGGTGAATTTTTTCAGTTAAATGCTGAGGGTATACGCCTCGCAGAAATGAGTTACTTATGGCGTGATGAACACACTATTGTGGCAAATCACACGTGGGTAGATGATTCCTTACGTGGGCAAGGGGTTGCTCGTGTGTTATTGGATCATTTGGTGGAGTTCGCTCGTGAGAAACACTTAAAAATTATTCCAACCTGTTCTTATGTAGACGTGATGTTTCGTCGAGAAAAAAGTTTTATGGATGTTGCTGCATAAACAAAAGAAGCCCGCTTCGCGGGCTTCTTTCATTTTATCCAGTTGATTTAGGCTTTTAATGCACTGATCAACTTCTGATGTAAACCACCAAAACCGCCATTCGACATAATCACTACAGCATCGCCCTCGCCTGCCTCGCTTACGATGGTTTGAATGATGTCATCCAGTGAACGCGCCACGACAGCTTTATTCGCAGCAGCTTCAATCACAGGCTGTAGATCCCAATCCAAACCTTCAGGTTGATACCAAATCACTTCATCCGCTAAGCGTGCAGAATGTGCAAGGCCATCTTTATGGCTACCCATGCGCATGGTATTAGAACGTGGCTCAATCACCGCCCAAAGTTTACGTTGACCCAGACGCTTACGCGCACCTTCTAACGTGGTATCAATCGCCGTTGGGTGATGTGCAAAGTCGTCATACACTTCAACGCCACGGACTGTGCCCAAAAGCTCCATACGACGTTTTACACCGCCAAAGTTTGAAAGTGCTTCACACGCCGTTTCAATCGAAACACCGACATGTTCAGCCGCAGCAATGGTTGCCAAAGCATTGGCTACACTGTGTTGCCCAGTCATATTCCATTTGACTTCGCCTTTCACGACACCATGCTGTAGCACTTTGAAATGTGAACCGTCAGCAGACAATTGCTCTGCATACAGTTCAGATTGGTCATTGGCATCTAAAGATGTTCGCACCACAGGTGTCCAGCAACCCATTTCCAAGACTTCATCAATATTTGTCTCTGTGATGGGCGCAATGATACGGCCTTCACTTGGAATAGTACGCACTAGATGATGGAATTGCTTTTGAATCGCAGCCAAATCATCGAAGATATCGGCATGGTCAAATTCAAGGTTATTTAAAATCGCTGTTTTAGGATGGTAATGTACAAACTTAGAGCGTTTGTCGAAAAATGCCGAATCATATTCATCGGCTTCTACACAGAAATATTCACCACCGCCTAAACGTGCGCTTTCACTAAAGCCTAAAGGTACTCCGCCAATCAAGAAACCTGGGTTTAAACCCGCTTGATCGAGCACCCATGCCAACATGGTTGTGGTTGTGGTTTTACCATGCGTGCCTGCAACGCCTAAGACATGTTTGCCTTGTAGGACGTGGTCTGCAAGGAACTGTGGGCCAGAAATATAAGGTAGGCCTTCGTTCAGCATGTATTCCACTGCATCAATGCCACGTTTCATGGCATTGCCGACAATCACGAGATCTGGGTGTGGTTGAAGGTGGCTACGGTCATAGCCTTGCATTAAGGTAATGCCTGCATTTTCCAATTGGGTAGACATTGGTGGGTAAACGTTTTGGTCTGAACCCGTCACCTTATGTCCTAAATCACGCGCCAAGAGCGCCAATGAACCCATAAAGGTGCCACAAATACCCAAGATATGCAGATGCATTCGTTCTAACTCCACTGCTTTTATCGACACATCACTTTGTTATTGTGGTGTTGTCATTATAGATTTGGTTGAAAAGGTTAATTTCATTTGAGAGCAACCATAGCAAGGGTCTTAGCGAAAAGATAGATTTTTTTGTATGAGATCGTGCAAAAAGATTGAGCACGTAACTGATCAAATGTACGCAATTTTCTTGAGGATAAAAACACGGAAAATAGGCGCGAAATTGTGATGAAAAACGTACAATAAGCGCAATTTTTTGCGATCTTGATTGCTTATGTCACTTGCCCTATTTTTATTGATTATCTCCAACTGTTTTATGACTTTGGCCTGGTATGGACATCTGAAATTTCTACATGATGCGCCGCTCTGGCAAGCGATTTTATTTGGATGGGCTATAGCATTACTCGAATATAGTTTTATGATCCCAGCAACGCGACTGTTGGCCAAACATGGGTGGTCTTTGGGTCAAATGAAAATCACACAAGAAGTCGTGACGCTATTGGTCTTCGTTCCATTTATGATTTTCCTTTTTAAACAACCCTTTAAGTTGGACTATTTGTGGGCAGGTTTATGCCTTTTTGGATGTGTCTATTTCGTGTTTCGCAGTGCTTAACTGATCCAATGCTGCATGGCTCTGATCATTTAAGTGAGGCGTGTTTGCAGGCATTTTTGAGGACTTTACTAAACTCACGGTCTCGTGGAGTGGGATCTTCATAGTCAAAGGTATAATCACTCTCATTGGTTAGTACAGTCTTTGACCGTCTGCTTCAAAGTCCATGAGTGCAAAACCAAAGCTTTGGTCATCACAATACACACGATATTCTGAAATTGAATACATGTTATCACGGCCATCATCTGCTTTGTAATAGCCTGTCATTTTGAACGACTCACGTTCATCAATGATCGATTTTCCGGTGACTAAAAATTTTTCGTGGATGTAGCCATTACTCTTAATTTGGCCGTTATAGTCTTTTTGTTGCTGTAAAAGGTTAAATTCTTTCACAAATTGGTTCGTATTGAGTTGAACGAGTTGGGCAAAACTTTGAGAGCTTAGGGCTAGAGTGAGCAGGATAAACATCTGTTTCATATTTAAAGTGTTGTTATAAATATTGATTTAATAAAAGTTTTTATAAAATTGAAAAAAATAAAAATATTTTCATCAAAATATTATGGAGTTTTCTCTTTAAAGACAACCGTTAAATTTTATTGAGATGAATTTTCAGTCTATAATACGGGGCTCTTATTAAAGCTTGGCTCTAGTCGAGATTTACTCTCTCTTACTTTAATCTCTGGAAACATTGCAATGAATGCGGCCGCTTCACAAGACACTCCTCTCGTTGGAATTATCATGGGTTCTCAATCGGATTGGGCAACGCTAGAAAACACTGCCAATATGCTCAAACAGCTTGGCGTCCCATTTGAAGCGGAAGTAGTATCTGCACACCGAACTCCAGATCGATTATTCGAATATGCCGAAACCGCACGTGATCGTGGTATTCAAGTGATTATTGCCGGTGCTGGCGGTGCTGCACATTTGCCAGGCATGTGCGCAGCGAAGACTGACCTGCCTGTACTTGGTGTACCGGTAAAATCATCGATTTTAAACGGCGTGGATTCATTGCTGTCTATCGTGCAAATGCCAGCAGGTATTGCAGTTGGTACTTTGGCGATTGGCCCAGCGGGTGCAACCAATGCAGCGATCATGGCGGCACAAATTTTAGGTTTAACGCGTCCTGATATCGCAAAAAATGTTGCAGATTTCCGCGCTGCGCAAACCGATAAAGTGGCGAGTAAAAATATTCCGGGTCAAGCTTAATTAAGGGGCATTTCTCATGGATAAAACCATTGGTATTTTTGGTGGTGGCCAGCTTGGTCGTATGATGGCGCAAGCGGCATTACCTTTAAACATTCAATGCACCTTCTTTGAAGCGAGTACCGACTGCCCTTCTGCAGCCCTAGGTCCAGTGATTTCGACCCAAGCTGAAAATGGCTTGCAAGATTTCATTCAGAGTGCAGATGTTTTCAGCTTAGAGTTTGAAAATACCCCGTTAGCAGATGTTGATGTGTTGACCAAGAACAAAGCACTGCACCCGCCGCGTCAAGCTTTAGCGATTGCACAGCATCGTTTGTCTGAAAAAGCCTTGTTTGATGAATTAGCTATTCCAGTTGCACCCTATAAGGCTGTGACGTCTTTAGAGAGTTTGGAAGCCGCTGTTGCTGAGCTGGGTTTACCCATCGTACTGAAAACATCGCGTGGCGGTTATGATGGTAAAGGCCAATTCGTGCTACGTAGCGCTGAGCAAATGGATCAAGCATGGGCTGAACTGGGCCCTGCTGGTGAATTGATTGCGGAAAGCTTTGTAACCTTCTCACGTGAAGTCTCAATTATTGCGGTGCGTGGTCAAGACGGTGATGTGAAAACATGGCCATTGGCGGAAAACCACCACCACAACGGCATTTTGTCGCATTCGATTGTGCCTGCGCCAAACAGCGCAGACTTACAACCAGTTGCGCAAGACTACATTACTCGCCTGCTCAATCATTTGAATTATGTCGGTGTTTTGACGCTAGAGCTGTTTGTGACAGATAAAGGCTTATATGCCAATGAGATGGCGCCACGTGTGCATAACTCTGGGCATTGGTCGATTGAAGGCGCAGTGTGTTCACAGTTTGAAAACCACATTCGTGCTGTAGCAGGTCTACCTTTGGGTTCGACTGAAGTTGTTCGTCCAACGGTCATGGTAAACATCATTGGTCAACATCCGAAATCTGAAGATGTATTGGCACTGAATGGCGCGCATTTGCATCTGTATAACAAAACAGAGCGTGAAGGTCGCAAAATTGGTCACATCACTTTAATGCCGAACGATACCGCTGAATTAACAGCTTTATGTCGTGCTTTGGCGAAAATTTTGCCGAATCCATTGGCACTTAGCGAAGATATGACCATTTAAACCTGAGTTTGAATGATAAAAAAGCGGTCATGCACATGGCCGCTTTTTTTATCGCTGTAGTTCGGGCATCATTGCGCCTCTTTGCAAAATCACACCGCTTATCGGTGAAACGACAAGAAACTATTGATCATAAAGTGTTCGTTCGTTTATAAATATTCTGCGCTAATCTTCGTATGGTTTTTTCTGTATCAATGGCCTGCGATGTGTGTGAATCAAAATCAAAAATAACCAATGTGTTTTGAATTCAAATTGTGTTTTTAAATTTAAACCATGAATTTGAATTCAAAAAATCCGATACCGAAAACAATGAATTCAAAGTTTATGAATTTAAATTTGAAAAAATGAATTCATTTCGTTGTGTTTAAATTTAAAAAATTTGAATTTAAAAGTTGATCAGACTTATTGGATCTATAAAGAGAGTCTTTTAAGAACTATAATGTTTTGATTATCAACAATAAAAAAATGAATTGTCACGCCATTTTGAATTTGTGGATAACTTTTTCTACATGCAGTTTATTTTTAAATTTAAAAGTTTTGAATTTAAATTTAAACCGCTGTTTGGTTTGTAATGAATTTAAAACTGGGTTGTGGATAACTGCTTTTGAATTCAAATTTAAAAAATGAATTTAAATAAGTAGAAATTATGAATTTAAATTTACGTTTTGAACCTTTAACTTTTGCTTTGAGCTGCTATTGTTAAAGCAACAATTTAAATTCAAAAAAAGATCAAGGGTATGAAGCATCACTTAGGATTTGTTTTCGGGACTGCTTTTTTGGCAATAACTCAGGCAAATGCCGAGTTGATTATTAATGGTCAGTCTGTCAATGCGTCGAGCATGCCTGCAACAAGCAGCATTTCACCACAAAATAACTTTCAAGGCTGTTTAGCCAATTTGCGCTCGCAAGCAATGAATGCTGGTGTGAATGCGTCAACTTATGATCGCTATACACAAAATTTAACACCTGATTATTCTGTGATTGAAAAGCTCAACTATCAGCCTGAGTTTTCAACACCGATTTGGGACTATTTGTCAGGACTGGTGGATGAAGAGCGTGTACAACTGGGTCGGCAGAAATTGGCGCAGCATCGTGATGTATTAAACCGTGTCGCAGCGGCTTATGGTGTGCCTGCTGAAACCGTGGTCGCGGTTTGGGGGGTGGAGAGTAATTTTGGTGATATTGCGGGTAGCTATCCTTTATTACAGTCATTGGGCACTTTAAGTTGTGAAGGGCGCCGCCAAAGCTATTTCCGTGGCGAGTTTTTTGCAGCCATGCGGATTTTGCAGCGTGGTGATTTAAATGAATCACAATTGAAAGGTTCGTGGGCAGGTGCATTTGGTCATACCCAATTTATGCCGAGTACCTATGAAGAACTGGCCGTGGATTTTGATGGTGATGGCCGCCGTGATTTGGTGTCGAGTACCACGGATGCGTTGGCATCTACAGCCAACTTCCTGAAAAAGCGTGGTTGGCAAACTGGTCAGCCGTGGGGCTTTGAAGTCAAAATTCCGGATGGCATGTCGATCAGTGGAGAAAGTCGCCGTAATAAAAAGTCATTAGACAGCTGGATGAATCGTGGTTTGCAGCGTGCCGATGGTACGCCGTTAATTCAAGGTAACCTTTCTGGATCGAGCCAAGCAGGTTTAATGGCACCGGCTGGGGCAAGTGGGCCTGTGTTCTTGGTGTTTAAAAATTTCGATGCAATCTACAGCTATAATGCGGCAGAGAGTTATGCATTAGCGATTGCGCATTTATCCGATCGCTTGCAAGGCAAGGGTGGCTTTAGTACGACATGGCCAACCGATGATCCTGGGACTTCACGTGCGGAACGACGAGAGATTCAACAATTTTTACTTAACCGTGGCTATGACATTGGTAAAGTGGATGGATTAATTGGAGATAAAACCCGTCAAGCTATTCGACAAGAGCAAAATCGACTGGGTTTAAGTCCAACAGGACGTGCAGGGCAACAGATTTTACGCGCATTTCGCAATGAAAATGCGAAAAATATGATGCGTTAATTCATCAATAATAAAAAGGTCTGCAATTGCAGACCTTTTTTATATGTTTTTGACTCTTAAACCGCAGTGATTGTACCTAAGATACGATAGCCAGCAGCACCAGTCACACTTGGTAAATTTGCACTAAGCTGATTGACAAAGCGCATCGCCAACCAAGCAAAGGCTGTGGCTTCCACCCATGTTGGGCTTAAGCCTAAATCTGCGGTACTTTGTACCGTCCATTCATGTTTACGTAAACGCCAGCGCAGTTGCTCTAATAGGTGCGAATTGTATGCACCACCACCGCATACATAGACTTCACCAGTATCCATATCAGAACGGTAAATGGCTTTTTTAATGGCACGTGTGGTGAGTTTCATTAAGGTTGCTTGAATGTTTTCTGGTGTATCTTCGAGTTCGTCATATTCGAGATCTCCACGCCAATCGAGAATCTGTTCATCTAACCATTCAAGATTGAAATCTTCACGGCCTGTGCTTTTAGGTGGTTCTTTAGAGAAAAACTCATGTGCTTGTAAGCGGTCGAGCAGGCTGCGAATGGGCTGACCATAAGCCGCCCAGTTGCCATTTTCATCATACGGCTGACCAGTATAACGTTCGCACCAAGCATCCATTAAAATGTTGGCAGGGCCTGTATCAAAGCCATAGACATCTTCAGGTTTGCCTGCAGGTAACATGCTGACATTGGCAATTCCGCCCAAGTTTAAAATCACACGGTGAATAGTGTCATGTTGGAAAAGCGCTTGATGAAATGCAGGTACCAACGGTGCCCCTTGACCACCTGCAGCCATATCACGGCGGCGGAAGTCTGAAATCACAGGGATTTTAGTGAGTTCGGTAATAATATTGGGGTCGCCAATTTGCAGGGTAAAACCATGTTCAGGGCGGTGGCGAATGGTTTGTCCATGTGAGCCAATCGCCTTGATTTGACTACGATCTAGCTGATTCTTCTCGATCAACTCATTGATGCCATGACCGATCATTTGAGCTAAAGCAACGTCTGCCTTACCCATACGATCAATTTCGTTGTCATCAGGCAAGGTGAGAGCCATTAGTTCATCACGAAGGTCTGGGTCAAAGGGAAGTGTGAGCGTCGCATGAATCTCTAAAGGATCAAAAGAAGCAGCAACAATATCGACACCATCCATGCTTGTGCCGGTCATTACCCCAATGTAGATCGCTGTCATGATGATTCTTAAGCCTGCAATGTGCTGAAAAAGTGTTAGTATATCGCACAAATTGTATAACTGATCTATTTGGATTTTGTGATGTCAAATTTCCTGCCGGCTGAAGAACAACTTGCCCTCATTCAACGAGGCACACATGAGATTATTTCTGAAGAAGATCTTCTTAAGAAATTAAAGCAGAATCGCCCATTAAAAATTAAAGCGGGTTTTGACCCGACTGCACCTGATTTACATTTAGGTCATACGGTTCTGATTAATAAATTAAAAGTTTTCCAAGATTTAGGTCATGAAGTTTACTTCCTGATTGGTGACTATACAGCCATGATCGGTGACCCAACGGGTAAGAGCGCTACGCGTCCGCCGTTGTCTCGTGAAAAAGTTTTAGAAAATGCTAAAACTTATCAAGAACAAGTATTTAAGATTCTTGACCCTGCGAAAACTAAAGTTGTGTTCAACTCAGAGTGGTTTGGTCAAAAAACTGCTGCTGACTTGATTCAGTTGGCTTCACAGCAAACTGTGGCACGAATGTTGGAACGTGATGACTTCACTAAACGTTATAACAACCATCAACCGATTGCGATTCACGAGTTTTTATATCCATTGGTGCAAGGTTATGATTCAGTTGCGCTAGAAGCGGATGTAGAGTTGGGGGGTACCGACCAAACCTTTAACTTGCTGATGGGTCGTACATTACAAAGCCGTTATGACCAAGAATCTCAAGTGTGCATTACTGTGCCAATTCTTGAAGGTTTAGACGGCGTAAATAAAATGTCTAAATCTTTGGGTAACTATATTGCAGTCTTTGATGCACCGGGTGCGATGTACCAAAAAGTGCTTTCAATGCCAGATGATTTGATCGAACGTTACTTTGACTTGTTGAGCTTTAAATCGATTGAAGAAATTCAACAGTTGCTCAAAGAAGTGGCTGAAGGCCGTAATCCACAAGAAGTGAAGAAAATTCTTGCACTTGAATTGGTTGAACGTTTCCATGGCGCAGAAGCTGCGGCAAATGCGCACAAAGGTGCAGGTAATTTGATTACTGAAGGTGAACTTCCAGAAGGTACACCAGAAGTGACTATTTCTCGTGGCGCATTTGGTGGTGAGATTTTCATTACTTCTATTTTGCGTGAAGCGGGTTTGACTAAAAATGCTGCTCAAGCAAAAGATGCAATTGGTCGTGGTGCAGTGAAAGTGGATTGGGAAGTGGTTGATGCAGGTTATGCTGTGTCAGAAAACAAAACTTTGATCATCCAAGCGAGCAAAAAAGCGATCGCAAAAGTAACTTTTACCGACTAATAAATTCTTGAATTTTTAGTTAAGTTATTGAATTAAAAGCAGGCTTCGGCCTGCTTTTTTTTACCAATTAATATATTAATAATATAAATAAGCAAATTCAAAAAAAACCTTATAAAAACAACACTTAAATTTTGCCAAATGTGTTGCATTTCTTGAATTTTATGTATAAGATTTATTCATCTAGAGAGATATATATACCATCTAGAGGGTACATAACGATAACTCCACTTTTTATAAGTCTCTTCCCCAAGGGACTCTTTTTTTAGTGAGTTAACAAATAACTATAATAACTACACGATGGATCGACTAAAGATTCAATTCTAAGGGAAAGATTTTGGGAGAGATCTTTCCCTTTTTTATTTGTAAAATTGAGCTATTCCTTTCAAAAATCACATTCATTTCTGTATTAAAGATTTTAATCGCGCCAGAAAAAAAGCCCGATTCAATCGAGCTTTAAAATGTCTTTACTCAGATAGATGTTCATGGAGTTTTATTTTAGGGCTTAGAGCCAAATTGAATGAAGCTTAATTTAGGTAAGATCCGCTTAACTAATGTTCCCACTAAAAGTGCGGTAATAATGGTGCCTTCACGGACTCCGATGACTTGATGTAAGACCAGCCAACTGCTGATAACCGCAATACTGACCAAGACAATGTCGCCATAGGTTTTACAGTTGCCAAAATCAAGGCGATAACGAATAGCAATGGCTTGATAGAGACCTTCTGCGGCTAAGAGGACTAGACTGGCTTTGACCACTAAGCTCACACCTAAAGCGGTAATCAGGCAACTTGCCAAGCAAGCCAGGAGTTGAAGTGGGTAACTTTCTATGCTCCAGCCTTGGGTCAGCCACATTAAACCGTCAATAAATGCACCAAACAAAATTCCCACGGGTAATTGCAGCCACTGTATCCACTGAAAGCGTGATTTTAAGATCAGCATTTGCAGCAGAATCATGACGATATGCATTAATACTGTTAATGTGCCGACGGTGAGTGGAAAGATATAGCTAAAGCTGTAGGGCACCGAAGAAATAGGGGATGTCCCTAAATTTGAATGTATAGAGAGTACGACACCAAAAGCTAATAATCCTAATCCGCTTAATAGTAAGAATAAGCGTGGAAAAAACTGTGTTGGCATCCTGCACCTAAAAAATAAAAAGAGTGTACGTGAAATGCAGCCTGCGCTCTATGCGTCTAAAGCCCAAAAATAGTGGCTTTTTATGACTGTGATCGTTAATAGTGATTATTCAAATAAATAGGCTGTATTTTTATCAGCAAAAATGACTAAGCATGTAATTAAAATGATTTTTGCAAAAACAGGCCTTATGGAACAATGGTCAAAAATCAAAAAAGAGCAACAACATGGCGTATTACAATACCGATAATCATGATGAACAGATCGATCGAATCTTGAGATATTTATTTGACTACCAAACCACACAGCATAAGCGAGCATTATTTTGTGAGGCGCAGCAACAATTACATGATTTGGATATCGCAGCACAGTACCAACTATTTGCATTGGTACGAGAACAACTCCCTCGACGTGCAAAGCTGCTATTTTCTGCTGAAGATTTCCGTGGAAAGCAACAAGTCATCTTGGAAGTCATGCAACATTTAGCATATGAACGTTAAAAGAATGCTGGGAAATATAAAAATGCACGCAAAAAAAGTCTATAAAGCTTGAATCGGTGTGATGACAGAAAAAAATGATGTGCTTTGAGGCAGAAAAGTAGACTAATGATTAATAAGCAATCAAAGTCACTTTTATTAGACTTAAAAGCGCTGAAAAAGATTTGCTAGATATAAGAAATTTACTTAATTAAATATCGACTATTTGCTAAAAATTTATAAAAAATGCCTCTGTACACGACAAATTTCATAGGATCCTTGTCCTATCAGGCTTTTTCTTTCTTAAAATTGCTAGCACTTTCTTAAATTCTTCTTTTTTTCCAAAACCAATCAAACGTAGAATAGCCATTTGAACATAGTCCAAACCGTAGCGAAATAAACTTACTGAAAGTCGTCCATGCTTCTTTATTTTTATCGCTTTTTTCCGATCATGTTGCCATTCACCTGTTAAATAGCACCAACAGAAACCGATAGCTAGCACTGCTATCAATTTCTTGACTCGTCTAGGGTCTGTTAAACGAGTATTTTCAAGATTGAATCCACGTCCTTTGAGACAACTAAATAACGTTTCGATTTCCCAGCGCAATGCATAATCACGAATAGCAGAAGCATTAAACATAGGAGAAACAACAAGTAAAAGTTCTCCATCTTCTAATCGTAGCGCACTAATATACAGTTTCACTCGACCAACCCAAATACGTCGTTTACGACATTCAGTTTGACCAACTTGAAGATGACGAAATAAATCACTAATTTTATGATTCTTGGCTAAGTGATTGGTCACAATAAAGTTTTTTTAACACGTATACAGAAGTTAATGTCATTTTCAATTAACCATTTCTCACCGATAAATTCTCTGTCTGCAAACACATTCACAATACGATCTTTACCAAAAATGGAGATAAAGCGTTGAATCAAAGCAATACGCTCTTTTGTATCTGAATTTCCACGTTTATTGAGCAATGTCCAAACAATAGGTATCGCTATTCCACGATAGACGATGGCTAACATCAAGATATTAATATCTCGTTTTCCCCATTTCCAATTAGTTCTATCCAAAGTTAATTGGACTTTATCGAATGAAAATATATTGAAAATTAACTGAGAAATTTGACGATAATCGAAATACTGATCTGCAAAGAAGCGTTGTATACGTCGATAAAATGATTGTGGTAAGCACTTGATGGGTAAGGCTTTAGATGAAGAAGAAAGATTACATGTCTGTTTTTACAATTAATGCAAGCATAATCAGTGTAAAACATTTTGCATGTGACTTGTTCCACTTTAGATATTTGTTTAAGATGAGATGTAACTCATTGAAATGTGTCATCATATTCGTCGTCAGAAAACAAGTACTATGCCATTATTTCAATGAGTTATCTTTTTTTGTCGTGTACAAAGAAAAAATGCTTAAAAAATAGGTAAAAGTGCAATTTTTTTAGCAAAAACGCTTATAAAAAATACATACGTGAAAAATATAGTGAATTGGGGGTTGCAATGATTCTGAAATCCTCTAGAATGCACCCATACCGACGAGATAGACGGAAACGAACGAAACACGAAGCGTTGGGTTGTTAAGTTTATCGAAGTCCAGCTTCTGGCATTGACGAGATGTTAGAAAGATCATTAAGAGATTATGAAGAACAACTTGTGTGGATTTTTACTGGTTGATTGATCGAAATTATTTTCATTGATTGATTGGTTTAAATTACTCGAAGTTTATTTGAGCGAAATTTAAGTCAGAAAATTGATGAGCCAAGTTTAAGAACTTTACTTATAAAGTTCGAAATGATTTTAACTGAAGAGTTTGATCATGGCTCAGATTGAACGCTGGCGGCAGGCTTAACACATGCAAGTCGAGCGGGGATAGGGTGCTTGCACCTGATTCCTAGCGGCGGACGGGTGAGTAATGCTTAGGAATCTGCCTATTAGTGGGGGACAACGTTCCGAAAGGGATGCTAATACCGCATACGTCCTACGGGAGAAAGCAGGGGATCTTCGGACCTTGCGCTAATAGATGAGCCTAAGTCGGATTAGCTAGTTGGTGGGGTAAAGGCCTACCAAGGCGACGATCTGTAGCGGGTCTGAGAGGATGATCCGCCACACTGGGACTGAGACACGGCCCAGACTCCTACGGGAGGCAGCAGTGGGGAATATTGGACAATGGGGGGAACCCTGATCCAGCCATGCCGCGTGTGTGAAGAAGGCCTTTTGGTTGTAAAGCACTTTAAGCGAGGAGGAGGCTTACCTGGTTAATACCCGGGATAAGTGGACGTTACTCGCAGAATAAGCACCGGCTAACTCTGTGCCAGCAGCCGCGGTAATACAGAGGGTGCAAGCGTTAATCGGATTTACTGGGCGTAAAGCGCGCGTAGGTGGCTAATTAAGTCAAATGTGAAATCCCCGAGCTTAACTTGGGAATTGCATTCGATACTGGTTAGCTAGAGTATGGGAGAGGATGGTAGAATTCCAGGTGTAGCGGTGAAATGCGTAGAGATCTGGAGGAATACCGATGGCGAAGGCAGCCATCTGGCCTAATACTGACACTGAGGTGCGAAAGCATGGGGAGCAAACAGGATTAGATACCCTGGTAGTCCATGCCGTAAACGATGTCTACTAGCCGTTGGGGCCCTTGAGGCTTTAGTGGCGCAGCTAACGCGATAAGTAGACCGCCTGGGGAGTACGGTCGCAAGACTAAAACTCAAATGAATTGACGGGGGCCCGCACAAGCGGTGGAGCATGTGGTTTAATTCGATGCAACGCGAAGAACCTTACCTGGCCTTGACATACAGAGAACTTTCCAGAGATGGATTGGTGCCTTCGGGAACTCTGATACAGGTGCTGCATGGCTGTCGTCAGCTCGTGTCGTGAGATGTTGGGTTAAGTCCCGCAACGAGCGCAACCCTTTTCCTTATTTGCCAGCACTTCGGGTGGGAACTTTAAGGATACTGCCAGTGACAAACTGGAGGAAGGCGGGGACGACGTCAAGTCATCATGGCCCTTACGGCCAGGGCTACACACGTGCTACAATGGTCGGTACAAAGGGTTGCTACTGCGCGAGCAGATGCTAATCTCAAAAAGCCGATCGTAGTCCGGATCGCAGTCTGCAACTCGACTGCGTGAAGTCGGAATCGCTAGTAATCGCGGATCAGAATGCCGCGGTGAATACGTTCCCGGGCCTTGTACACACCGCCCGTCACACCATGGGAGTTTGTTGCACCAGAAGTAGGTAGTCTAACCGTAAGGAGGACGCTTACCACGGTGTGGCCGATGACTGGGGTGAAGTCGTAACAAGGTAGCCGTAGGGGAACCTGCGGCTGGATCACCTCCTTAACGAAAGATTGACGATTGGTAAGAATCCACAACAAGTTGTTCTTCATGACGATGTATCTGAGGGTCTGTAGCTCAGTTGGTTAGAGCACACGCTTGATAAGCGTGGGGTCACAAGTTCAAGTCTTGTCAGACCCACCACTACTTGAGTGAGGGTCAGCAAAACATGTTTTGCCCGAACGCAAGGCTAACGAACGAAAGTGAGTGCGCAGGCAGTAATACGATACATTGACTTAATTGATAAGCTGGGGACTTAGCTTAGTTGGTAGAGCGCCTGCTTTGCACGCAGGAGGTCAGGAGTTCGACTCTCCTAGTCTCCACCAAATTTCAAGATAAGAAAAACAACGTTTTTCCTTGAAATTTAAGCAAGAAGCTACGCTTCGCGCAGTATGTGATCATGCAGTGTTGAAGTTGTTTAGTCCTTAAGCGATCAAGTGCTTAGGTTATAGAGCTTAGCAACAAAGTGGCGTATGATTCGCTTCATTGTTATTAAGCTCTGTGATTTATCACAGTTTCCTGACCTGACGAAGGCTGGAAAAATCATTAACAGAATATATTTGAGTTGAAATAATTTGTTCATACTCGTTTGATTTAACCTAACAAGCAATTGTGAAAGTTGAATGAAATGAGTTACTAGCGAAATTAACTGAATCAAGCGTTTTGGTATATGAATCTAATTGAAGCTGTACAGTGATTAAGTTCACGAGACTCTAACTGTGGCAATTAAGTTTGCGACGCGAAATACAACTTGTATGTATTAGCGACTGTTTGGGGTTGTATAGTCAAGTAATTAAGTGCATGTGGTGGATGCCTTGGCAGTCAGAGGCGATGAAAGACGTAATAGCCTGCGATAAGCTCCGGGGAGGCGGCAAATATCCTGTGATCCGG